>JBCCRT010000040.1:0-21105 GCA_039201235.1 Planctomycetota bacterium
CATGGCCGAGATCACCGGCCAGGTCGAGCTGCGGTCCGACAAGCGCAAGGGCAAGATGACCGTCATCATCCGCAACGAGCAGTCGGGCCTCGAGGTCGACCACCACGTCCCGCAGGACCGCCACCTGCTGGTGCACTCCGGCGACTTCGTCGAGGCCGGCGACCCGATCATCGACGGCCCGCTGGTGCCGCAGGACATCCTGCGGATCAAGGGCGAAGAGGCGCTCTACAACTACCTGCTCGAAGAGGTCCAGAACGTCTACCGCGCCCAGGGCGTGCCCATCAACGACAAGCACATCGAGGTCATCGTCGCCCAGATGCTGCGCAAGACGCGCGTCGACAACCCGGGCGACACCGACCTGCTGCCCAACGAGGTCGTCGACAAGTTCCGCTTCCGCGAAGCCAACGAGCGGATCGCGGGCTGCGGCAAGGTCAAGGACCCGGGCGACTCCACGCTGGTCGTCGGCAGCATCGTGACCAAGGCCGAGCTCAAGGAGCTCAACGCCAAGCTCGAGGCCGACGGCAAGGCCACCGCCTCGGCGAGCAAGTGCCGCCCCGCGACGGGGACGATCCTGCTGCTGGGCATCACCAAGGCCGCGCTGCAGTCCGAGTCGTTCCTCTCCGGCGCGTCGTTCCAGGAGACTACCAAGGTGCTGACCGAGGCCGCCCTGGCCGGCAAGTCCGACGACCTAGTGGGCCTGAAGGAGAACGTGCTGCTGGGCCACCTTATCCCGGTCGGCACGGGCTTCGACGCCTACCAGAACATGGACGTGGTCAAGCTCGCCGAGCCCCCGGCCCAGGAGGCCCTGTCGGTCGAGGAAGAGATCGAGCAGGCCGCCGCCATCGCCGAGGCCGCCGGGGCCGAGGCCCCCGACGAGATCACCAGCACCGTCGGCGACAGCCGGCTGGTCGCCGAGCTGCTGGGCGAAGACCCGGCCGGGAAGAACTGATCTCGGCGTCGCCCCCGAACCAACCCCCGGGCCCCACGCGGACTCACGCGTGGGGCTTTTTCTTGCCCCCTGTGGGGGCGAGTGAACCCGCACCGACGCCACGCGTTCCGGTAACGCCAACCGCGTCCGAAACGTTGGTCGGATACACGCCGCCTCGATAAAATTGCTCCGCGACGCGGCGTCTGACGCCCCCGCCCCCCAGGCTGCCCATGCGATTCGATACCGGACAACACCTGCGGATGGACCAGCGGATGAAGCTGGCGCCGCGCATGATCCAGTCCATGGAGATCCTCCAGATGGCCCAGCCGGCCCTGGAGGAGCGGATCGAGCAGGAGCTGGCGAGCAACCCCACGCTGGAGCAGGTCGAGCCGGGGCGGGACGCCGCGTCCCTGCTGGCCGACCGCGAGCAGCAGCGGCGCGACGACCGCGAGGGCGAGCGCGAGCTGGTCGTCGCCGACGGCACGGCGGTGAAGGACAAGCAGGCCGACGACTTCGAGCGGCTGTCGAATATCACCGAGCAGTACGGCGACTCGTGGTCCGCCAACACGTCCGAGGCCGGCGAGTCCGCGTTCCGCCGGGCCGCCTCGTCCTACGCCGGCGAACGCGACGCCAAGATGGACGCGATGGCCAACGCCGCGGCCCGCGGCGCGTCGCTGTACGACCAGCTGATAGACCAGTGGCACCTGACCGACCTCGACGAGCCGACCCTGTCGCTGGGCGAATACCTCATCGGGCAGATCGATGCCGACGGCTACCTCCGCCCGGGCGACGACGAGCTGCTCGCCTCGGCCCCCGACGGCACCACGGCCGCGCGGCTCGGAGAGTGCGTCGAGCTGCTGCAGGAAGCGCTCGAACCGACGGGCCTCGCCGCCCGCGACCTGCGCGACTGCCTGCTGCTGCAGATCGACCAGCTCGCCTACCAGGACCCCGACGCCGACCTGGACGTGCCCCGCACGCTGGTGGCGGACCACCTCAAGGACATCGAGGCCAACCGCTACCCGAAGATCGCCAAGGCCACCGGGCTACCGATCGCGGCGGTGCAGGCGGCGGTGCAGAGCCTCCGGCGGTTCCACCCCCACCCGGGCCGGCTGCTCGCCGCCGACACCGTCCGCACCATCACGCCCGACGCCGTCATCGAGTACGACGAGGAGACCGACACCTACACCGCGACGCTGACCCACGGCCGGCTGCCCGCGCTGCAGGTCTCGCCCGCCTACGAGGACATGGCCGCCGACAAATCCAACGACAAGAAGACGCGGGACTTCATCGGCACGAACCTGCGCAACGCCCGCTGGCTCATCGACGCCGTGCGTCAGCGGCACCACACGCTGCTCCGCGTCATCGGCGTGGTGATCCAGGCGCAGCGCGACTTCTTCGAGCAGGGCGAGGCGGCGCTCAAACCCCTGCCCATGACCTCGGTCGCCGACCAGCTCGGGATCCACGTCGCCACCGTCAGCCGGGCGGTCAGCGAGAAGTACCTCCAGACCCCGCGCGGCATCTTCCCGCTGCGGATGTTCTTCTCCGGCGGCACCGAGACCGACGACGGCACCGCCATGTCCTGGACCGCGGTGCAGGCCAAGCTCAAGGAGGTCATTGACGCCGAGGACAAGAACAAGCCACTGTCTGACGACGCGCTGGTCGACGAGCTGAAGAAGCACGGCATCGAGATCGCCCGCCGCACCGTGGCGAAGTACCGCGGTCAGCTCAACATCCCCCCGGCGCGACAGCGGCGGGAGTATTGACTTTAGCCGCTTACGGCTTAGCCATTGCCCGCTAGGCCGCAAGCGGCTAACGCAGCATCGTCGTAATTTTCTCGCGTTGCTCGACCACGCGCTGCCGGATCAGCGCCATCGCCGCGCCGGGCTCCATCGCGGTGAGCGTCTCGGCCGGGATCGGCTCGCCGTACATCACGCCGACGCGGCCGGTGAGCCGCGGCCATTTGCGGTGTCGCGGCCAGATGTCCCACGGCCCGTCGAGCGCGACGGGGATTACCGCCGGCTTCGCCCGCTTGACGATCAGCATCGTGCCGGTCTCGAACGTCTGGACCTCGCCGTCGGGCGTGCGTGCGCCCTCGGGGAACAGCATCAGGGCCTGGTCCTGTTTGAGCACCTCGATGCAGCGTTTCATCGCCTTGACGTCGCCCGCGCCCTGCTCGACGGGGATCGAGTTGGTCAGCCGGCCCATGAAGGCGGACCAGGGTTGGTCGTACAGCGACGCCCGGCCGAGCGAGAAGAAGTGGCGGCGGCTGGCGCCGAAGCCCAAGAGGACCGGGTCGATGAACGACTGGTGGTTGGCGGCGAAGAGCACCGGCCCCTCGGCCGGGATGTTCCGTACGCCCCAGCACCGGCCGCGGTAGAAGGCCAGCAGCAGGAGCCAGGCGGTGGCCTGCATCGCCTGCCACGCGGCGATGCGCCACAGCGGCCGGCCGGGCTGCCGGCGGCGGATCGCCGCAAGCAGGCTCACGGCCGGTCCCCGTCGGCCGCGACCGTCAGCCACGGCGCTTTGCTCCGCACCTTGCCCTCGAGCAGGTCCACGACGGCGTCGAGGGTCATGGCGCTGGTGTCGATCGCCTCGGCGTCCTCGGGGCGGATCAGCGGGCCGGTCCGGCGGGTCGAGTCCTTGCGGTCGCGGAGGACGATGGCGTCGCGGAGGGTGTCGAGGTCGACGGGCCGGCCGAGCTCGCGGAGCTGCGCGGCACGACGCTGGGCGCGGACCTCGGGCGTGGCGTCGAGGTAGAACTTCGCCTCGGCGTCGTGGAAGACGACCGAGCCCTGGTCCCGGCCCTCGGTGACGAGGCCGGGGTGTTCGCGGCCGATGCGGCGCTGGGCCTCGACCAGCACCTGACGGACGGCGGGGATCGCGGCGACGTCGGAGACGCGTTGGACCACGTCGCGGTCGCGCAGCCGGGGCGTGACGTCGCGGCCGTCGATCAGCAGGGCGGGGGGGTCGGCGGTCCAGTCGAAACGCAGGTCGGCGTTGCGGGCGAGCTGGACGACGGCGTAGGCCTCGGCCTCGGGGTCGATACCGCGGTCCAGGGCCCGGACGGTCAGGCCCCGGTACATCGCGCCGGTGTCGAGGAAGTCGAGGCCCAGCCGGGCGGCGAGGCGTCGGGCGACGGTGGATTTGCCGGACCCGGCCGGGCCGTCAAGGGTGACGATAAGTCGCCGCATGAGCGGGAGTTTAGCAGAGCGGGCCGACCGCCTATCGCCGGTCTTAAGCCTTGCTGGCGTCGGGGTTTTGCGTTTCGGCGGGCCGATTACAATGCGGCGATGAGGCTCGATGAGTTGGCGACACGGATCGGGGCCGAGCTGCGGGGCGACGCGGCCGTTGAGGTCGGGTCGTGCGCGACGCTCGAGGACGCCGGGCCGGGGCAGGTCACGTTTCTGAGCAACCCCCGCTACCGCGCCGCGATGGCGGCGACGCGGGCCTCGGCGGTGGTCGTCGCCGCGGCGGACGCAAACGCCGTGGGCGACGCCGCGGCGCTGGTGGCCGACGACCCGTACTTCGCGTTCCGGGGGGCGATGGTCGCGCTGCACGGCCGGCGTCCGCTGCCGCCGGTGGGCATCAGCCCCGAGGCGAGTATCGACGAGACCGCGGTGGTCGGCAGCCTCTGCACGGTCCGGCCCGGGGCGTATGTCGCGCCGCGGGCGCGGCTGGGCGACCGCGTCGTGCTGTACCCGAACGTCTACGTCGGCAAGGGGGCGGTGGTCGGGCACGACTGCGTGCTGCACCCCGGCGTGTGCGTGTACGACCGCTGCGTCCTGGGCGACCGCGTGACGCTGCACGCCAACACGGTGATCGGCCAAGACGGCTTCGGCTATGCCACGGCGAGGGCCCCGGGTGACGGCGAGACGAAGCACCACAAGATCCCGCCCGCGGGTAACGCGGTGGTCGAAGACGACGTCGAGATGGGGGCGAATTGTTCGGTCGATCGCGCGGCGCTGGGTAGCACGTTCGTCGGGGCGGGGAGCAAGCTGAGCAACAACGTGGTGCTGGGCCACGGCGTGCGGCTGGGCCAACGCAACCTGCTGGTGGCCCACGTCGGGATCGCGGGCTCGACGGTCACCGGCGACGACGTGGTCATGGGCGGGCAGGTCGGCGTGGCGGGCCACCTGCGGATCGGGCATCGCGTCGAGATCGCGGCGGCGGCGAAGGTGATGCACGACCTGCCCGACGACTCGGGGCGGTGGGGCGGCACGCCGGCCCGGCCGCTGACCGAGGCCAAGCGCGCGGTGTTGGCGGGGCAGCGGGTGCCCGAGTTGGTTAAGAGCGTGCGTGACCTCGAACGCCGGCTGGCGGCGTTGGAGGGTGAGGGTCGTTAGGTCTCAGAGGGCGTGGTCAGCGACGCGTTGCGTCGCAGCTGACCGAGCTGTTAGAAAGAACGTCGGACGGTGACGCTGCGGCCGGCGCGGCGCTTGCGGTTGATGAGCTTGCGGCCCTTGCTGGTGCGCATGCGGGCGCGGAAGCCGAACTTGCGGGCCCGCTTGATCAGGCTGCGACGCTTGGGGTAGTGGGTGGTCATCGGAAAGGGCTCGGGCTGCGGGTGGGGGCTATTCGACCTCGAACAGTCGGGACGCGAAGGCCGCGTTGCCGCGGTCGTCCAGCACGCGGACGGTCACGACGTGGCCGCCGGGCGCAAGATCAGAGAGTGTAACCGACCACGCCTCGCGGGTCGAGTCGTAGATCAGGTCGTCGGGGAGGACGGGGACGTACTCGTCGGCGTTGTCGAGGGCGTAGGCGACGGAGCGGATGGTGGAGAACGCGTCGGCGGCCTCGCCGCGGAGCTCGGCCGAGCCGTCGCCGACCGAGCCGTCGAGGGTGAGGGTCGGCGGGGTGTTGTCGACGAGGACGGGGTCGGCACGGCGGGCGGCGGTGAGGGCCATGTCGCCGGGGTTGTCGAGGCGGTCGTCGGCGGTGACGCGGAGCTCGTACCGGCCGTCGGGGACGCTGCGGGTCTCCCAGGCGAAAGAGGTATCGGTCAGGTCTTCGGCCAGGTGCAGCCAGTCGCTTGCGCCGGCGGGGCGGAAATGCAGGTCGTAGAGCAGGCGGTCGCCGTTGTCGTCGGTGGCCGACCAGGCGAGGTTCATCGTGGTGGATGCGGGCTGGTCGACGCCGGCGAAGTCGGGGTAGGCGGCGGTGAGCGAGGCGACGGCGGGGCGGAGGTTGGGGGTGACGTAGGCGAGCTCGATTTTCCCTACCAATGGGGTCGCCTCGGCGGCGTCGGATTCAAGGGTCACTTCGTACTGCAGGAACCGGGCCGGGGGCGCGGCGACCTCGAGCTCGTGCGGGGCCAGCGGAGGGTGGTCGTCGTCGGGAGTGACGTCGATCGGGTCGGTCCAGGCGGACCACGCGGCGATCTCGGGGTCGGCCACGTTGCCCGCCCGGAAACGCACGGAGGCGGAACTTCCGGGGGGCAGGTCGGCGGTGAGGCGGAAGCGGCCCCAGAGGCTGACCTGCCCGGCGTCGAGGGGTTGGCTGGTAAAGGTGCCGGTGTCGGCGGTGTCGCCGGTGAGCGACAGCAGGGCGGCGGGGTTGCTGCCGCCGACGAGCAGCCCGGCGTCGGTGGGCCGTAGGGCGAGGAGCTGCTGCGGCTCGAGGTCGTTGAGCACGGCGACCTCGCCCGCGGCGGGATCGACACGGTAAAGCTGGCCCTCGCTGCCGGTGCCGACGAGCAGCCGGCCGCTGTTGTCTTCGGCGAGGCTGAGCACCATGACCGACTCGCGGAAGACCTCGGACACGAAGCCGTGGGGGTCGAGGCGGTACACGGCGTTGCCGGACTTGTCGGCCGCGGCGGCGGGCGCGGCCCGTCGGGTCGGGCGGTCGGCCGCGGCGGGGCGGCCATTGCCGGCGGGCATCGCCCCGGTCTCGCGGGCGGCCAGCAGGCGGCGGCGGACTTCATCGCGGAGGCGGTCGTACTGCTCGGCGGTCGGCGTTGTCGGGGTCGCCGCGGCGTCGCCGGGGTCTTCGTCTGCGTTGGTTTCGGATGTATCGGTCGTGGGCGGGCCGGCGATCTCGTCGGTCTCGGCGGCGGCGGCTTCGGCCGGGGCGTTCATGGGCGTGGGGTCCGGTTCGACGGGCAGGTCCGGGGGGTCGATCGGTTCGACTTCGACCGGGATCGCCGCTTGATCCGCGTCGGGCCGGCCCGCCTCGCCGGCGGCGTTTTCGAGCCGGCCGGGCCGGGCCTGATCGGCGTCGGCGGTGCCGAGGTACACCGACCCGTCGCCCGCCACGAGCAGCGCCCCGATCTCGGGCTCGGCCGCGTCGTAGACCACGAACGCGGTGCCGTCCGCGTCGAGGCGGTACACCAGCCCGTCGGTGTCGGTCCCGGCGTAGACCACGCCGTCGGGCCCGACGGCCAGGCACAGGACGTTGGCCTGCGCGGTGTCGAGCAGCGTCTCGGCGGTGTCGTTGGGTCCGACGCCCAACACCTTGCCTTCGCCGCCGGTCGCCAGTAGCAGCGTGGTGTCGCCGGGTCGCGTGGCGAGGTCCCAGACGTAATCGACCTCGGGCAGCGCCACCTCTTTGAGGATGCTTGCTTCGGGTTGGTCTCCGCCGGTGTCGAGGTTCAGGGTCAGCAGCGACGACTCGGCCCCGCTCACCGCGGCGGTGAACACGCTTGTGTTCGGGGTCGCGAGCAAACTGAAGACCTGCCGGTCCTCGAACACCATCAGCTCGACCGCTTCGCCGTCGTCGATCGCCAGTAGCTTGCCTTCCGGGCCGGCGGCGACGACCAGCGTATCGCCGACGACGGCCGTGTCGTAGATCACCGACACGCCGTCGGGCAGCTCAGCCGTGGGCTCGGCGGCGCTGGCGAGCTTGAGGTCGCCGAGGTTGGTCACGACCACGCCGTCGAACGTGCCGGGTTCGAAGTCGGCCTCGGTCGAGTGGACCCACCGCTGCGGCTGGATCGCCGCCCCCGGAAGGGCCAGGCAGGCGAGCAAAGCCGAGCAGATCCAACGGAGCATCGAGGCGTAGCGGGGCGGTCGGGGCATGCAACAGATTCCGGTCGGGTCGGGGCGATCGGTTCGATCGTCGATCGGTTTACGGTTCGTTCGGCAAGACGACGAGGCGGAGCGTCAGCTCGCCCTGGGTCACGCCGTCGGTCGGGTGGTCTTGTTCGACGAAGCGGGGCACGGGGGTGGTGGCGGAGGAGGCGGTGGCGGCGAGGACGGCGGCGTGGCTGCGGGGCAGGCCGTCGAGGGCGCGGCCGGCAACGGCGAGCCCGGGCTCCATGAGCGGCAGGCCGAGGTAGACCGCCTCGCGGTCGACGGCGGCGAGTTCTTGCAGGGCGTCGCGGAGGGCGTCGATGTCGTCGATGGCGCTCAGGTCGGGGCGGGTGCCGAGCATGCGGAACGTGTACTGCATCGCGTCGCTGACCAGGAGCTGGTACTCGCCGGGCGGCAGGTCGCCGGGCAAAGTGAAGGCCAGGGAGCGGGTCCGCGGCGGGGCGTCGAAGGGCTGGAGGGTGACGGCGACGTTCACGGTCTCGCCGGGGCGGGCGGCGGCACGGTCGAGCGTGGCGCGGGTGAGGGTGAGCAGGTCGAGGTCGGTTTCGACGGTGACCTCGAGCTCGGCCGACTCGAGGCGGAGGGGGTCGAAGGGGTTCTGCATCATCGCGGCGATGGGCGGCAGCAGGTCGAAGGCGAGGCCCTGCATTCCGCCGCCGGGCAGGACGCTGTCGAGGGTGACGGTGCGTCCGCCGGTGAAGGTCAGGGTGCCGGTGGTCCGGAGGGTGTGGAACATCGGCGGGGCCTGGACGGCGGTGAGGCTGGCGTTGACCACGGCCCCGACGATGGGCGCGGTGAGGACGGGGTGATCGACGACGCGGTAGTCGTAGTCTCGAGCGGGCTGGCCGGGGTAGGCGGCGGTGACCCGGACGGGCGCGGCGAAGAAGGCGGGGTCGTCGGCTTCGGACTTCCGGGGGAGTCCGGCGACGGCGGCGGCCTCGTCGCGGAGGATGCCGCCGACGATGTCGAGGCTGCCGGCGAGCTTGAAGCTCAGCGAGTCGCGGGAGACGACGAAGTGGGTGTAGCCGGTGGCCATGGGCAGGCGGGCGCTGCCGACGGCCTGCATCGCGTGGCCGAAGCCCAGCACCGTGCCGTCGGGCAGCACGTCGGTGGCGGTGCCGGCGGCGGCGAGGTCGAGGTCGCCGAAGGCGAGCGGGATGCTCAGCACGCTGCCGGGCTCGAGGCGGACGGTGGCGGGGTCGACGTGGCTGGGCGGCTCGCCGGCGACGCGGACCAGGTCGTCGGCCATGACCGCGATGCCGGCCGGCTCGAGCAGCGGCGCGAGCCACGACGCGGCCGCGGCGTCGCCGACCGCCATCGGCAGCAGCATCGGCCGCACCGAGGCGGGGGCGGACGAAGCCTCGGGCCGGGCCGGCGGCGCTGCGGTGGGGCGGCGGTCGGTTTCGTTCAGCCTCGTCCCCGCAGACCAGCCCCGGGTCAGCCGTGTGACCGCGTCGAGTTGACCCCGCAGGGCCGGTATCGCGGCGGAGCGGTCGGCCGTACGAGCCAGCGCGGCAAGGGTTCGGTCCAGGCTTCCGGGGGCGACGCCGCGCCGCCGCGCTTGGGTGAGGTCTTCTTTCCGGGCCCGGTCGCCGACCTCACGCATGTATTCGATCGGCTGCACACCGACGAGGCAGACGTTCACGTCCGGGTAGCCGAAGGCGAAAGCGCCCATCAGCCGGCCACCCTCGCCGAGCACGTGCGGTTCGCCCTCGTCCCAGACGTACATCGGCGAGCCGGACATGCCCTGCACCGGGCCGCTGCGGGTCATGCGTTCATCGGTGCAGACGACCCACACCGTCCCCCGCTTGGCCGACGAATCGCTGACGACGCTGACGACTTCGAAGGCGAACGGCTCGATGGCCTGGCCGTGGAACACCGTCTTGCCGTAGCCCCTCATGCCGACCTTCACGTCCGCCAACGCGATCGTCGGCGTGGGTTCGGACGCGGGCATTTCCGGGGGGGGCTCGGCGGCGGCGGGGCCGGCGAGCAGGGCAACGAGCAGTAAGACGATGACTCTCATCATGGGGTGAGCCTAGGGCGTGGCAGGGTTTTGACAAGGATATCGCGGGCTTTGATACTTGGTGCAATCCGGGTTCCTGTCGTCGCGTCGGGCAGCCGTTTCTACGCCGCCGACGCGCGGGCCGTTCACCCCGATCGACCATGCCGCACGTCACCGAAGAGCTGCTGGGCTACCGCTTCACCGACCCGCAGCTGTTGCGTGAGGCGTTGACCCACGCCTCGGTCGCCGACAACCGGCTGGCGTCGAACGAGCGGATGGAGTTTCTGGGCGACGCGATCCTGGGCTACGTCGTCTGCGAGCGCCTGTTCGTCGCCTACCCCGACCTGCTCGAGGGGGACATGACCAAGATCAAATCGGCGGTCGTGTCGCGGCGGGTCTGCGCGAAGATCACCAAGTCGCTGGGGCTGGACAAGCGGCTGAATCTGGGCAAGGGCATGGCGGGCCGACCGGGCCTGCCGTCGAGCGTGGCCGCGGCGGTGTACGAGTCGATCATCGCGGCGATCTACCTCGACGGCGGGATCGAGGCGGCGCGGTCGTTCATCCTGCAACACGTCGAGCCGTACATCGTCGAGGCCGCCGCGTCGGCGCACCAGCAGAACTTCAAGAGCGTGCTGCAGCAGATGGCGCAGAAGCACCTGCCGTCGAACCCGACGTACCTGCTGCTGGACGAGAAGGGCCCGGACCACGCCAAGGCGTTCGAGGTGTGCGTCGAGATCGAGGGCCGGCGGTACGCGGCGGCCTGGGCCAACAGCAAGAAGCAGGCCGAGCAGGAGGCCGCGCTGCTGGCGCTGATCGAGCTGGGGCTGGCCCGCCACGACGACAATGGTCACATCGAGCTCAACGAGGAGGCCCCCCCGGCCGTGACGGCGACGCCGGACGTCACCAAGGGGGGTGACGCCGGCCCCGCCGGGCCGGTTGAGGCGAGTCGGTAGACTGTCCCGTCGTTTCGGCAGCCGCCGGTTGCCGTACCTGTTTTACCGTCGGGATCACCCGTAGTAACGAGAGGTTAAGCGTGTCAGGACCTGTACGTTGGGGCATCATCGGGGCGGGCACGATCGCCAAGGCTTTTGTTCACGGGGTCTCCGAGGTCGATGAAGCCGAGGTTGTGGCCGTCGCCAGCCGGTCGGTCGAGAAGGCGAAAGACTTCACCGCGGACAACGGCCTGCCCGACGCCGCCGGCTACGGCAGCTACGACGCGATGCTCGCCGACGACAACGTCGAGGCGGTCTACGTCACCCTGCCGCATCCGATGCACGCCCGCACCTCGATCACGGTCGCACAAGCCGGCAAGCACGTGCTCTGCGAGAAGCCCGCCGCGTTGAATCACCCCGAGGCGATAGCCCTGCTCCAGGCCGTCGACGAGGCCGGCGTGTTCTACATGGAGGCGTTCAAGGACCGCTGCCACCCGCAGACCGCCAAGCTCGTCAAGCTGCTGCACAAGAAGGTCATCGGCGAGGTCCGCATGATCGACGTGTCGTTCGGCTTCGGCGGCGGCGACAGCATCGACCCCGCGGGTCGGCTATTCGACCCGGCGCTCGGCGGCGGCGGCATCCTGGACGTCGGCTGCTACGCCGTGGAGTACGCCCGCCTCGTCGCCGGGGCCGCGGTGGGCCGGCCGTTCCTCGACCCCGTGGGTGTCACCGGCGCGGCGCATCTCGGCGAGACCGGCGTCGACGAATGGGCCGCCGCCACGCTGAAGTTCGAGACCGGTGCCGTAGCGCAGGTCGCCACCGCCGTCCGCGCCAACCTCAAGAACGCCTGCCGCATCGTCGGGGCCTACGGCACGATCACCGTTCCCGACCCCTGGCTCAACCGCCGCGACGGCGCGGAGCCCGGCCAAATCCTCGTGACCAAGAACGGGGAGACCGAGACGATCCACGTCCCCCCGACCCGCAGCGGCTTCGGCCACGAGGTCGCCGCGGCCTGCGCCGCGATCCGCGACGGGAAGCGCGAGGCCGACGCCCCGGCCATGACCCACGCCGACACCCTCGGCCAGGCCACCACGCTCGACGGCTGGCGCCGCGCCATCAAGCTCGTCTACCCCGCCGAGACGCCCGCGGGCTTCCCCACCCCGCTCAACGGCCGACCCGCCGCGCCCCTCCCCGACGCCCCGATGACCTACGGCCACGTCCCCGGCCTCGACCGCCCCGTCTCCAAGTTCATCATGGGCTGCGACAACCAGCCCAACTTCCCCCACGCCGCGGTCATGTTCGACGACTGGGTCCAGCGCGGCGGCAACACGTTCGATACCGCCTTCATCTACGCCGGCGGCCGGATCGAACAACTCCTGGGCCAATGGGTCCGCAGCCGCGGCGTCCGCGACGACGTCAACCTCATCGTGAAGGGTGCCCACACCCCGCACTGCACGCCCGAGGGCATCACCAAGCAACTGCTGATCTCGCTCGACCGCCTCCAGGCCGACCACGCCGACATCTACATCATGCACCGCGACAACCCCGGCGTGCCGGTCGGCGAGTTCGTCGACGTGTTGCACGAGCACGCCGAGGCCGGCCGGATCACCGTCTTCGGCGGTAGCAACTGGGGCGTCGAACGCTTCGCCGCCGCCAACGAATACGCCGCCGCAAACGGCAAACGGACGTTCGCGTTGATGAGCAACAACTTCTCGCTCGCGCGGATGGTCAACCCGGTCTGGGCCGGCTGCGTCGCCGCCACCGTGCCCGCGACCCGCGACTATCTCATCGAACATCAAGTCCCCAACTTCGCGTGGTCGAGTCAGGCCCGCGGTTACTTCGTTTCACGCAGTGGTGAGGGTAACGACGTCTGGAAAGAGGGCGACGCCTGGGACGCGCCCGACAACCGGCTCCGCCGCGAACGCGCCTTCGAGCTCGCCGAACGGAAGGGCGTCACCGCGATCAACATCGCCGCGGCCTACGTGCTCAGCCAGCCGTTCCCCTCGTTCGCGCTGATCGGCCCGCGGCAGCTCCGCGAGACCGCGACCTCGCTGCCCGCGCTGGGCCTCACGCTTACGGAAGATGAGATGGCGTACCTCGACCTCCGCGACGCCGGCAACCCCGTTTAAGCGGGGTTGCCCCCCGCGGTAAAATCTGACGATGCCAAGACCACAACGTCGTCCGCCGCCGCCGCGGCCGCTGACGGCGATCTCCACGCTGCTCGCCGTCGCCGCGGCGGTGCCGCTGGGCGTCGTCGGCGTCCGGCACGCCGAGCGGGCGATCACGCTCGCCCGGCTGGATCACCCCGAGTCCGCGGTCCGCGAGGCCGTCCTCAACGACCTGTACCGCACGGTAGACCGCCAACCGCGTCACGCGTCGGCCGCCGCGACGCGGATCGACACGATCGATGCGGATCACCTCGGCCCGCTGCTGGCCGTGCTGCGGCGGGCCGAGGTCGTTGACCACCCGGTGGTTCAGGACACGCTTGCACGCCGGCTCGATACGCTGCCGCACGACGCGTTCCGGATCGCCGCCGCCTACGCCGCATCCACCGGTCCCCCCGGAATCGCCGCCGCCGCCCGGGACGCGTCGGCGGTACGCCGGCTCCAAGACCCGGCTTATTCGCAAACCCAACGCTTCGAACTCATCGGCCTGCTCGAGCGGGCCGGCACCTGGCGCAGCCCGCCGGTGCCGCCGGCGATGATCCTCGGACACCGGGCCCGTGGCCTGAACGACCCCAACCCTGCCCTGCGCCGCGCCGCTGTACGCCGCGTTGGCGAGCTGGCCGTCGAGCTGCCCGAGCCGCCGGTGGCCGCGATCGCCGAAGCGTTGCGTCCGTCGCTACGCGACCCCGAGGCGTCGGTGCGTCACGCCGCCGTCACCGCCTGGGCCGGGCTCGCCGGCCTCCGCCCGCCGCTGCGTGACGCCTTGGAACCGTTAACGGGTGACGGTGACGAGGCGGTCCGTCGGTGGGTCCGTCGGTTGCTCCGGGTGGCGTCCGGTGAGCGCCGCGTCGAGTCGGAGGTGCCCGACGACCCGATCGGTGCCGCGAGCGATGTTTGGTCGGACCGCTTGCGGCAATTCGAAAATGCGCCGCTCGGCCGCCTCGATCATGTCGCCTTCGATCCGGCGATGCCGCACCTGGTCCGTGTCGCCGCCGCGCGGGCCGCCCGCGACCCCGAGCCGGCGTGGCTGCACGATACGCTGCGGCTCGACGGCCGGGCGGCAGTGCGCGACCTCGCTTGCGTGGTCGCGGCCGAGCGTTTCGACGGGGCGCGGCTCGACGCGTTGATCGGCGAACTGCTCGGCGGGTTCGACCCCGACGGCAGGGCGTCGGGGGCGGTGCTGGTCGGCTTGACCGGGCGGAAACTCGCGTCGCTGCGGCGGGCCGTCGATACCGAGCGCGACCCCGCGGTCCGAGTTTTACTGCGGGTCGGCCTGTGGATGTCCGGCGGCGACGCCCGCTTCGAGGACGCGCAGGTCGTGTCGCTGCTTGGCCGCGCGGGCGTGCCCGACAGCACCGTGGCCCTCGCGTTGCTGCACCGCGGCCGGTGGCGTGAGGTACTCGACGCCTTGTTCCGCTCGCCGCCCGGCGGCTCGGCCGGGCTCGACCGTCGGCTGCGGGCCGAGCGGTGGGCCCACGTGCTGAACCGTTACCTGCCGCCCGCCGCGCCGCGGCCCGACCCGGCCGCGCCGTGGCCCGACTGGGTCGAGCAACGCGAAGACCTGCGGGCGTGGCACGCGCTTCACCGCGGCAAACCCGGCGATTCGGTTCGATAGGGTGGACCGGCGTTTCGATCCCCGTCGGCCGAGGAGACCCCGCCATGACCCGACGGACCGCGTTGACACCGACGACCCGACGCCTCGGCGTGCTGGCCGCGCTGCTGGCCTTCGTCCCGCTGACCGGCTGCGCGCACGACCGCCATACCGGCGCGCTCATCGGCGCCGCCGTCGGGGCCGGCATCGGCTACGTCATCGCCACCGAGATCGACGACCACCCCAAGAAAAAGAAGGGCTACGGCCACGGCCACGGCCACTATCACCACCCGCCGCCGCGGCGCGGGCCGTACTGCCCGTAACGCTCAAACGGCCGCCCGGACCTCAACCCCCTCCGCGGCGAGGAAGCCGACCGCCCAGTCGCGAATCTCGTCGCGGATGCGGCAGAACACCCGCCGGAACTCGGCCGGGTTGTTCTCTGCCATCTCCGGGTAGTCGGGGTCCTCGAAGCTGCGGTGCAGGGTCCGCTTGGCGCCGGGGAAGACGGGGCACGACTCCCGGGCCGCGTCGCACACGGTGACCACGACGTCGAAGTCGTGGTCGACGTAGGTATCGACGCGGTCGGACGTGTGTCCGGAGATATCGACGCCGGCTTCAGCCATGACCTCGATCGACAGTGGGTGGACGCCCTTGGGCTTGGTCCCGGCCGAGGCGACCTCGACCGCGTCGCCGCCGAGGTGTTGCAGCCAGCCGTGGGCCATCTGCGACCGGCAACGGTTGCCGGTGCACAGCACGAGGTAGCGTTTGGGGGGCGTGTCGCTCAAGCGGTGTGTCTCCAGGCGGGTTCGTCGGCGGGGGCGGGGGCGGCGGGGCGGTCGTCACGTACGGGCAGGTCGGGCAACGCGGCGAGGAAGCGTCGGCCGTAGGGCTTGGTGCGCAGGCGGGGGTCCAGGACGAGTACCGTACCGCGGTCGCGTTTGGATCGGATGAGCCGGCCGAAACCCTGCTTGAACTTCAGCACCGCCTCGGGCAGGGAGTATTCGGCAAACGGGCTGCCGCCGCGGGCGCGGACCCGCTCGCCGCGGGCCTCGACCAGCGGCCGGTCGGGCACGACGAACGGCAGCCGGGTGATCGCCACCAGCCGCAGCGCCTCGCCCGGGACATCGACGCCCTGCCAGAAGCTGTCGGTGCCGACCAGCACGCTGCGGTGGTCCCCCCGGAAGCGGTCGAGCATGACGCTGCGCGGCAGGCCGTCGCCCTGGACCAGCAGCGGCATGCCGCGGCGTGTCAGGTGCGGCCGCAGCCACTCGGCCAGGCGGCGCAGCGTCGCGTAACTGGTGCACAGCACGAACGCCCCGCCGTCGCTCGCGTCGAGGTGACGCAGCAGCGTCGGCGCCATCGCGTCGAAGTGCCGGGCGTCGTTGGGCTCGGGTAGGTGGCGGGCGACGACCAGCTCGGCCTGCGCGCCGTAGTCGTACGGCGAACCTAGCAGCAGCGTCTGGGCCGTGTCACAACCCAGGCGCCCCCGCAGGTGATCAAACGCCTTGGCCAAAGCCGCTTGCGGCTTAGCACCCGCCCCCGTCGCCAGCGTCGCCGACGTCAGCACCACCGGCAGCGCGTCGCCCCGGCCGGTCTTGGCTTCAAATAACCGCTCGCGCAAAAGCGGCCCGACCTCGACCGGGGCGCTGGCGAGCGTCACCCGCTCCCTTCGGCCGCGCCGCAGCACCTCGACCCAGTACACCGAGTCCGGCAGCGTCTGGTCGATCAGCGCCGCGACCGTATCCGCCATCGCCGCGGCGCGGTCGGCGTAGCCCTGGACCTCCAGCCGGTCGTCCTCGTCGTCGAGCGCGCCCTTGACCCGTTTGAGGATCAGCGACAACTCGCGGAGCGGGTCGGACAGCGTGTCGTCGATCGGCCGCGGCCCGCGGACCCGGCCGTTGCCGCCGCCGAAGCGTTCGTGCCAGACGGTCAGCTCGTCGAAGAACGACTCACCGGCCTGGTACGCCTGCTCGACCGCCCGCGCGGCGGCGTTGTAGAGCGCCGCGTCGAGCCTGTGCGACACCGCCTGCAGCACGCCCCGGCCGCGCTTGGCGTTGAGCAAACGCGAGAGCAGGTACCCGACCTGGTACTTCGTGACCCGGTGGCCGAAGTGGTCGGACGCGACGTCCTCGACCGTGTGCGCCTCGTCGAGGACGACCGCGTCGTACGGCGGCAGGATCGCGTAACCGCCCCCGCTCTCGGCCCGCAACGCGAGGTCGGCGAAGAACAGCGCGTGGTTCACGACCAGCACGTCGGCGTTCTGCATCCGCCGGCGGGCGCTCTGGTAGAAGCACTTGTTAAACGTCGGGCAGCGCTTACCGAGGCAGTCCTCGCTGTCGCTCTGGGCGTCGTTCCAGACGTGCGGGGCTTCGAGCTGCGGCAGCGTGGCGAGCGTACCGTCATCGGTGTGCTGGGCCCAGTCGACGAGCTGCCGGAGGCTGCGCTGCTCGGTCGAGTCGTCGAACAGCGCGGCCTTGCGTTCCCAGGCTCGGTTCATCCGGCGGATCGAGAGGTAGTTGCCCCGCCCCTTGACCAGCACCGCCGAGAACTCGTCCCCCCCCGCCCCCGGAAGGATCGACTGCAGGAGGGGCAGGTCGCGCTCGATGAGCTGTTCCTGCAGCGCGATGGTGTGGGTCGAGACGACGACGCGTCGTTTCTCGTCGGCGCCGCGTTCGCCGCGGCGGGTGGCGTGGGCCACGGCCGGCAAGAGGTAGGCGAACGACTTGCCGACGCCGGTGCCGGCCTCGGCCATGAGCGTGCCGCCGGAATCCAGGGCGTGCTCCACGGCCTCGATCATCGCGGCCTGCTCGGGGCGGTGCTCGTAGCGGTCGCCGAGCCGGCGGGCGATCGGGCCCTCGGGGCCGAGGATGGCTTGCGGGTCGAAGCTCACGCCGGGATTGTAACGCCCGCCCCCGGAGATGAACGGAAGAAGTTAGGGGGCGATTTCTGCGGGGGCGGTTCCCAAAACCGGCGAGAGGTCGATCGCCCACGGCAGCACGAGCTGGTATCCCAGCAGCAGCACGACCACGCAGATGAGCGACACGATCCCCCCGGAAGACAGCAGGGCGGACGCGGGGATCCGGCCGGTGGCGAAGGCGATCGCGTTCGGCGGCGTCGAGACGGGGAACGCCATCGCGAACGAGCACGCCAGCGCGGTGAGCACCGCGAGCTGCACCGCGAGCGTGACCCCCGCGTCGGTGTCGGGGTTGGACAGCCCGATGGCGATCACCATCGGCACCAGCACGTTCGCCGTCGCGGTGTTGCTCATGAACGTGGACATGCCCACGCCCAGGGCGACGATGATCACCGCGAGCCAGACGCCCTGCAGCTCGGCGAACGGCAGCCCGGCGATCACGTCGATCAGCCCGCTGACCTCCATCGCCTTGCCCAGCGAAAGGCCGCCCCACATCAGGATCAGCACGTTCCAGTCGATCGAGTCGACGTCGCGTTTCTCCAGCACGCCGAGGGTCGTGAGCGCCGCGGCGGCGAGCAGGGCGACGGCCGCCGAGCTGAGCCCGAGGTCGAGGATCCCGCTGAAGACCCAGAGGAAGATCGCCGCGCCGAGGATCGTCAGCGTCAGCCGGCCCTTCCACGAGATCGCCTCGGTGGGTTTCTCGACCTCGGGCAGCTCGACGCCCGGGCCGGGGCGGAACATCACCAGCAGCAGCACGCCCGCCACGGCGATGAGGATCAGCCCGAGCGGCACGGCCATGATCATCCAGTCGATGAAGCCGAGGTTCAGCTCGGGGAACTTCTGCCGCAGCGCCGCCATCGCCACCGCGTTGGGCGGTGTGCCGATCGGCGTGCCGATCCCGCCGATGTTCGCGCCGAACGGCACCGCGAGGATGACCGCCTTGTGGAACCGGTCGTCCTGCGGCAGCGCCTTCACCAGCGGCGTGATGATCGCAATCATCATGACCGCCGTCGCGGTGTTGCTCATCCACATCGAGAAGAACGCGGTGATGAGCATGATCGCGAAGATCAGCGTGACGGGGTTGCGGGCGAAGGGGCGGAGCAGGCGGGCGGCGATCTTCTTGTCCAGGCCGTGCTTGGTCACCGCGGCCGAGAGCAGGAACCCGCCCATGAACAGGATGATGATGCCCGAGGCGAAGGGAGCGAGGAACACCGAAGAGGCGGGCAGGTCTTCGAGCGGCTCGCCGAACAGCGTCGGGAACTTCTCGGCCATGCCGCCGCCGCCGGCGAGGAAGACGATCTGCATGCCGATCAGCAGCAGGCTGGTGGCGTAGAGCGGGATGATCTCGGTGGCCCAGAAGATCACGGCGACGACGAAGATCGCGGCGGTGCGCCGGGGCAGCTCGCCGATCCCGTCGGGCAGGCCGTAGTACGTGGCCATCGCGGCGGCGGCGGTGACGGCGATGATGACCCAGCGTCGGCGGTCGGACACAGTGGCGGTCTCCGTGGAGCGGGGGCCCGGGAGTTGCGGGAGGTTCCGGTGGGGTTCCGGGGGGTTCCGGGGGGTTCCGGGGGCGGGGGGCAGCGGGCCGGGCCGGGCCGGACGCGGCGACCACGACGGTAAGCAGTGGCCCGCAACTTTCAAGCCGCACCGAGCCGATGCGGTTTCTCCGACAGGCCCGGGCACCGCACTCCGTAGATCGACGTCGATCGGAGTTAATATCCAGCGGACCGTGTGGCCTGTTTCCGGCCCGTCGCCTCCGCCCGAGGAATCGAACATGACCATCGCCTTCATCGGTTACGGGAACATGGCCCTCGCCCTCGCGGGCAAGTGGGCCGAGCAGCACGACCTGATCTTCAGCGGCCGCGACCCGCAGAAGGCCGCCGCCGCGGCGCAACAGATCGGCCACGGCGCGACCGCCTCGTCGCAGACCGACGCGGTGGCGGCCGCGGACGTCGTGGTGATCGCCACCCCGCACCAGGCCGTCGTGGCGTCGATCGCCCACTCGGGCGGGCCGGCCAACTTCGCTGGCAAGGTCGTCGTCGATATCAACAACCCGGTCCCCGGGGCCTACGACGGCGACTTCCGGGTGGCGACCTACGACGGCAAGTCGTTGGCCGAGGCCCTCGCCGCGGCCGCGCCGCAGGCCCGCGTGGTCAAGGCGTTCAACCTCTGCCAGGCCAACCTCTGGGCCGCCCCCGCCCCGATCACGATCGATGGCCGGCAGCACGTCACGCCGATCTGCGGCGACGACGAACCCGCCAAGCAGACGGTCGGCCGACTGATCGAAGCCGTCGGTAGCCGGCCCGCCGACATGGGCGGGCTCGAGTACGCCCACCACCTCGAAGCGATGGCCGCGCTGGTGATCAAGCTGCTGTTCGCCGGCCGCGACCCGATGACCTGCTTCCAGCTCATCGAGCCGGAAATAAAACCCGTCGCCTGACGGTTCTCCCGACGCCCACGAACCGCAACCGACCCCGCCACCCGAGGACCGAAGATGAAACGCCTGCCCGCGATCGCCCTGACCGCTCTGGTTTCCGCCGCCGCGGCGGGCCCGGCCCACGCCGAGTCCGACCCCGCCGCCCGGGCTTTGATCGAACAAGTCAGCCACGCCTCGGGGACCTACGAGTGCCTGCAGGGCCTCGTCGACGTCGAATACACCTACACCTACCGCGACAACCGCAAGGGCACGACCGACGTCTCGACCGAGCGCTACCTGTTCGACGGCGAGCTGTCGTGGGCCGAGTACACGACCCACGAAAGCCCGCTACCCGTCGTTTCCGGGGGCACCGAGGGCACGCTGGTCCAAGGCTGGGACGGCGATGCCGCCTGGGTCACCGTCGGCGGCGAGCGGGTGACCGACGAGTCCGCCGTGGCCCGGGCGTTTTTCCAACGCAAGACCAACTTCTACTGGTTCGCCATGATGCAGAAGCTTATGGACCCCGGCACGATCCACAAGTCCAAGGGGCAGGCCGAGTACAACGGCACCACGTACGACCTGATCGAGCTGACCTTCGACGTACCCGAAGGCGTCGCGGCCGACACGTATGTGCTCTACGTCAACCCCGAGACGAAGCTCGTCGACCTGTTCCTGTTCACCGTGGTGGACTTCGGCGTCGTGGACGAGCCGCTGCTGATGGAGGTCGCGTACGAGACGTTCGGTCCGGACGACGCCCCGGTGAAGCTGCCGGTGACGCGTCGCTACACCGCCTCGACCTGGGCCGGCGAGGTCGCGGACGACGCGGTGTGGGTCGACGAGATCATGACCGACCTGAGCTTCGGCCACGGCTTCACGCCGGCGGACTTCACCGCCCCCGGTTCCTGATCTTTCGCCCCGCGAACAAAGAAAAACCGCGCCGTAAAAAACGGTGCGGTTTTTTATTTCCGGGAAACTTCCGGGGGAGGCTACTTGAGCTCGACTTCGCCGCCGGCTTCCTTGATCTTCTCGGCCAGGGCGTCGGCCTCTTCCTTGGGGGCGGCTTCCTTGATGGTGGACGGGGCGCTGTCGACCATCTCCTTGGCTTCCTTGAGCCCGAGGCCGGTGG
>JBCCRT010000041.1:0-20841 GCA_039201235.1 Planctomycetota bacterium
CGCCAGCCTCGCCAAGCTCTTCCGCGGCGGCAAGATCGCCCCGAACTTCGACGCCCGCGACCTCTGGACCCACTCGATCGCCACCGCCACCGCCACCCGCCTGCTCTCCAACAAGTGCGGCCTCGGCCTGCCCGACGAGGCTTTCCTCGCCGGGCTCATCCACGACATCGGCATCATGGTCGAGATCCAGGCCCGCCGCCCCAAGTTCATCGAAGCCCTCAACCAGGTCGAATCCCAGGGCGGCAGCCTCCGCGAAGCCGAGTTCGCCTGCATCGGCGCGACCCACGAGATGTTCGGCGCCGGGCTCTGCAAGCTCTGGAAGTTCCCCGTGTCCTTCCAGTACGTCACCGGCTTCCACCACCACCCGATGGACCTGGCCTACAAGAACCGGGCGCTGGCCTGCCTCGTCCACGTCGCCGACCACATCGCCGGCAAGATGGAGCTGGGCTTCGCCCACGACGTCGACCTCGAGTCGCCCGTCGCCCCCGAAATCCTCGAACACCTGAACCTCAACCAGTCGGCCATCGACGAGGTCTGCCAGGAGCTGCTCGAAGCCATGGACGAAGCCAAAGGCATCTTCCAGGCCGCCGGCATGTAACCCCCCCCGAATCCCGGAACCCCAGGAAATCAACAACCCCGCCAACGGCGGACCCCGCATCTCTCTTTTCCCTCCGGGCGACGGCACTGCAAAGTGTCGTCGTCTTTTTTTACGCGCCGCCCCCTTCATCTAACTTTTGCGCCGCGCTTGCCTCTTTCTTGCAAGATGCTGCAAGGTTGCTAGCTACCCGCTCGCAAGACCTCGACGAAGCGTCGCTAAATTCCGGCCCTGACAACTGTGGCGATCGGCAAGCGAACCGAACGCCATTCGCAACCCAAACCCCGTCGCCCCCGGGCACTCGGGGTGAGGTGTTGTGGTGCGGACTCTTTGTATGGACCCCACCGCGCCAACCCCGTCGACGACGCCGGCCGAAGAGGCGGAAGCGATCCGTGTCGGCAAAATCGTGATCTACCCGGACCGGTACGAGGTCTACGTCGATCGGCGTCGTGTCGAGCTGACGCTGACGCAGTTCCACCTGCTGTTCGCGATGGCGCACCGGCCCGGCTGGATCATCTCACCCGATCAGTTCCAACGCCGCCTAAGCCACCCGCGACGCCAACACGCCGCGGCGGGCGCGAGCATCAAGCACCACATCGCGGCCCTACGCCGCAAGCTCGGACCCGGCGCGGTGCAGGTCCAGACCGTCCGCGGCCAGGGCTACCGCCTCAGCGAAATCCACGCCCACCCCGTCGAGCCGGACCCCGCGGGCTGACCATACCTACGCCGAATCTTGACCAATTGCTGACCCAATCTCGACAGGACGTTCAGAGACTTACGGCTGATCCACCGACACCGGAGCAGACCTACATGCCGGCAACCGCCCGCACCCACTTCCGTCCCCGCCCCGCTTTCACCCTGATCGAGTTGTTGGTGGTGATCTCCATCATCGCCTTGCTCATCGGCATTCTGCTGCCCGCTTTAGGCGGCGCCCGCAGCACGGCGCGATCGATCGCCTGCGCTTCAAACCAGCGACAGGTTGGTATCGGTTTCGCCACCTACTCGGCAGAATTCAAAGAGCTGATCCCGCCCGCGTATGTCTACGCAGACACGCCTTGGAACGGAGACGGAGCCCTCGGTTCCGCGTTTTCATGGTCCTGGGACGCGCAGACCGACGGCAGCTCCGAGATCAGCAACGGGTACGTCCACTGGTCCTGGATGATCGTGACCGCGACGAGCCTCGAAGCCGACTATTTCAGCTGCCCGGAAATGGAAGACGGCGGTATCGAACCCACGAACCCCGTAGGCGGGGCGGTGGTCGATCGTCAGGTCCAAAGGCTGTCGTACACGACCAACGCCGTATTCAGCCCCCGAAACAAATTCAATCAACCCCTGAGCGATCCGCGATCGCACCGCCTGCCTAGGCAATCGGAGTTTCTGTCGCCGTCCGGCGAAATCATGGTTACAGAATTCATCGACAACCCCAACGTCATCACCGATGGCGCGGGCGAAAACAAATCGCACCGGCCGGTCAACCCCATCGACAACGGGTTCGGCGGCTCGAACGCCGACCCCTGGACTTACCCCGCCGCCGGTGACGCCATCCAAGACGGGCGCTTGACGCTCGGCGCTGACTACGGGCTCGGCAACTACCGCGACAACCTGAACGCCAACGCCCCGACCGGTGGCATCGACGGCGGGCAGCCCATGGTCGCCGTCGGCCGGCACCACCCCGGCGGAGAAGGGGCGAGCTCGGTCGACGGTGGCACCACAAACTTCACCTACGCCGACGGTCACGTCGAACGCAAGACCCTGTACGAAACCTTCGAGGGAAAAGAGTGGGGCGAAAAGTACTACTCGTTGACCGGCTCGCCAACCGCCATCCGCTACCTGGATTAAGCCGTCATCGATCGTTGAAACAGAGTTAGCAAACTTAATGGGACGGATATGTGTCTGTCCACAACTTTAAACGGAGGAGTTAAGTCCATGTGCCGTGCAATTCATTATTCGACCGCAGCGTTGTTGGTTGCGGCTTTTTCCTCAACGGTGACGGGTCAGGAAGTCAATATTTCTGGCGCGACACTTTTTGAGCCTTTCTTCCAGAACAACGCCTCGGGCAACGACTTCATCGACCTGGACAACGACGGTCAAATCACCGACTTCAATGCCGGGACCTTCGACCGCCTCTGGACCACCCAGGGCGGCAATAAAGGCTTTGATCTTCAGTACCGCGCGATCGGCTCGGGTAACGGCTTCCAGGAACTGATCGATTACGGCAGTGTCAACGGCCCGCAGCCCGGGGCCGGCGGGCAGTCCGGCTACGAGATCATCGACGGTATCAACGGCGGTTCACCCAACGTCCGCAACGCGGCGAGCGTCGGGATCGGCAGCTTCACCGGTCCCACCCAGATCGATATCTCCACCACCGACGTTCCGACAACCTTCTTTGTCACCGACACCCGGCCGGGGGCGTTCTGGGGCAACTCACCCCTGACCAACGGCGCCCCCACGGCCGGGTACGGGAACAACCAAAGCCTGTCGAACCCGGTCGCCAACCCCACCGGCACGCCGCTGCAGGCCGGCGGGCAGCCCAACGTGCTGCAAGGCCTCTCGCCCGAAGAAGGGCCCGGCAGCACCCAGCTGACCCTCGACACGTCGGTGACCGACGGCACCGCGATCTTTCAGACACCGCTCGCGTTGGCGCCGATCGCCTTCATCGCCAACGCCGGCGCCGGGATCGACGGCGATCAATCCGGCGCGACGCCGGACGGCAACATCAAGAAGACCGAGCTGCAGCACCTCTTCGTCACAGGCCGTATGCAGAGCGGCGAGAACCTGATCGCCATCACACGCGACTCCGGCTCGGGTACCCGCAACGGGGCGATGAACTCCATCGGCGTCGATCCGTCGTTCGGCGTCGGCGATAACGTCGGCCTGCGCAACCGCGGCTCGAGTACCGCCTCCAATGACGACAGCCTGGACACCCCCGGCGGCGACTACATCCCCACCAACAAGCAGAGCTCCAGCCGCCTCGAAAATACCGTCGAGAACACCCGCTTGGGCGTGTCTTACAACGGCATCGTCGGCAACGCCGGGCCGGACTCCGCCGGCAACCGCTACGAGATCCTCAACGTCGCCAACGACACCGCCGCCGGCTGGGACGGCAGCAGCTACGTGCGTCCGATCATGACCCAGAACGGCACGACCGCCGCCGACAACAACGTCATCTTTAACCTCGATCCCAACACCGGCCACCAGATCGGCGCGGTCCAGACGCTCTCGACCATCGGCAACCCCCTTTCCGGAACCATCGTCGTCGCCGCCGACGGGACCCCGCGTTTCGACGACGCCTCGAACGCACAGCCCGGGGAAAAAGTCTTCGACCCCGTCGCGGATTTCCCGAACCGGCCGACCGCCGGCCAGGGCACCCCGATGGAAGACCCGACGGCGGCCCTGTTCATCCGCAACTACCTCGCCTCGATCGACGCCTTCACCCAGCAGGTCGCGGGCGGCCAGAGCACGATCAACTTGGTCGGCACGCCGGGACAGGCCCTCGCCTCGAGTTTCGCGCTCGTCGATGCCGCCGAAGGCATCATCGACCCGAACCAATCGGAAAACCTGATCGCCAACCCCTCGGTCAACCCCGCCCTGCAGTCGGCCGGCGTGCTCCCGCAGGAGACGATCGAAGCCGGCTACGGCGGCCCGCTGGCCGGTTCCGTCCCCTTCCGCGACGCCTCCACCGGGCCCTACACCGACGGGCAGTCGGCGAACTACGTCACCAACGACGGCACCACGGTTGCCTACGGCGACGACATCGCCACCGGCAGCCGCAACGCGATCGTCGGCGACTTCCAGTTCGACGGCGTGCGTGACGCCAACGACATCGACGACATGGTCGTCGCCTTCGAGGCGTCGCAGGCCGGGCAGCGCTCCAGCCTCGGCGACCCGGACGCCGTGCTCGAACTACTCGGCGACTTCGACGCCGACGGCAACTTCGACCTCGACGACGTCCGCTACGGGGCCGACGGCCTGTTCAACCGCGGCCGGGCCGGCAACCTGCTCGACCGCAAGCAGAACTTCATCGACATCGACAACGCCTCGACCGCCCCCGACAGCAACCTCTTCGGGACCACCCTGGCCACCGGCAAAGCCTACGCCGCGGGAGATTCACGTGGGGACGTCGCCGGCAGCGGCCTGATCAGCGCGGGCTGGGCACCCCAAGGCGCCGACGGCGCCGTGGACGCCCAGGACATCGACTACGTCTACGACCAGTTCCAGACCAACCCCTTCGTCAGCGACGGCTCGGCCGACTGGGCCAACCTCGACGAAGCCGTCGGCTTCGACCTCTCCGCCGACATGACCGGCGACCTGTCGGTCAACCAGGCGGACGTCAACGAACTGGTACAGGTCGTGCTGGGCACGAACTACGGCGACGCAAACCTGGACGGCTCGGTCAACTTCACGGACTTCACTTTCCTTCAGGCAAACTTTGGCCAGACCGGTGGCTGGGCCGACGCTGATTTCAGCGGCGACGACGCGGTCAACTTCACCGACTTCACTTTTATCCAAGCCAATTTCGGGCTGACTGCGCCGGTCTCAGGAACCTTGGCGACAAGCGAAGTTTCGTCGCTCGTGGCTACTTCCGGGATCTCGGCGGTCGTCGATGACGGCGAACTTGAGCTGCAAGTGGATGTCACCACCGGTGAGATGACGCTGATCGGGGCGAACACCTTCAGTTCTGGCTTCCAGATCATCTCTCAGGCCGGGTCGTTGATCCCCGATGGCGACGGCGACGCTTCGCCGTTCGACCTCTACCTAGCTAATAGCACGAGCCTGGCTTCGGCGGGTTCGTTCGCCGGCACGCTGATCGACGGCGAAACCATGCTCGGGTTGGGCTTCGAGATTGGTGGCACCGAAGACTTGGTCTTCACCTACGGGATCGCGGGCATAGTCGGCGACCTCAACGGCACAGTCACCTACATCCCCGAGCCAGCATCACTGGGCTTGATTGGAGTGGTGGGCGTTTTGCTCACCGGTCGCCGCCGTAAGGCCTAAGGGACCTGCTGCACCTACGGAACATCCCGGCGGGGCAGCGTGATTGTGACCAAAAATCTTCGTTCTTACTTAACCACGCCAGGAGTATCAACTATGCACCGCAAGTGGCTCTCCATCTTGACCTTGACCCTAGTCGCGGGTACCACGCCCTCGTTGGCCGACCCGGGCCCAGGGGAAATCGAACTGAACGTCGATGTGGTGACCGGCGAAATGGAACTCGTCGGTAATCAGGTGACGTCGAGCGGGTTTCAGATCATCTCGCAGTCCGGCAGCATCGTTCCGGACGGCGGTAACAATCCCTCGCCCTTCGACCTATACCTGTCAAACACCATGACCCTGGCATCCGCGGCCTCTTTCGCAGGAACCCTTATCGATGGGATCGTTCCGATCGGCCTGGGCTTCGACATCTTGGACGGACAGGAGGACTTCGTGTTTAGCTACGGCGTGTCGGGCCAGACCGGCGACCCCGTAGGGATTGTGAACTATATCCCCGAGCCTGCATCCATGGCCGTCCTGCCTCTTGTATGGCTGGCTTACTCGCGACGACGGAAATCTGCCGCTTAAGAAGGGCGATCTGACACATACTGATTTACTTCAGGCCCACGGCGTCATCCGCCGTGGGCCTGTTTCATGAATCGACCTTCGGGACGTTGAAACCATCTCCGGTCGATGAGCTGCGGCTGACACCACAGGAACCGCGTGGTATTTTGCCCCGCCTAAGAGACATAACGTCTCGACTAAGCAAAAAACAAAGCTGAGAGAACATGCCTTCCGACCCCAAAAAAATCGTCCTCGCCTACTCCGGCGGGCTGGATACGTCCGTGATCCTGCCGTGGCTCAAGTCGCGGTACCCCGGGGTCAAGCTCGTGGCTTTCGCGGCCGAGCTCGGGCAGGGCGACGAGCTCGACGGGATCGAGAAGAAGGCGTACGCCAGCGGGGCCGACGAGGTCGTGGTCAAGGACCTACGCAAGGAGTTCGCCGAGCAGTACTGCTTCCCGATGCTGCGGGCCCATGCGGTGTACGAGAGCGACTACCTGCTGGGCACGTCGATCGCCCGGCCGCTGATCGCCAAGCACCAGGTGCTCGTCGCCAAGCAGACCAAGGCCGACGCCGTGGGCCACGGCGCGACCGGCAAGGGCAACGACCAGGTCCGCTTCGAGCTCACCGCCCGGGCGCTCAACCCCAAGCTCAAGATCGTCTCGCCGTGGAAAGACCCGGCTTTTATCGACGATGGGTTAACCGACCGCGAGACCGCGATCGACTACGCCCGGAAGCACAAGATTCCGATCGACCAGACCACCAAGAAGATCTACTCGCGGGACCGCAACCTCTGGCACATCAGCCACGAAGGCGCGGAGATCGAAGACCCTGCCCGGGAACCCAACTGGAAGAACTGCCTGGTCATGTCCGTCCCCCCGGAAAAGGCCCCCGCCAAGCCGGCGTACGTGACGATCGACTTCGAGAAGGGCAACCCTATCGCTGTTGACGGCAAAGACTTCCGGGGGGCGGGTCACGATTTGATTGTACGACTCAACAACCTCGGCGGGCAGCACGCCGTCGGTGTCACCGTGCTGACCGAGAACCGACTGGTCGGTATGAAGTCGCGTGGCGTCTACGAGACGCCCGGCGGCACGATCCTCTACGAGGCCCACAAAGCGCTCGAGCAGCTCTGCCTCGAGCGCGACCTCTACCACGAGAAGCTGCGGCTGGCGTCGCGCTACGCCGAGCTGACCTACTACGGCCAGTGGTTCCACCCGCTGCGCGAGGCGTTGCAGTCGTTCATGGACGAGGCGAACAAGGTCGTCACCGGCCGGGTGAAGGTGAAGCTCTACAAAGGCAGCGCGATGGCGGTCGAGGCGACGAGCCCGAAGAGCCTGTACGACCCCGAGCTGGCGAGCTTCGCGATGGACGGCTACGACATCACCGCGGCCCGCGGCTTCATCGACCTGTTCGGGCTGCCGATGCAGGTGCGGGGTCTCAAGCACAAACCGAAGGTTTGACGCACCTTTGAGCAACCGCCGAGCACACCGAGGAGACTCCGGTCGTGTTGTTGAAGCGTGCCGTTCTGGAAGCGGTTAAAACCGGAGAGGTGACCCTGGTGTTCCGGCGGTGGCGTCGGCCAAGCGTCAAGCCCGGGGGGACGCTGAAAACCGAGGTCGGGGTGCTCGCCATCGACCGGGTGGCCGAGGTCGATCGCTCGGACATCGGCCCGAGCGATGCCCGCCGTGCCGGCTACCCCTCGCCCGAGGTATTGCTGGCCGAGTTGGATACCCGCGAGGGCGATCTCTACCGCGTCGAAGTCCGGTACGCCGGTGAAGACCCGCGGCTCGCGCTACGCAACGACGACGAGGTCGATCCCGCCGAGCTCGACGTGATCCGACGAAAGCTGGACCGATACGACGCCGCCTCACGCGTCGGACCGTGGACGTGCCGGGTGCTGCTCACGATCCGGGACCACCCGCACGTCGCCGCCGCTTCATTGGCCGAGTCCACCGGGTTCGACAAAGAATGGTTGAAAACCAATGTCCGTAAGCTCAAAAACCTCGGCCTGACGATCAGCCATCAGCCGGGGTACGAGCTCTCGCCTCGTGGCACCGCGGTGCTGCGGCACCTGCGGAAAAGCGGTTGAGTCCGCCGCAATGTTTCTGCAGGTCGCGGCGTCAATCGTGGTCGATGAGCTGCTCGGGGTTGTCGATCGCGCAGCCCATGAGGCCGTGGTTGGCCGCGGCGATGCGGCGGACAGTGTCGCGGTTCTGGGCGTCGCGTTGATCGGGGGGCAAGGTGGCGGCGCAGGGGGTGCCGAAGCGGGGCTTCGCGAAGGGCAGGTGGGTGTCGCCGCGGGCGAGGATGTGGCTGGCGTTGGTCGCGCCGGTGTCGGGGTCCTGGCCGTGGGGGTTGTCCTCGTCGCGGCCCCAGGCGGTGAAGGCGCGGGCGTTGGCGTAGTGGGCGACGAAGGCGCGGCGGAAGCGGTCGGCGGTGACGTTGGCCTTGGAGCGGTGCAGCACGTGGCCGTTGAAGAACACGACGTCGCCGGCCTTGACCGAGCCAAGGACCTGGTCGTAGCGGTCGGCAACGGGCGCGAGCATGTTGACCTCGTCGTCGGGGTCGGACGGGCGTCGGATGTGCGGGACGTCGCTGACGAGCCGGTCGCCGAAGCCGTAGGTCTGCTGGTCGGGGCAGGGCGGGTGGACGGGCTCGGCGCCTGAGCCCTTGGCGAACCACAGCCCGCCGTTGTATTCGTCGGCGTCGTCGATGGCGAGCCAGGCGCCGATCAGGCTGTCGGGGCTGGTGGGGATGTAGAAGCTGTCCTGGTGCCAGCCCTGGCCCTGGCTCCCGGGCGGTTTGAGGAAGAGCATGGTCTGCAGCGCCATGACATCCGGCCCGGTGAGCACCTCGACGACGTCGAGTACGCGGGGGTGCAGGAGGTAACGCTCGTGCAGCGCGAGTTGGCGGTGGAGCATGTGGATGCGGAGGAACTGCTTGGCTTTTTCGTCCGGGGGCAGGTCGTCGTCAGGGCGGAACAGCTCGCGTTTGGTACGGGCCTCGCCGCGGGCCCGCCGGTTTTCGGTGGCCTGACGCTCGGCTTCTTCGGGGTCGAGCGTGGGCAGGTCCCGCTGCTCGGGCAGACGGCCTTGCATCAGGTCATCGGTGTGTTGCCGCAGCTCGGCGATGTCGTCGGGGGGAACGAGGCCGCGGACGATCACGAACCCGTCGCGGCGGTAGTTTCGGTACTGCCCCACAGTCACCGCAGCGCGGTGGAGGCCGGGTCGGCTCGTGGGCGGGGCGGGGGGTGTCGCGGTGGGGGCGGATGACATGGTTTGGTCCGGGTGGTGATATTTAGAGCCGATCGGGTCGTGCATATGTATTGTGCGAAATCGTGTCGGGAAAACCATCGCCGAGATTCACGATCAGATATCCAAAATTTGCGCCCGTATTCACGGGCAGCCGACCGATGAAGTCAGACGTAGCGGTGCAGCAGCGGCAGGGGAGGGGTCTGGCCGCGGCGAACCGCGGCTTGCAGCTCGCTCGGCGGGGTGCCGAAAGCCTCGCGGAACCGGCGGGAGAAGTGGTAGGGGCTCTCGAAGCCGGTGGCGGCGGCGACGGCCTGGACGGGGCTGGCGCTTCGGATCAGCTGCTGCAGGGCGAGGTCGAGCCGGGCGTAGCGGACCAGACGCATCGGGGTGTGGCCCGTCGCCTGTTTAACGCGACGGCAGAGCGACGCGGGGTGGAGATGGGCCGCGTCGGCGAGCTCGTCGAGGCTGATCGGAAGGGTCGGGTCCTCGCCGAGCCGGGCGTGGATGAAGGCCAGCACTTGCGGTATCGGTTCGGGTAAGGCGGTCGTCGGTGTGGGCTGCGTGACCCACTCTTCGAAGAGAAAACAGCTGACCAGGTGTTCGAGCGTCAGGGCGACGTGCCGGGGTTCGGCCCGGCCGATCCGGGCCAGCAGGTGCCGCAGCATGGGGCGGAAGACGTCGCCGTCCGGCGGGGTCCGCACCAGCGGCCAGGCCTCGACCGCCGGCCAATGTTTCGGGGGCCGCGGCAGGTCGAAGTGCACGTAGCCGTGCACCGACCGCCGGCGCGGGTCCCAGTCGAAGGCGTCGGTCGCGCCGGGGCGGCACAGCACGACCGACCCCTCCGGCACCGCCGCCTCGGCGTCTCCCCAGCGGTAGTGCGCGTCGCCCTCGGCCATCCACACAAACTCGAAGTCCCGCATCCGCCGCGGACCGTAGCTCGCCCCCGGCGGATTACTCGCAAACCGCCCGAACTTCGGCACGCACGCGTCCGTCATACCCGGATTATGCGCCGTGTTCCGGGCGGTGGCCAGCTTTACACTGACCGGCATGAAAACCCTCTACGTCGGCGGCAACGGCCAGATCAGCTTCGACTGCGTCCACGAATCCGTCCGGGCCGGGCACGAGACCTGGGTCTTCAACCGCGGCCGATCCAACGCGGGGCTGCCCCCGGAAGTCCAGTATCTCCAGGGCGACTTCGACCTCGACGAGCAGTACACGCCGATCGCCGACGAACACTTCGACGTCGTCTGCCAGTTCCGCGTCTTCACGCCCGCGCAACTCCAACGCGACCTCGACCTGCTCACGGGCCGGGTGGGCCGCTACGTGTTCATCTCCTCGGCCTCGGCGTACCGCAAGCCGGTCGAGGTGCAGTTCATCACCGAAGACGTCCCGCTGGACAACCCGCACTGGGCCTACAGCCGGGACAAAGCTGCGTGCGAACAGCTTCTGCGAGATCACACCGACGGCCGGGCCGGCTCGCCGCTGCCTTGGACGATCGTGCGCCCCAGCCACACCAGCCGGAACATGCTGATCACCGCCCTGGGCGAACACGACCTGCTCGCGTCGCGCCTGCTGCGCGGCAAGCCGGTGGTCGTTCCGGGGGACGGCACCAGCCTCTGGACGGTCACCGATTCCAAGCAGTTCGCCCCGCCCTTCGTCCGCCTGCTCACCGCCGACGCGGCGCCGGGCGAGGCCTTCCACCTCACCAGCGACCGGGCCTACGCCTGGCGGACGCTCTACCACGCCACCGCCCGCGCCCTGGGCGTCGAGGCGAAGCTCGTCGGCGTCCCGACCGACACCCTCGTCGCCGCGAACCCATTGTGGGAGGGCCCGCTCTGGGGCGACAAGGCCTGGTCCGCCCAGTTCGACAACACCAAAATCCGCGCGGCGGTAAGCGATCTGGGCGCGCCGCCGTCATTGGAAGCGTTCGTCGGCCGGCGGGTCGCCGCCGCGCGGGAGCGGATGGCCCGCGAAGACCCCTTGGTTACCGACCGTACGGCCGCTCTGGACCGCTTGTTCGACCGGCTGACGGGCGGCTGACCGGTCGGTCACTGACGCCCGCGCCCTTGTCTTGCCGGCGACATTCATCGGATAGACACGGGGCGCCAACCGAACACTCACACGGCGGGCCTAGGTTTGCGCCTCCACAAGGGGCCGCGGCGTCGCCGTGACACGCGCCCGAGACAAGGTCGGCATCGTGAGGGAACCTGAAGCATGAGGAAGTGCCTTCGTAAGCGTCTCGCCGTACTCGCGGCGGGTTGTATAGCGTTTCCCGCCGCGGCCCAGCTAGGCCTAACGCCGATCGGCAGCTACGGGACGGGCGTCTTCGACGAGTCGTCGGCCGAGATCCCCGCGTTCGATCCGTTGACGGACCAGCTGTTCGTGGTCAACGCCGACAGCGGCGTGGACATCCTCGACCTTTCGGACCCGTTTGCCCCGACGTTGCGGGGCACGATCGCCGACCCGGGCGTGAACTCGGTGGCGGTGAGCAACGGCCGGCTGGCGGTTGCGGTCGCCGACGACCCCGCGACCAACCCGGGCCGGGTCGAGCTGTTCAACACGACAGAGCTTCTCCTGAACCCCGCGGCACCGGCGATCGGTACCTTCACTGTTGGTGCCCTTCCCGACATGCTCACGTTCACCCCCGACGGGTCCGTGATCCTCGTGGCTAACGAGGGCGAGCCGAACAACTACAACACCCCCGGCAGCATCGACCCGGTCGGCTCGGTCAGCATCATCGACCTGGGCAGCGGCACCGTCAGTAACGCCGGCTTCTCCGCGTTCGACACGCCCGGACCGAACATCGACCCCGCGGTCCGCGTCTTCGGCCCCGGCGCCACGGTCGCGCAAGACCTCGAGCCCGAGTACATCGCGGTCGACAGCACCGGCACGACGGCCTACGTCGCGCTGCAGGAAAACAACGCGGTCGCCGTGGTCGATATCGCCTCCGCCACCGTGCAGGAAGTCCGCAGCCTCGGGTTCAAGGATCACAGCCAGGTCGTCAACGCCTTCGGCGGCAACAACCCCTTCGACGCGTCGAACCGCGACTTCCCGGGCAACAACGACGGCCTGATCAACCTCGCCAACTGGCCCGTCTTCGGGATGTATCAGCCCGACGCGATCACCACCTACGAGGCCGGCGGCCGGACCTACCTGCTGACCGCCAACGAGGGCGACGCCCGCGACTACGACGACTTCAGCGAAGAGGTCCGGGTGGGCGACCTGACGCTCGACCCGACCGCCTTCCCCAACGCCGCCACCCTTCAGGACGACGACAACCTCGGTCGGCTCCGGGTGACCGACCAACTCGGCGATACCGACGGCGACGGCGACTTCGACGAGCTCTACGCCTACGGGGCCCGATCCTTTTCGGTCTTCGACGTGACCGACGGCGACCCCGTGCTGGTCTACGACTCGGGCAACGAGTTGGAAGTCCTGAGCGCCCTGTCGCTACCGGCCAACTTCAACAGCAACAACGACGACAACGATTCGTTCGACTCCCGTTCGGACGACAAAGGCCCCGAGCCCGAAGCGATCATCGTCGGCGAGGTCGACGGTATCGATTACGCCTTCATCGGCCTGGAACGTATCGGCGGGGTCATGGTCTACGACCTGTCGGACCCGCTGGCCCCGGCGTTCGTGGAATACGTCAACCCGCGGGACTTCTCGCTCGACCTCGAGGACGCCGTCGAGGCCGCCGCCGGAACCATCACGGCCGACATCGGCGCGGCCGACAGCGGCCCCGAAGGCTTCGCGTTCATCGGGGCGGGCGACTCGCCGATCGGGGTGCCGCTGCTGGTGGTCGCCAACGAAGTCAGCGGGACCACCACCATCTACGCCATCCCCGAACCGACCTCGGCCGCGGCTTTGCTGGGGCTGGCGACGCTCGCCATCACCCGCCGCCGCGCCCGGTAAACCGGCGAGTTACAACGACTCTGCTTTCGTAGGGCCTGCCGCCATGACGGCCGACTGCTCTACGTGTCGGTCATCCCCGACGGTGGCCTGGACGACGCCGGCATCGCCCTATACTCCGGCCATGCCCTTGCCCGCCCTGCCGCCCGAACTCGCCGCCGCCCGCACGTTCGTGCCGGCCGACCTCGACTGCGCCGACTGGGACCAGCTCGAGCCGCTCTACCGGCAGCTCCTGGGCCGCGACCTCGACACCGCCGCGGCGATCGGGCGGTGGCTGGCCGACTATTCCGAGCTTGCGGCTGTGGTCGGCGAGTACGCCAGCCGACGCAACATCGATCACGCCTGCCACACCGACGACGCCGAGATCGAGGCGGCTTACCTCCACTGGGTCGAGCAGATCAGCTCGAAGCTCAAGCCGCTGGGCAACGAGTTGCAACGCAAGTACCTCGACGCCCCGGCTCTGAGTGAGCTGGACCCGGACCGCTACGACATCCTGACCCGCGAGTGGAGAGCCTCGGCCGAGCTGTTCCGCGAGGCGAACGTGCCGCTGCAGACCGAGGTCGCCAAGCTCAACAGCGAGTACGACAAGCTCGTCGGCGCGATGCTGGTCGAGTTCGACGGCCGGACCCAGACGCTGCAGCAGCTCGCCCGCTACCAGGAAGAGACCGACCGCGGCGTCCGGCAGGAGGCGTGGACCCTCGCCGCCGACCGCCGGCTGAAAGATCGCGACGCGATCGACGACATCTTCCAGCAGATGTTCGAGCGTCGGGAACAGATGGCCACGAATGCGGACTGCGCGAACTACCTCCAGTATTCGTGGAAGTCATGGCAGCGGTTCGACTACACACCACAGGATTGCGAAGCCTTCGCCGACGCGATCGAGGCGGCGGTGATGCCGCGGGTCGCGGCGTTGGACGAGCAGCGGCGGGCGGCGTTGGGGGTCGAGACGCTGCGGCCGTGGGACGCGGCGGTGGACGTAGCGGGGCGGTCGCCGCTGCGGCCGTTTGCGGCCGACGACGTCGAGCGGATGGTGTCGGGCACGTCGGACATCTTCCGCCGGATCGACCCGTCGCTGGCCGAGGACTTCGACCGGCTGCGGTTCGGAGCCAACCTCGACCTCGACAGCCGCCGGGGCAAGCGGGCGGGCGGGTTCCAGTCGTCGCTGACCGAAAGCCGCGAGCCGTTCATTTTCATGAACGCGGCGGGTCTGCAGCGTGACGTCGACACGCTGCTGCACGAGGGCGGCCACGCGTTTCATTATCAGTGGGCCAGCCGGGCCGAGCCGCTGGTGTTCCTGCAGCACGCGCCGATCGAGTTCTGCGAGGTCGCGTCGATGAGCATGGAGCTCATGGGGGCCGACCACTACGGCGTGTTCTACGCCGACGAGGCCGAGGCCGCCCGCGCCAAACGTAAGCAGTTCGAGGGCATCCTGCGGTTCTTCCCGTGGATGGCGACCATCGACATGTTCCAGCACTGGCTCTACACCCACCCGGGGCACGGCCTCGCCGAGCGGACCGAGGCGTGGCAACGGATCAGCGGCCGGTTCACCAGCGCGGTCGTCGACTGGTCGGGCCTGGAAGATGCCTTCGCCGCGCGGTGGCACGCCCAGCTGCACCTGTTCCACATCCCGTTTTATTACGTCGAGTACGGCATCGCGCAGCTCGGGGCGCTGCAGCTCTGGAAGAGGTACCGTGACGACCCCGCCGCGGCCCTGGCGGACTACCGCGCGGGGCTGACGCTCGGCGGGACCCGGCCGCTGCCCGAACTGTTCGCCGCCGCGGGCATCCGTTTCGACTTCAGCCGGGCCAGCCTTGAACCCCTGATCAACGCCGTCGCGGACGAACTCGACCGGCTGCCCGCCTAACTCCCGGCCGTCTCCCTCCCGCTTCACGACTATCGGGGGATCCCTGAAACTTAGGCATCCCCCCGTTTTTCGAGAGAATAAGTGTTGCCGCCCGCCGGTTCATTCACTAGGCTCACGATCAGAGAGCATTGTGCGCGTCCCGCCTGCGGGCGTACACGGGGAACCTTTCGACTCCATCACAAATCCTTAGATCACCCGTCCGCGTCCGCCCCGGCTCCGTCGAGGGATCACGTCGGCCGTACGGTCAAGGGTGCAACCTCGGGAAGCAAGACCGTGATCAATATCTATGTGGGCAATTTGCCTTACGACACTCAAGAAGACCAACTGATCGAACACTTCACGCAATGGGGGCAGGTCGAGCGGGCGACGCTGGTGTTCGACCGGGAAACCGGCCGGCCCCGCGGGTTCGGTTTCGTCGAGATGGAAGACACCGACGAGGCCGCGAAAGCCATCGAAGAGGCACACGGCCAACCGTTCAACGGCCGACCGCTGACCGTCAACGAGGCCCGGCCCCGTGGCAGCGGTCAGAGCACCGGCCGGACCTACGCCAGCACCACCGAAGCCGCGGCCACCGGCGCAGACGGGGCCGCCAACGGCTACCGCAACCGCATGGCTCCGGCCGGCGCGGCCGCCCCGGTCCGGCCGCCGGCCCGGCCCCAACCCGCGCCCGCCGAGGGCGGCGGTGGGTACTCCAACCAGCTCTACGGCTAAGCCACCCGCGCCGTCACTCGGCCACCGGCTCGAACCCCTCGATCGTCAGCCCGAACCCCGACAACGCGTTCGGCGTGAACGGGTGGTTCGTGATCAACCGCAGCCGACGCACACCCAGGTCACGCAGCACTTGCGACCCGATGCCGTAGTCCATCGTGTTGCGCGGCGGCGCCCCACCCGGGTTCTCCTGCGATCGGCCGAGCTTCGGCCCGTCGTCGTTCGACCGTGTCGGTTCACCCGCCGGCCCGCCCACCGGCACCGCGGTCTGCAGCCGCTTGAGCAGCCCCCGCCCCATCCCCTCGTGCCGCAGGTACACCACCGCGCCCCGGCCCGCGTCCTGGATCATCCGCATCGACCGCCGCAGCGTCTCGTGCGACGGCTGCAACGCGTCGCCGAACACGTCGCCCAGCAGGTTCTGGCTGTGCATCCGCACCAGCACCGGCTCGTCGCGGTCGATCGGCTCGCCCGCGCCGTCCTGCGCTCCCAGGTCACCGCACACCAACGCGACGTGCGGGAACGGGTCCACCAGCGAGCGGTACGCGATCAGCGTCCAGTCGCCCAGCTCGTTCCGAAACGGGATCGTGTCGATCCGCTCGACCAGCTGGTCCCGCTGCATGCGGTACTCGACCAGGTCCGCGACGCTGCAGCTGCGCAGCTCGAACCGCTGAGCCAGCGCGTCGAGCTGCGCCCGGCGGGCCATGCTGCCGTCGTCGTTCATCACTTCGATCCCGACGCCCGCCGGCCGCAGCCCCGCGAGCCGGCAGAGGTCGGTGATGCCTTCGGTGTGCCCGGTGCGGACCAGCACCCCGCCGTCGCGGGCCCGCAGCGGCTGGAGATGCCCGGGCCGGTCGAGGTCGCCCGGCGTTGTCGCCGCGTCGGCCAGGACGCGGACGGTCGCGGCCCGCTCCGCCGCCGAGACCCCGGTGGTGATCCCGAAGCGGGCGACGGCGTCGACCGTGACGGTGTAGGCCGTGCCCCGCTGGGTCGTGTTGACCGCGGCCTGCGGCGGCAGGTCGAGCCGGTCGCACGTCGGCCCGTCGAGCGCGACGAACAGCATGCCCCGCCCCTCGCGCAGCATGAAGTTGATCACCTCGGCCGTGCAGTGCTCCGCGGCGCAGACGAGGTCGCCCTCATTCTCCCGCTCCTCGTCGTCGCGGAGCACCACGACCTTGCCGTCACGCAGGTCCTGCAGGATGTCGGGGATGGGGTTGGGCATGGTTGTTTTGGTCGGGGTTTTCGAGCCACCACGGAGATACCAAGGCACGGAGACACGGAGAAGAAAGACTAACTACGCACACGGCCGACACCGTCTTTCAGCACGGGGGATCCGAAGTTGATGACCAGGCCAACCGGCAAGCCTGTCGCTTTGAGATAGGCCAGGACTTGTTGCTTGTACGGGTTTGGGGCCGGTATCCGTCGATTTAAGTTCAACCACGAGCCGCTCGTCTACCAAAAGATCGATCCGCCCCTGCCCGACCTTGTGACCCTTGTAATCCAACTCGACCGGCACCTCGGACCGGAACGGGATTTCTCGTAGATCCAGCTCGATCAGCAAGGCACTGTGGTACGTCGATTCCAGGAAACCCGGTCCAAAGTGTCGGTGCACTTCGATGGCAGCCCCAATCACTTTTTCGGTCAATTTATTGGTTTCTTCGCTCACGACATACGATCCAAAAAATTGATTTTCTCCGTGCCTCCGTGTCTCCATATCTCCGTGGTGGTTCATCGAGTCCGCGTCTCCGAAGCTCCGCGATTTTTCCTTGCTAACCCGGCCCGAGGCTCAGCACCGTGCGGGGCAACAACGGGAAATCGGCGAGCAGTTGGTTCACGTCGCCGGCGGTGACGGCGGTGAGCTTGGCCAGGTCTTCTTCGAGTGACAACGCCTCGCCGCGGTAGGTCCACTGCTGGCCGAGCGACTGCATCCGTCCCGCGGGCTTCTCGCCCGCGATCGCCGCGGCGGTGGCGAGTTTGTTCACCGCGCCGCGCACCTCGTCTTCGGTGACATCACACTCCGCCGCCGCGGCGTCGAGCACGCCCACCAGCTTCGCCTCGACGGACTCGGCCCGCTCGGGGTCGCAGCTGGCGTAGGCGAGGTACGCCCCGACGCCGTCCTGCGGCATGAAGCTGAAGTCCGCCTCGTCGGCGAGGCCCGGGTCGACCAGCGCCCAGTAGAGCCGCGACCCCTCGCTGTCGCCGAGCACGTCGCTCAGCACCCGGCCGGCGTAACGGCGGTCGTCCTGCGACGACGGGGCCGGGCACAGCAGCCCGAGGTAGTGCCGGCTGAGCTTCGCGTCGGTGACCGCCAGCCGCTTGCCCTCGGCCGGCGGGGCGGCGAGGTCGCGGCCGGCCGGCGCGGATTCCCAAAAGCCGCAGAGTTTTTCGACGTCGGCGACCAGCGCGTCGAAATCCAGCCGGCCCGCCGCGGCGACCACGGTGTTGTCCGGCCGGTAACGCTGCGCAAAGTAGCCCCGCATCTGCTCGGCCGAAAGCTCGCGGATCGTATCGGTGGTCCCGAGCACGCGGTAGCCCAACCCGTGGCCGCCGAAGTATTCCTCCAGCAGCCGATCCTGCAGCCGCCACTCCGGCCGGTCGTCGTACATCCCGATCTCCTCGAGGATGACGTTCTTTTCCATGTCGAAGTCCTCGCCGCGCAGGGCCGGGCGGAGCATGTCGCCCAACAGATCGACCGCCCGCGGCAGGAACTCGGGCAGCACGTGGGCGTAATACACCGTCTGCTCGTGGCTGGTGAACGCGTTGTAGTTGGCCCCGAGTTCGTCAAACTCGCGGTTCACGTCCTCGGCCGTCCGCCGGGCGGTGCCTTTGAACATCATGTGCTCGAGGAAGTGCGACACGCCCATGACCCCCGGAAGTTCGTCGCGAGCGCCCGTACGCACAAAAAAACCTACGGCCGCGGTGTGGGCCGCGTCGTTGACCTCGGCGATCACGGTCAGGTTGTTGGGCAAGGTATGGCGGCGGAAGGTCGGTTTCATGGACCGGAGTCTACGGCGATCCGGCGCGTGGGGGATCGGTCACGCGGGCCCCGCGTCGGTTTCGGGGCCGATAAATCGGCGGGACCGTCAACCCCGCCCCCCGGCTGGCCGATGCGGTTTGACGGGGTGTCACGCCCCGACCGCACCCGCCCCCGGAAGACGAAAGGCCCACGATGCCCGCAGCCAACAAAACCCCCGCCGCCGCGACGACCGCCCGCAACGGATCGGGCCAGGACATCCTGCTCGAGTCCGGCACCAACGAGCTCGAGGTCCTGGTCTTCGAGCTCGGCGGGCAACGCTTCGGCGTCAACGTCGCCAAGGTCCGTGAGGTGATCCTCCACATCGACGCCGTGCCTACCCCGGGCCAGGCCGAGACGGTCAAGGGCGTCATCCGCCTCCGCGGCTGCGTGCTGACCGTCGTGGACCTGCACCGCCAGCTCGGCCGCATCCCCCGTCAGCCCGACGAGCAGCAGCACCGCATCATCGTTACCGAGTTCAACGGCGCGACGGCCGCGTTCGAGGTCGAGGCGGTCGACTCGATCTACCGCCTGTCGTGGGAGGACATCCGCCCCGTGCCCGACTCGGGCGCGAACGGCCACGCCGCGGTCACCGGCATGGCCGAGGTCGGCGACGAGCTGATCATGATGCTCGACTTCGAGTCGATCTACGACACGATCACCAACAACGACTGCCACGCCCGGGCCGCCGCCGTCAACGCCATGGGCGTCGACCGCGCCGCCTGCCGGGTCTGGCTCGCCGAGGACTCGAGCTTCATCCGCGCCTCGATCGAGCGGATGCTCCGCGAGTCGGGCTTCAGCAACTTCACCGCATACCGCAACGGCCTCGAGGCCTGGGAAGCCATGGGCGAGACCGTCCGCGCCGGCCGGCCGCTGCCGGACGTGCTGATCTCCGACATCGAGATGCCGCAGATGGACGGCCTGCACCTGTGCAAGAAGGTCAAGGACGCCGACGCGACGGCGGGCGTCAAGGTCGTGCTCTACAGTTCGCTGATCACCGACGAGATGCGCCACAAGGGCCGGGCCGTCGGCGCCGACGACCAGTACAGCAAGCCGAACCTAGAGAACGTGGTGCACACGATCGACGGCTGGATGGCCGGCGGTGGCGCGAACCAAGCGGCGTGATCCGTCTGCGTCAACGCCGGGCTCACTTGCCCTTCTTCGGCTTGAGCGCCGCGAACGCCGCGTCCGTGTACCGCCGGCCCAACCGGGCGAGGTGGTGACGCCGCAGGTCCAGCGTCTCGTGTCGCCCGTCGGGACGACGCACCAGCACGAACGGCAGGCACACCGCCGCCACCCGCCGCCGCTGGCCCGCCTCGGCCGGGATGTAGCGGTACCGCAGCACCCGCTGGGCCTGACCGGCCGGCGGGTCGTCGCACGCCAGCGTCTGGCCCGTCGCCTGCATCAGCGTCACCCCGTCGCCGACCCGCAGGTCCTCCGGGACGACCGGCCGCGCGGCGCGCACCTTCTCCCGCTTACGGGGCGGGTCTTCGCGTTTCGTGGGTCGGGGGCGTGGCATCACATACACAACATCAACCGGGCCGAACCCGATCGGGTCGGCGGTCATCGGTCCAAGGTGGGAGGCACCACCCGCTCGCGGCGAGCGCGTGAATCGAATGTCACGCGGCCAAGGCAGCGGGCGGGAAAGGCGCGAGATGGATCGGCAACGGGTTCTGCGTCATCGGCCGTCCTTCCGTCGGAAGCGGGCCGCACAACGCAACGCCGAAGCCCGCGGTTTCAAGCCTTTTCTTCGGATTTTTCTGCGGACCCGTCACTTTCAATCGAAGGGTGCAGCCGACTACTGACCAGGAACGTGAACGAGGCGGACCACGCGACGAGCATCAGCCCGGTGAGCGCCTCGATGCCGACGAGCAGCCGCAGGTGGCCCACCGGCGTGATGTCGCCGAAGCCGACGGTCGTATAGACCGCGGCGGAGAAGTACACCGCGTCGCCGAAGCCGCCG
>JBCCRT010000042.1:0-20798 GCA_039201235.1 Planctomycetota bacterium
AGCCTGGGGCGGTACGTCGACCTGGACCTCGAGCGGCTGACCACGCTCGCGCCGACGCACGTCTTGGCGATGACGGGGCAAGCGGGGTTGCCGAAGCGGGTCGGGGAAATGGCGGACGCGGGGCGTTTTGCGTTGACGGACTTGCCGTACCCCGGTTCGGTGGACGCGGCGGTGGGGTTGATCGCGGAGGTCGGCGCGGCGATCGGGCGGGCCGAGGCGGGGGCGGCGCTCTCGGCCGAGGTGCGCCGGCAGCTCGACGGCATCGCGGCGCTGACGCGCGGCAAGCAGCGGCCCAGCGCGTTGATCGTGTTCACGGTCGACCCGGTGATGGCGTCGGGGCCGGGCACGATCAACGACGAGCTGCTGGCGATCGCCGGGGGCCGGAACGCGGCGGCGGGGGCGAACGTCTCGGCCCCGGTGTACGACCGCGAGGGGTTGCGGGCGTTGGACCCGGACGTGGTGTTCCTGATGCGGCCGGGCGAGCCGCCGCTGAGCGGGCCAGAAGACCGGCGGCTTCGCAGCTTCCGGGGGCTGCGGGCCGTGGAGGAAAATCGGGTGGTGTTGCTGAACGATCCGGCGGTGCTGCTGCCGGGGCCGGCGATGGGGACGACGGCGGTGTCGCTGGCGGTGAAGCTGCACCCGGAATTGGCCGAGCCGATCGGGGCGGTGTTTGCGGACGGGTTTGCCGATGTCCCCTGACGGTAGACGCTCCGTGTGGTTCGGATTGGTAGCGATCGTGCTGCTGGCGGCGGTCGCGAGGTTGCTAGTGGGCAGCGCGGGTCTTGGGCTGCCGGCGGGCGACGCGTGGGGTGTGTTGTCGGTGCGGGCGGACCGGCTGGCGGTGGGCGTGGTGGTGGGCGCGGCGTTGGCGGTGGGGGGGGTGGGCTTGCAGACGCTGGTGCGAAACCCGTTGGCCGAGCCGTTCGTGCTGGGGCTGTCGACGGGGGCGGCGGCGGGGATCGTGGGGCAGCGGCTGCTGGTCTTGTCGCTGGGCCTGGGCGGGGCGTGGAGCGGCGGGTTCATCGGCGCGGCGGCGGGGTCGTGTTTGTGCATGGCGGTGGTCTATGCGGCGGGGCGGCGGCGCGGGGTGCTGGACCCGCTGGGGCTGCTGCTGACCGGGGTGGTGCTGAGCACGATCTTCGGGGCGCTGATCATGCTGGCGGTGCACCTGCGGCCCGAGGTGCTGCGGGTCGAGCTGAGCCAGTGGATGATGGGGCACCTCGGCGGCGACGCGGGGGCGGTGGGGTCGTGGGTCTTGAGCGGGTTCGACGGCGTCGAGGGGTGGCTGAGTTTCCCGTGGCGTTGGCTGGGGGTGGCGTGTTTGACGGCGGGCGGGTTGGCGTGGCTACTGCGGCGGGCGGGGGCGATGGACGTGGCGAGCCTGTCGCCGGCGGAGGCGGGGGCGTTGGGCGTGGACCTGCGGCGTCTGCGGCGGGTATTGTTCGTGGTGAGCGGTTTACTGGCGGCGGGGGCGGTGGTGCTGGCGGGGCCGGTGGCGTTCGTGGGGCTGGTGTGCCCGCATGTGGGGAGGTTGCTGGTGGGGCCGTCGCACCGGGGGTTGCTGTGGGCGTCGGCGATTCTGGGCGCGGCGTTGGTGGTGCTGGCGGACACGGCGGGGGCGGCGCTTGCATTCGCCTTCGGCGTCGGGGTGGTGCCGCTGGGGGTGTTCACGGCGGTGGTGGGGGGGGTGGCGTTTCTGTGGATGCTGCGGCCGAGTCTGGGGAGGGGGGAGGTTTGAGGTGGGGCGACCCACGGTCGGCGACCGTGGGCTTCGGGATTTTGAACGATGGGTTAGCATCCATCGCAATGCCTGACCCGGAACGACCGCACGTGATGGACCGGCTGCTGGACGCCTGCCGGGCGAAGGGGGCGCCGGTGTGCGTCGGGCTGGACCCGGTGGTGGCGAAGCTGCCGGACGCGCTGGGCGGGTTGGAGCCGGTGGCCGCGATCGAGCGGTTTTGTTACGAGGTGATCGACGCGGTGGCGGAACACGTGCCGGCGGTCAAGCCGCAGCTGGCGTGCTTCGAGCGGTACGGCAGCGTCGGGTTCGCAGTGTACGAACGGGTGGTCACGGCAGCGCACGAGGCGGGGCTGTTCGTGATCGGCGACGGCAAGCGGGGCGACATCGGGCTCAGCGCGTCGCACTACGCGTCGGGGCTGCTCGCGGGTGAAGAAGATGGCGCCGTCGGGTGCGACGCGTTGACGGTCAACGCGTACCTCGGGGCCGACGGGGTCGAGCCGTTCGTACGGGCGGCGGCGGCGACGGGTCGGGGGCTGTTCGCGCTGGTGCGGACGAGCAACCCGGGGGGCGACGCGTTGCAGGGCCTTCTGCTGGGGGACGGGCGGAGCGTGGCCGAGGCGGTGGCGGACCTGGTGGCGGACCTGGGGTGCGGGCATCTGGGTCAGCGGGGCTACTCGGTGCTGGGCGCGGTGGTCGGGGCGACGAAGCCGGCAGACGCGGCGGAGCTTCGCCGGCGGATGCCGCAGCAGTTGTTTCTCGTGCCGGGCTTCGGGGCCCAGGGCGGCTCGGCGGACGACGTGCGGGCCTGCTTCAAGGCCGACGGCACCGGCGCGATCGTGACCGCCAGCCGGTCGGTGCTCTACGCCTTCGACCCGGCCGACACCGACTGGCCCGACGCCGTGGCGAACGCGGCGGTCGAGCTCAAGCAACAGATCGCCGACGTGTTGGCGTAACCCCCGGAAAACCCTCGGAACCCCCCGGAAAACCCCCGGAACCGATCAAGACCGCGATCGCGGACATCAGATTTCGCAAGTTCGCCGCGCCGCATCTTGGTAGTTTCTTCACACGTTCGGAACCCGTCCCTCTTCCCGGAGCCCGCCATGCCCGGCCTCATCGCCCTGATCGTGTTCGCCGTCGTCGCCGCCGGCGTCGTGCTCTTGGTCATCGCCATCTACAACCGCCTCGTCTCGCTGCGCGAGCGGGGCCAGAACGCCTTCGCCCAGATCGACGTCCAGCTCGAACGGCGGTACGACCTGATCCCCAACCTCGTCGAAACCGCCAAGGGCTACATGGCCCACGAGAAGGACACCCTCGAAGCCGTCATGGCCGCCCGCGCCTCGGCCACGCAGGCCCGCGTCGAGGTCAGCGGCGACCCGACCAACCTCGAGGCCATGGGCAAGCTCGCCCAAAGCGAGGGGATGCTGACCGGCGCGCTCGGCCGGCTGATGGCCGTCGCCGAGGCGTACCCCGACCTCAAGGCCAACCAGAACATGATGCAGCTCAGCGAGGAGCTGACCGCCACGGAGAACAAGGTCGCCTTCGCCCGGCAGGGCTACAACGACGCGGCCCAGCGGTACAACGAATACAAGAAGCAGTTCCCGCCGGTGCTGATCGCCAACGTCTTCGGCTTCCGCGACTCGGCGTACCTCGACCTCGACGACGCGCCGGAGAAACGCGAGGCGGTCAAGGTTGATTTTTCCTCATCTTGAGCTTTGGACGGCTCGTTTTTGACAGGATCAAGGCAGGGATTTACGGGATGAGGTTAAGCCAATCAATCCTTTCATTGACTTTGATTTGGACCTTATGAATCCCTGTCTTTCTTCCTGAAATCCCGTCAAAAAACGAGCCGCAGCAAACCATGGACTTTTTCGAACACCAGGACGCCGCCCGCCGCCAGACCGGCCGGCTGGTGCTGTTGTTCGCCGTCGCGGTCGCGGCGATCGTCGGGTTGGTCTACGGCGTCGTGCTGTTGGTCGTGTCGATGAACGTCGGGGCCGAGAGCTTCAGCCGGTTCCCTTACTTCACGACGCTGGGGTTGACCGCCGCCGGGGTGCTGACGGTCGTGACGCTCGGGTCGCTCTACAAGACCAGCCAGCTCTCCGGCGGCGGGGCGGTGGTGGCGCGGTCGCTCGGCGGCCGGGAGGTCACGCCCGACACGAACGACTCCGGCGAGCGCCGGCTGCTCAACGTCGTCGAGGAGATGGCGATCGCCTCGGGCACCCCGGTGCCGGCGGTCTACATCCTCGACCGCGAAGACGCGATCAACGCGTTTGCCGCCGGCTGGTCGCCCGAGGCGGCCGTGATCGGCGTGACCCGCGGGGCCGTCGAGCAGTTCACCCGCGACGAGCTGCAGGGCGTCGTCGCCCACGAGTTCAGCCACATCCTCCACGGCGACATGCGGCTGAACCTCCGCCTGATCGGGGTGATCTTCGGCATCCTCGTGATCTCCGTGATCGGCGCCGGCGTCATGCGGTCGGTCGCCTACTCGGGCCGGTCCAGCCGGAGCAACAACAAGAACGCTGGGGCCGCGATCCTGGCGGCCCTCGCCGTTGGGCTGGCGCTCTACGTCATCGGGTACGTCGGCGTGTTCTTCGGCCGGCTGATCCAGTCCGCGATCTCCCGCCAGCGCGAGTTCCTCGCCGACGCCGCGGCGGTCCAGTTCACCCGTGACCCCGACGGTATCGCCGACGCCCTGCGCCGCCTCGGCGGCTACCCGCCCGGAAGCGGGCTCGACTCGGCCCACGCGATCGAAAACAGCCACCTGATGTTCGGCAGCACCTTGAGCGGGTTCTTCGCCGGCATGTTCGCCACGCACCCGCCGCTGGACCGACGCATCCGGCGGATCGACCCGAAGTGGCAGGGGCATTACCTGCCGCCCCGCGAGTCGCGGGTTGAGGAAGACACGCCGCGGAGCCCGCAAGTCTCGTCTTTGGCCGCCGAGCCCGTCATGGGCTACGCCCCCGGCCCGACCGCGCCGAGCCTGGTGAAACAGATCGGCCGGCCGACGCCGGAGCACCTGCGACACGCCCACGAGCTGATCGAGGCGGTCCCGGCCGTGCTGCGGCAGGCGGCGCACACGGCGACCGGGGCGAAGGCCGTGGTGCTGGCCCTGTTGCTGGACCGCGGCGACGAGGCGGTGCGGCAGCGGCAACTCGAGACACTCACCGACGAGCCGTTCGGCCCCGCGGCGACGCTGGCGGGCCGGCTGGTGTACGAGGCGGTGACGCTGCCCGTTACGCTTCGTCTGCCGCTGCTGGACCTGTCGCTGCCGGCGTTGTCGCGGCTCGACGCCGAGGCGGCGGCCCGATTGCAGGCGGCGATCGACGGCATGATCGGGGCCGACGGTCGGGTCGAGCTGTTCGAGTGGACGCTGCGGCAGGTGGTGTGGCGTCGGCTTACGCCGGGTCGGCCGCGGCGGGGCAGACGCCGCCTGCCGGGTTGTCGCGCGGCGTTGTCGGTGCTGCTGTCGACGCTGGCCGAGGCGGGGCACCCGGGCGACGCCGACGCGGCCGAGGCGGCGTTCCGCGACGCCGCGGGCCGGCTGCCGCGGGTCTCGGTGAAGCCCGCCCCCCGCGACCGCCGGTCGCTGGCGGCGCTGACCGACGCGGTGGACGACCTGGCGGACCTTGTGCCGGTCGATCAGCGCAGCGTCGTCGAGGCATGCGCCGCGGCCGTCGCGTCGGACGGCCAGGCGACCGCCGCCGAGGCCGAGCTGCTGCGGGCCGTGGGGGAGACGCTGGGCGTGCCCGTGCCGCCGCTGCTGCCCGGCCAGCGTCTCGTGTGACCCGGACCGGCTTGCCTTAAACTCATGCGGAATCCACTTTCCGCTCCGCGAGACCGCCATGACCCGACGCACGCTCCCGATCCTTGTCGCCGCCACGCTCCCGCTGCTGCTGCCGGCCTGCGGCCCGTTCAACCGCATGGTCAAGGAAGACACCGGCACGATCGAGCGCGTGCCCGGCCCGCCGCCGGCCCAAGCGACATTCGCCGCCGAGCCGATGCCGGGCGAAGAGGTCACCTTCGTCGATCCGATGCCCAACACCGGGAGCGAGGTTGTTCCGCTTTCGGGGGCCGGTGCGGTCGAGCCCGAGCCGACGCCGCTGCGGACCTACACCGTGCAGAACGGCGACAACTACTGGAAGATCGCGAAGAATGTCTACGGCGACCCGATGCGGATGCGGGACATCGAGGCCGCCAACCCCGGCGTCGACCCGAAGAAGCTCCAGATCGGCGATGAGATCTTTCTTCCCGAATAATCTCTGCCATTTCGACCGCGGAGTGATTAACTTCCGGGGGGTTGGACGACCAGGCCGTGGTCGAACTCGTCGCGGATGCGCTCGTGCAGGTCGTCCGATGCGAGGCGATCGACGGCCCGCTCAACTTTCTTGAGAACGCCCCGGCGGGGGAACGCGAGGTGGCAGACCGGGTCGCCGGGCGAGACCGACGGCAGCGTCGTCATGCCCAGGACGATCCCGTCGCGGGGCGCGAGCAGCACGTTCTGCTCCTCGCCGGTAAGCCGGGCGTTGGTCGCCAGCGGCTCCCCGGCCGCGACGATCTGGCCCGGGCTGACGTGGAACCGCAGGAACCCGCCGTGCTTGGCGCGGACCCACTTGGTGCTGTCGGTCTCGACGCGGTAAGCGGGGCCCCCGGAAGTGGTGTCTCCGTTTTCCGGGGGGATCATGCCGAGGTGACGCAGGCAGTTCGTGATCCCGCGGACGGCGTACTCGACGACGTTCGGCTGGACCTTCCAGACCTCGCCGGCCTCGAGGATCAGCGTCGGTACGCCGGCCTTGGTCGCGGACCGGCGCAGCGAGCCGTCGGGGCCGCGGGAGCTGACGATCAGCTCGGCCCCGAAGGCTCGGGCCAGGGCGGCCAACTCGGGGTGGTTCATGTCTGCCCGGACGTTGGGGAAGTTGGTCCGGCGCACGGCCGCGGTGTGCAGGTCGATGCCGTAGTCGCAGCGGCGGATCACCTGGTTGAAGAAGGCGTCGGCCATCCGCGCGGCGAGTGAGCCCTCGGCGTTGCCCGGGAAGCAGCGGTTCAGGTCGCGGCGGTCCGGCAGGTACCGGGCGTGCTGCTCGAAGCCCGGCAGATTCACCACGGGCACGAGCACCAGCGTCCCGCTGGTCAGCGTGAACGGGCGGTGCGTGATGAGGTAGCGGATCGCGCCGGTGCCGTTGATCTCGTCGCCGTGGACCGCGGCGGTGACCGAGACGATCGGCCCCGCCTGCTTACCCCGCCACACGAATACGGGCAGGCGGATGTCGGCGCCGGAGTAGCTCGCGCCGACCGCGACCTCGACGGCGGCGTGCTCACCGGGGGCGACGGCAACATCTCCCCAAACTGCGGGGTCGGCTTCGGTTTTCGGTGGACTGGTATCGCTCAAGGTTTAGCTGCGGTGCGTTGCACCGAAGTTAATGTCTTTAGGTCTGGTCCAGTTGTTCGATCAGCGCGGGGTCGAGCTTCTGCACCTTGGTCTTCTTCTTCTTCCGCTTCTTCTCGGGCACAAGGTGGCGCATCGTCTCGTGCTTCCCGTAGCACAGCAGCCGGTCGTTGGCTTCGAGGGAGCGGGTGCCCTTGGGGTTGCTGATCACGTTGGTGCCGCGGTTAAGGGTGAGCACGACAATGTCCTGGTCGCGCATGCCGGTCTCGGCGATGGTGGTGCCCACAAAGCGGTGGCCTTCGGGGACGTGGAGCTCGGCGACGCCGTAGCCCTTGGTGACGGTCAGCCGCTGGCGGATATCGAGCTCGGGGAAGTCGACCTGCTGGGCGACGTAGTCGATGACGGCGCCGGCGATGTCGAGGCCGGTCGCGCCCTCGATGCCTTCGAGGCCGGGCGACGAGTTGACCTCCATGATCTGTGGCCCGTCCTTGCCCTCGAGCATATCGACGCCGGCCATGCGGAGGCCCATGATCTGGGCGGCGCGGACGGCGGTCTCTTCGTAGGCGGGGTCGAGGTCGACGCGCTCGGCCTTGCCGCCGCGGTGGACGTTGCTGCGGAACTCCTCGCCCTGCGCCACCCGCCGCATCGCCGCGACGACCCGGTCGCCGACGACGAAGGCGCGGATGTCTTTACCCTTCGACTCCTTGACGAACCGCTGCAGCAGCACGTCCTGCCGGGCGGACTGCAGCGTCTCGATGATCGCCTCGGCGACCTTGGTCGACTCGGCGAGGATCACGCCGACGCCCTGCGTGCCCTCGAGGATCTTGATGATGATCGGGGCGCCGCCGAGGCGTTCGATCGCGGGGAGGATGTCCTGCTTGTTCGGCACGAAACAGGTGTGAGGGATGCCGATATCGTGGCGGGAGAGGATCTGGAGGGACCGCAGCTTATCTCGGCTATTCGTGATGCCGTTCGACGTGTTGGGCGTGTAGACGTCCATCTGCTCGAACTGGCGGACCACCGCCGTGCCGAAGTAGGTGATCGACGCGCCGATGCGGGGCAGCACGGCGTCGTAGGTCGAGAGGTTCTTGGCGCGGAAGTAGAGGTCGGGGTCGCCGTGCTCGAGCTCGATGGCGAAGCGGAGGGTGTTGAGCACCTTGACGTCGTGCCCGCGTTCCTCGGCGGCCTGGCGGAGCCGGCGGGTGCTGTAGCACTTGGGGGCGGCGGAGAGGATGCCGAGTTTCATGCTGTTGATCCCGTGGTGGTGTCGGGCGCGGTGGTGGTGGCGGTGACTTTTTTGCGGTGGACGTGCTTGATCTCGGGGTCGACGAGGAACCGCCCGGCCAGCGCGGTGCGGCCGACGAGCATCCGGCAGAGCATGCCTTTGCGGCAGACCAGCGTGACCTCGATGTCGAAGACCTTACCTCCCATCGCCAGCCGGGTGACGACCACGGGCCGTTCTTGGCGGTCGCCGCTGCTGGGCTTGACCACGGTACGCCGGACCACCTCGGCCTCGACCCAGACGGTCCGCCGCTCGGGCCGCTCCCGCACGACGACCTCGAACCGGGCGGTGCCGTCTTCGCGTTCCTCGAGCTCGGCGACGTGGATCGAGCTGGTGCGGGCGCCGGTGTCGATCTTGGCCATCAGCCGATCGATCCCCCAGTCCGGCAGCCGGACCCGCTCCCGCCAGCCGACGACGCGGCGGGGGTTGAGGCTGCCGACGGAATCATGAGGTTCGTGATCTTCCATCAAGCTAGCGTAGCCGGATTACTAAGCGCTAGCGTAATCCGACGGCGAGGAGTCGGGTGGCCGAGGGGCGTCGGTGTCTTTGAGGAACTCGCCGGGGTGGATCAGGTCGTACGGGCCCGCGGCGGGCCGGACGCGACACCGGTGCGCCAAAGCGCCGCGGCGAGGGCGTCACGCCGGCGCATGCTGGTAGCCGCCGAAGTGGTTGACCGGGGACCAGTCGGGTTGGAGCGGAGGTAGCGCGGGTGCGAGCGGGGCGAAATCGTTCTGGCCGTGAACGATCCGGCCGTCGACGAGGGTGAGGTCGCTGGTGAGTTCGCGGATCTGCTCGTCGGGGACGGCGAAGTAGTCGTCGGAGAGCACGCAGGCGTCGGCGAGCAGGCCGGGCTCGATACGGCCCTTGAGGTCTTCCTCGCGGCTGAAGTAGGCGTTGTCGGTCCAGAGGCGGAGGGCCTCGTGGCGGTCGAGTCGCTGCCGCTCGCCCAGCAGCGTCCGGCCGCCGACGCCCCGGCCGGTGACGAGCCAGGACAGGCACAGCCAGGGGTTGTAGCTGGAGACGCGTGACATGTCGGTGCCGGCGGCGACGGGGACGCCGGCGGCCAGGACGCGCTTGATCGGCGGGGCGTCCGCGGCGGCGTCGGGCCCGTAACGATCGAGGAACGCGTCCTCCTGGAACGCGATGCGGTTCTGGATCGCGAGGCAGCCGCCCAGCGCGGCGATGCGGTCGATGGTCTTGGGCTTGAGCGTCTCGCCGTGGTCGACGACCCAGCGCAGCCGGTCGACCGGCACGTCGCGGTGGACCCTTTCGAGGACGTCGAGGTGGCGCGCGACCGTCTCGTCGTAGGTGGCGTGGAAGCGGAAAGGCCAGCCCTTTTCGGCGAGGAGCCGGACGACGGGTTCGAGGTCGGCCTCGGCGTGGGCCGGGGGCGTGACGCGGGGGAGGTTGAAGACCTCGAAGTCGTAGATGCTGCGGACGAGCATCTCGCCGCCGCCCCAGAGCTTGAAGAAGTCGTCGCCCCCGCCGGGCGTGAAGCGGTTGGTCCAGTTGGTGAAGTCTTCGAGCTCGCGGCCGGGGCGTTGGATGAAGGTGGCGAAGCCGATGCGCATGGTCATCAGCTTGGTGCGGTTCAGCTCGGTGATGACGCCGTAGTCGTCGGGGTAGAACTGGAAGCCGCCGCCGCAGTCGAGGGTGCTGGTGACGCCGAGGCGGTTGAGCTCGCGCATGAAGTGGCGGGAGCTGACGAGCTGGTCCTCGCGTTCGAGCTTGGGCCCGTCGTGGAGGGTGCTGTAGAGGATGAGGGCCGAGGGCGTGGCCAGCAGCGCGCCGGTGGGCCGGCCCGAGGCGTCGCGGACGATGGTGCCGCCGCCGTAGCGGTCGTCGGGGAAGTTGCGGTCGATGCCGATTGACCGCAAAGCCGCCCGGTTGAGGAAGGCTTTCGTGTAGACGTGGAGCATGAAGATCGGCGTGTCGGGGCTGACCGCGTTGATCTCGTCGAGCGTGGGCAGGCCGCCGTCGGGGAACTGCTCGGGGGAGAAGCCGCCGACGACGCGGACCCACTGTCCCGGCGGGGTGCGGGCGACCTGCGCGCGGAGCATCTGCATCGCGCGGGCCTTGGAGCCCACGCCGTCGAAGCGCAGCTCGAGCGCGTAGTTGAGGCCGCCGCGGATGGTGTGGGTGTGGTTGTCGTTGAGGCCGGGGATTACGCGGGCGCCCCGGGCGTCGATGACCCGGGTGCCGGCCCCGCGTAGCGCGTCGATCTCGCGGTCGGAACCCACGGCCGCGAAGCGGTTGCCGCGGACCGCGAAGGCCTGCGCGTCGGGCTGGGCCGGGTCCATCGTCGTCACCCGGGCGTTGCGCACGACCAGCGACGCGGGCCCCTCCGGGTCCGCTGCGGCCCCCGGCCGCGCCTGCGCAGCGCACCCCGCCGGCAGGCCCCCCAGCGCTGCGGCACCCGCCCCCGCTACGGCACCCCGGACGAAATCACGGCGAGAGATCGGATCGTTCACGGCAAGCTCCGGGTATGAGTCAAAGAACAAAACGCGGGCGCCCACGTTTCGGCGAACGCCCGCGGGGTATTCATTCGTCGGCGTCTCCCGGCGCCGCGGCGGTGAAGGCCGCGTGGCTCGCCATCGCCTCGGCGTAGCCCGGCATGTGCTCGGCGAAGATCGCCGCCGAGCCCGCGCCCGCCGGGTTCCGCCAGTCCGACAACAGCTCGCAAGCCAGGGCGAACCAGTTGCCGATCTCGGCCCCGGCCTCGGCCATCCGCATCAGCGAGGCGGCCTGCACCTGCGGGTTCGTGGTCCCCGAAGCGTCCACCACGACGTACACGTCGTAGCCCGCCTCCAGCATCGACAGCGTCACGAACGCCACGCACACGTCCGTCGTGATCCCGCTCACCACCGCCTTCTTCCGGCCCGTCGCCTCGACGGCGGCGCGGAAGTTCGGGTCGTCCCAGGCGTTGATCTGGCCCGTCCGCTCGATCAGCGGCGCCCCCGGAAACATCTCGACGATCTCGGGGAGCTTGGGCCCGTTCGGCCCCGCCGCCGCGCTGGTCGTGATCACCACCGGCACGCCGTGGAGCTTCGCCACCTTCGCCTTGGCCAGCACGTCGGCCTTGAACTCCGGCATCCCCACGTTGTCGACGAGGTTCATCAGCCCCGCCTGGTGGTCCACGAACAGGAACACGCAGTTGTCCGGGGTCAGGCGTTCACGCTCACCCCCCTCGACCCAATGGGCGGGGTGGCCCACCGACGGGCCGGCGCTGCCCATCGCCGGCTCGTCGCCGCGGCTGTCCGCCACGGCCTGCCGGGCCGGCGATCCCAGCAAGAACCCGACCGCCGCCGCCGCGGCCAGGCCGATCGCCACCCAGCCCCCGGCCCGCCGACGACGGACCGACTTTTCTGCATCTTCGCTCACGGTTGATCTCCAAAACGAGGCGTGGTGGTGTGCGGCGCTGCCGTTGCAACGACCCGCCGGGCACAGCCCGTGGCGACGCCTCGCTTCGCCACCGGGCCGTTGCCGTATCCCGATTACGGTTAAAAAGCTAGCCTTACCGCCACGCGAAATCACCCGAACCAAGTTGTGTTGAGACAACCATCCGGACGGGACTACGGTTTCTTGTTTTGACCCGAAACGTCGGTACTTCCGACGGGCGAAAGGATCGCAGGATGACCGAACCATCACCCCCCGATCCGTACTGCCGTATCGCGGAAGTCCTGAGCGTGTTCAAGGGCCGGTGGAAAGGCGAGATCATCGCCCTGCTGCGCGAAGACACCCTGCGTTTCTCGACCTTGCGTCGCCGCATCTCGTCCGCGTCGGCCCGCTCGTTGACCGAGAGCCTGCGCGCGTTGGAGCGTGACGGGGTGGTCAGCCGGCAGCAGTTCGTCGCCGTGCCCCCCCACGTCGAGTACTCCCTCACCGAACACGGCCGGGCCCTCCTGCCGCTGCTCGACCTGATCCGGGCCTGGGGCGAGAAGCACCTGGCCTGCGTCGAGGCATGTCGCCGAGAATTCGATCGACGGTAACCCATCCGTCCGGAAAAGGCGGAGCTTACGACAAGCACGACGCGGCTTGCGACGGGCCAAGGGCATCGGGGTATTCGTTGTCAAGAGATACCGGGCAGAGCTGGTGTCTCGCGGCAATTGATTTATATTACTTGTTTGAAGTTGTACGCCAGCCCCAGTCGGGCGGCTCTGTCTCATGTTGTTGACCGTCGCCAACGTCCTCGTGTTCCTCAGCGCGTACCTGCTGGTGCGGCACGGCAAGGAGCCGGCGCTGCGGTTCCGCGCCCGGCAGGAGCTGGGCTACGACCGGGTGCTTCGGCGGCAGCTGAGGATCGACCTCGCGCCGCGGCGGGCGTTCACGCTGGCGATGGCGGGCGTGGCCGCGGCGGCGGGGCTAACGTTCCTGCTGACGTTCAACCTGCTGGCCGCGGCGGCAGCCGGGGCGGCGGCGTACTTCGTGCCCCACCTCGTCGTGCGGCACCTCGAGCAGAAGCGGCGGGCGAAGCTCGAAGACCAGCTCGTCGACGGGCTCACCACGCTGGCGGCCGGCGTGCGGGCGGGGCTCAACCTGGTGCAGGCGATGGAGATGCTGGTCGAGAACCACGACGGGCCGATCCGCCAGGAGTTCGAGCAGCTGCTGCGCGAGTACCAGATGGGCCGGGACCTGAATCAGGCGATGCGCGCGGCGAGCAACCGCATCGGCTCGCCGATGTACCGCCTGACGTTCACCGCGATCGAGATGCACCGCCAGCGCGGCGGCGACACGGCCGAGAGCATGGACCGGCTCGCCGAGGCGGTCCGGGAGATCAAGAAGCTCGAGGGCAAGCTCGACGCGATCACCGCCCAGAGCCGGTCGCAGGCGTCGATGATGGCGGTCATGCCGCTGGTTTTCCTCGTCATCCTCTGGCTCATCGACCCGGAGGGGATCACGATGCTGTTCACCGAGACGCTGGGCCGGGTGCTGCTGCTGGTGGTGGCGCTGCTGATCCTCGGGGCGTTTGTTTGGATCCGGAAGATCATGGCCGTCGATGTGTGATTGAATCGATATGGACCCCGGCCAACTCCTCATCTCGCTTGCCGTCTTCGCCGGCGTCTTCCTGCCGGTCTACGCGATCTTCGGCACGCCGATGCCCGCCGCGCCGCCGGTCAACCGCCGGATCGCGCGGGCGCTCGGGGCCGACCGCGCGACCGTGTTCGAACAGCCCGTGATCGGTTCGGTGCTTAACCTGCTGGTGCGTCTCGCGGGGCGGGTCAACCTGCCCAAGGTCCGGGCCGACATCCGCCAGGACCTCGACGCCTCGGGCAACGCGTCGGGCTACACCGTCGAGCAATACTTGGCGTTGTGTCTCGGCTCGGCTTTGCTGATTGGAGCGATCGCCGGTCTGGGTGAGTTTTTGCTCGGCGGCGGGTTGCTGCTCGCCGTCCTGCCGATCGCCGCCGCGGTCGGGTTCTACGTCCCGTTGATCCTGCTCCACGGCGCCCGCAACCGACGCGTGGTCAAGATCGCCAAGCAGCTGCCCTACACCCTGGACCTCATCGCTTTGGTCATGGCCGCCGGCTCCAGCTTCGGCGAGGCGGTGCAGACCCTGATCCGCGACGACCCCGACGACGAGCTGAACCGGGAACTCCGGATCGCCCTCTCCGAGATCGAGTACGGCGCGACGCGGGCCGCCGCCCTCCGCAACCTCGCGCACCGCATCCCGCTCGAGAGCCTCCGCAGCGTCGTCGCCTCGGTCAACCAGAGCGAGCGGCTCGGCACGCCCATGTCCGCCATCCTCAAGGTCCAGGCCGACATGCTCCGCAACCACCGCGGCGTCGTCGCCGAGAAAAAATCGGCCTCGGCCAGCCTCCGCATCCTCGTGCCGTCGATGATGATCCTCGTCGCCGTGGTCCTGATCATCTTCGCCCCGCTCATCATCCGCTTCACCAAGGGCACGCTGTTTTGAACGGGCACCTGCTCGAAGTCACGATCCACGCCGGGCCCCAGGCCGGCCAGCGCGTGCGGGTCCACCAGTCGCCCGCCGCCTTCGGCCGCGACGCCGGCAACGCGCTGGTCATCGACCTGCCCACCGTCTCCCGCGTCCACGGCGAGCTGCGGCTCGAAGGCGGCCGCTGGGTCCTCGTCAACGTCTCGCCCAACGGCACCACGCTCAACCGCAAAACCGTCGGCCGCAAGCCCCGCCCGCTGACCGACGGCGACTCCGTCGTCATCGGCGATCAGGCGGTGATGAGCATCACGCTGCGTGAAGGCGGCGAAGCGATTGACGTCACCAAAGATAACCTTGACGCCACACCCGAAGCCCAGCGCCGCGCCCCCCTGACCCCGCGGGCCAAGCTCTGGCTCTCGATCTTCGGCTTCTGGGCCGTCGTGTTCGTCCTCGCCTTCGTCTTCATCGGCCTCGGTGGCGAAGACACCGGCAACGGCAACCACGGCGGCGTCCCCACCCTCGACGACGCCGCCATCGCCGCCGCCATCCGCGCCCCGCTCCGCGAGCAGGAACCCTCCCCCCGCAACGCCGCCCGCCACCTCGACGAGGCCCAGGCCAACTACCAGCTCATCGCCGCCGACCCGAAGTACGCCTTCGACGCCCTGATCGCCTACAAGACCGCCCTGTCCTACGCCCGCGGCGACGCCTTCAACGACCCCCGCGACGACTGGTCCGGCCACACCGCCGCCGAGCTCGCCATCGCCCAGAACCGCTACCGGCAGCTCGAACAACGTCTCATCGAAGACGTCACCCGCCTCTACAAAGACGCCGTCGGCAAGCTCTCCGACCGCCGCTACGGCGAGGCTAAACTCGCCTTCGAACGCGTCTTCCGCCTCTACGACGACCCCCGCAACGAGGTCCACCGCAACGCCCTCCAACAACGCGACCTCGCCCGCCGCCTCCAGGACCGCCAGCCGTAACCCCCGGAAGTTTCCGCGATAGTTCCGATACCCGTTGGGAACGCTAACGGCCGACCCGTTTCCGCTCTTCCAAAATCCCAAATCCCAAATCCGAACCCCCCCCCATGCCCGCCACCTCCCCCGCCCCCGGAACCTCCCCCGCCCCCGGAACCAACCCCGCCCAACAACCCGACGCCGCCGGCTACTTCGGCGCCTTCGGCGGCAGCTACATCCCCGAAACCCTCCACCACGCCGTCGCCGAGCTCGCCGACGAATACGCCAAGGCCAAAGCCGACCCCGCCTTCGCCGACCAGATGGCCACCCTCAACCGCGACTACATCGGCCGCGCCACCCCCCTCCAGTTCGCCCCCCGCCTCACCGAGAAATGCGGCGGCTGTGAAATCTGGCTCAAGCGCGAAGACCTCGCCCACACCGGCGCCCACAAAATCAACAACGCCATCGGCCAGTGCCTCCTCGCCCTCCGCATGGGCAAGACCCGCATCATCGCCGAGACCGGCGCCGGCCAGCACGGCACCGCCACCGCCACCGCCGCCGCCAAGTTCGGCCTCGCCTGCGAGGTCTTCATGGGCGAAGAAGACATGCGACGCCAACGCCCCAACGTCCTCCGCATGCAGCTCATGGGCGCCACCGTCACCCCCGTCACCGACGGCTCCCGCACCCTCAAAGATGCCACCAACGCCGCCATGCGCGACTGGATGGCCACCTCCGACCACACCCACTACATCATCGGCTCCGCCGTTGGCCCCCACCCCTTCCCAAAAATCGTCCGCGACTTCCAGGCCGTCATCGGCCGCGAAACCATCAAACAGTCCATCGAACAGATCGGCCGCCTCCCCGACACCGTCGTCGCCGTCGTCGGCGGCGGCTCCAACGCCGCCGGCATGTTCTACCCCTTCGCCTCCGACCCCGCCTGCGACGCCGTCCAACTCATCGGCGTCGAGCCCGGCGGCACCGGCACCTCCTTCGGCCAGCACGCCGCCGCCATCGCCCACGGCCGCCCCGGCGTCCTCCACGGCTCCCTCTCCTACGTCCTCCAGAATGACGACGGCCAGACCGCCCCCGTCCACTCCGTCTCCGCCGGCCTCGACTACCCCGGCATCGGCCCCGAACACGCCTACTGGCACGACACCGGCCGCGTCACCTTCGCCGTCGCCGACGACCAAGCCGCCCTCGACGCCTTCCAACTCATCTCCAAACTCGAAGGCATCCTCCCCGCCCTCGAACCCTCCCACGCCCTCGCCCACGTCCTCACCCTCGCCCCCACACTTCCGGGCGATCACGCCCTCGTCCTCAACCTATGCGGCCGCGGCGACAAAGACCTCGACGAGGTCGTTCGGCTGTTGGGCAAGTGACCGCCGAAATGCTTGTGCAAACCCACTCGCACAATTAGAGTTTCGTGACATGAAGCGAATCATCATCGATCCCGACATCTGCGGCGGCCAACCCACCATCAAAGGCACCCGGATCGCCGCACAGACGGTGCTTGGGTTCCTGTCCGCCGGCGACAGCATCGACGACGTCCTCGCGGAATATCCCTCGCTGGAGCGTGACGACATCCTCGCCTGCCTGGCCTACTCCGCCGACCTGCTCAAAACCCACTACTCCGTGCAGGAAGTCGCGTGAAGGGCTTTCTCCTCGACGAGAACCTGCCCCAACAACTCCGTTTCGATCTCGGACAACCTTCCGTCCACGCCACCGAGATCGGCCCAAGCCCCACCGACACCGCGCTCTGGCAATACGCAAGAGACCACGAGTTGGCGATCGTCTCGAAAGACGCCGACTTCTCCGACCGCATCATGCTCTCTTCCCCGCCCCCGTGGATCATCCACGTCCGCTTCGGTAATCTGCATGGGTCTTAGGAAGTTAAGCGGCCTAAATCGGCTGCTCCCGCAGGAGCTTGAGCAGGGCCAGATAGAGGTTAGCACGACGGTGGTTGAACCGGAACTCGGTCTCCTTCAGGTGCAGGTAGAAGGTATGACGTGGCACGCCCTTGAACTTCGTGAGCCGGTGCTTGGCGAAGGCCCAGAAGCTCTCGATGCCGTTGATGTGCGACCGGCCTTCGACGAATTGATCGTCGCCGTGATTGACTCGCAGGTGTTTGGCGTAGCCGACATCGACCAGGCCGTCGTAGCCCCGCCAGCCGTCGGAATGGACGGCGGTGTCGAGGCTCACCTTGCCTCGAATCGCCTTGCGCAAATTGGTTTTGCGCACGTCCGGGACGATCTCGGTGTAGACCTGGCCCTCGCGTTTGAACACGCCGAAGACGATGGTCTTGCCGCCCGCACCCCGGCCGCGTTTGCCCTTGACCCGACGCGGGCCGAAGTAGGACTCGTCGATCTCGACCTCCCCCCGGAAAGGGCTTTGGGCTTCGCAGTGCTCCGCGATCCGACGCCGCAAACGCAGGTAGATGTCGTTGACCGAGCGAACCGAAAGCCCGGTCAGCTCCGCGGCGTCGGTGGCCGTCAGGTCCATGGCGAAGGCCCGGATCAGGCGGCGGAACCGCGCCTCTGCGATTCGAGAACGGCGGTAGTAGCGGTTTTTGTTTACCGACATAGGGCCAGCGTGAGTTTACTGGCCGCTTAACTTCCTAAGACCCTCTGCATTTATCCGAGTTCCATCAGCACCTCGAATCCCTCTGGCCGTTCGTCCTGGATCGTCTACCCGAGCACAAACTGATCTGCCTGTACCCTAAAAGGGTTGAGGCATTCAGCGATACGCCCTAAACCATCACCTCCGCTCGCCGCGCCGCCCCGCGCGAACGCCGGCAATACCGCGAACGGAACCAGCCATGAGAGACCACTACGACTTCGCCAACGCCCGCCGCAACCCCTACGCCGCCAAACTCAAGAAGCCGGTGAGCATCCGCCTCGACGCCGACGTCATCGACTACTTCAAGTCCCTCGCCGACGACACCGGCATCCCGTACCAAACCCTGATGAACCTTTACCTCCGGGAATGCGCCCAAACCGGCAAACAACCCAGCCTCAAGTGGCGTAAGCCCGCATGACTCCAAATAAGTAAGGTGAGATAAGGCTAGCCGATCCCCACTACGATCTGAGCTCACGGCGGTGGTCATTGGAAGATAAGGTGCGTATCCAATGCAGGCTATCTTGGTCCGAATTGGAGTAGACCAAGCGTACGGCGGATGGAACGCTCCTATAGATCCAACAAGCGGCGATTTTGTGTACGTTCCTATACCCGAGGGGAAGCGTGTTCAGTTTTTGCCCCGGTGTCGCACGACATTAGCCGACATCAAGCCCGCGATTGAAAGATTTACTGAGCCGCGCAGGCTGTCATTGAATTCGATTAAATGGCCTTCGTCAAACGAACCTGATGCTACACACCTTGATCCCGACTTTGAATTTATGACTTACGGCGACGTAGGAAGTCGTCGCGGCAGTGAGATAGCTAAATTGGCCGGCGGCGACATGCTGATTTTTTATGCAGGACTTCGCCCGACCGGACCGTGCGAGCACCGCTTGGTCTACGCGATCGTGGGAGTCATGGTGGTAGATTCAGTGCTTTCGGCAACTGACATCCCACTCGACCGCCGGAACGAGAACGCCCACACGCGCAAACTTCAATTTGGTTCGACGGATATCGTCGTGCGTGGGAGACGTCAAGCATCGGGACGACTCCATCGTGCGATCCCAGTTGGGAGTTTCAGGGGTGGGGCTTACCGTGTCCGACCGGAATTGCTAGAGGCTTGGGGCGGGTTGAGTGTGCGTGACGGTTTCATCCAGCGAAGTGCACGTCCGCCTCGGTTTCTCAATCCCCCGAAGTTTGTAAATTGGTTGAAAAGCCAGCATCCAACTTTATTGAACAAGAATAATCCAGATTCACCTACAGCTGACATATCTCCCGATCACCGTGTTGTCGTCGTGCATCTTAGACGGCCAAACAGAGCCAACGCAACAGAGTCGCGAGATGATCCATTCTGGGAAGTCGGTAGTTTTGGTTGCACCGGTTGTCACCGACGCAACTTAATGAATCCGAAACGGCTTGATGAACTTCATGATGTGCGTCTTGCATTCGCACAAGGTGGAGATCTGGGCTATCGGCTAGTGATGTTGACGCCGCCAGTGACCGTGACGCATTATTCCGACCGGGGCGAGCTACGGTGGAAGCCACCTGCGATGCCAATGCGATATGAACTTGCCCCTCTGATTCTGGATAACAGCGGCGCGACCGAGTTGCCGCAGCTTGCAAATTTGTGTGGTCATGCGAATCGCACGACACGGGTGGCTCAATTTGCGAGTTGCTTTCGATCGCGGCGCAGACCGATACCCGCGGCCGTTGCCGCCGAGGTGATCCGGGTCTGGGAGGCCAAAAGAAACGAGGCGTATCTGGCCACCAGCTACGAACAGGCCATGCCATATCCGCCGAATCTCATAGACAAACACCGACACGAGAACTACGCGAAACGTATAGCTGTTTTAAGCCCGATGAGTAGCAAGTAGGCGCGCACAAATTTGCCGTGAAATCAGACAAAAATGAGGAGTCGGCGAAAGAAGTTTTAGTTGCCTGTCACGGCTGGGGTTAGCGCGTAGGGTGGGGTGAGGCTTGCCGATCCCCACCGAGGTTGGGTGCAGACTGTGGGGTTCGAAGACTCACCCCACCCTACGTCATGCCCGTGTGGGCGCGCACAAATTTTCTGTCAACTTAGACAAAAATTAGGGGTCGGCGAAAAAAGCTTATTCCCCTGCCACGGCTGGGGTCAGCGATCGCGGAACGGGGTTGGGCGTAAGGGATGTGCGCACCTGCGTGGCGGTGCGTCCTCTTATGTGGCCCCCGGGCGCGTGACGGATGGCTTTCCAGGCAAGGAGAACGCCGTGGCGGATGGACCCGGGATCAGGCCGGCTGGGGTTCGGGTCGGACGTGGCGATGCCCGGGGTACCACCTTGTCGGAAACCCCCGGGGTCGGAGCCGACTCGCAACGGCCGAGGGTTCGCGTGCTCGAAACGATCCCCGCGGAGTGGCCACACTTCCGGGGGTTCCGGGGGGCAGGCGCGACGGATTCGCTCTTTGGCAATTTGGGTTGCGGATGAGGCGTGACCCGTCGGTCGTGCTGGCGAGATGCACCGCATCCGTTGGTGGAGGGGTGGGGCCGTGCACGTCCACGAGATGCGGCGGGTCGAAGGTTTTGCGGTTTCTGGCGGCAACGAGCGAGTACTACGACTTGTAATACTCGCGTTCGCGGCCGGCGAAGGCGGCGACGCGTTGGATCAGGGCCAGGCGGTCGGCCTCGGTCAGGGCGGGGGCTTGTCGGGCCACGGCGCAGTTTTCGTGGAGCTGCTCGGCGGTGTCGACGCCGAGGACCAGGGAGGCGATGGGCAGGGACCACGCGAAGCCGAGGGCCTCGGCGATGGTGAGGCGGGCGGGGATGATCGGTTCGCGTCGGCCGATCTCGCCCTTGTCGGTCAGGCGTCCGTTGGCCAGGGTCTTCATGGCGAGCACGGCGTAGCCGCGCCGCACCGCGGTGGGCAGGACGTGGCGGATGAAGCTGGCGTAGCCGG
>JBCCRT010000043.1:0-20519 GCA_039201235.1 Planctomycetota bacterium
AACCCCTCGACCCCCGCCCAGATGTTCCACCTGCTCCGCCGCCCGGTCGTCCGCAAGTGGCGCAAGCCGCTGATCGTCATGACCCCCAAGAGCCTGCTCCGCCACCCCCGCTGCATCAGCACCTGGGACGACCTCGCCCCCGGAACATCAAACCACGCCGACGCTGAGCCGCAAAGCGGCGAAGCGTCTGGTCCCCCCGAAGTCAACCGCTTCCGCCGCGTCCTCCCCGACCCCGACGTCGGCCCCGACCGCTGCAAAAAACTCCTGCTCTGCTCCGGCAAGATCTACTACGACCTCGTCGAGCACCGCGACAAGCTCGGCCGCGACGACGTCGCCGTCCTCCGCCTCGAACAGCTCTACCCCTTCCCCGTCGACGAGCTCGCCGCCGCCCTCGAACCCTACGGCGACAACACCACCGTCACCTGGGTCCAGGAAGAACCCCGCAACATGGGCGCCTGGCAGTTCCTCAAGGGCGGCTACGGCTACCAGCTCTTGCACCGCTATAAAATGAAACGCATCACCCGCCCCCCCAGCGCCAGCCCCGCCACCGGCAGCAAAGCCGCCCACCAACTCGAACAACAAGCCATCCTCGACGAAGCCATGGCCCTCGACTAATCCCGCTCAACAAAAGCCCGCCGGCGTAACGCCCCGGCGGGCTATTCTTTCCCTTTCCGAAATCGAAATCCCCCATCCGAAATTTTCTTATGCCCGTCCAACTCATCGTCCCCGAAGTCGGCGAATCCATCACCGAGGTCGAGATCGGCCAGTGGCTCAAGTCCGAGGGCGACGCCGTCACCAAAGACGAGCCCCTCGTCGAGATCGAGACCGACAAGGTCACGCTCGAACTCCCCGCCCCCGCCGACGGCGTCATCACCCAGATCACCCACCCCCAGGGCACCGCCGCCAACGTCGGCGACGCCATCGGAACGTTCGAGGAAGGCGGAACCGCAGCCGCCGACACCAACGGCAGCGCCGACGCGCAACCCTCCAAGTCCGGCCCCGAGACCGCCGACGACCACGACCAGACCCTCGCCGAGGTCCCCGCCCCCAGTGAGGCGGGCGACGCCGTCATTGTGATGCCCGCCGCCCAGCGCCTCCTCGCTGAAAACAACCTCACCCCCGACGACGTCCCCGCCACCGGCCCCGGCAACCGCCTGCTCAAAGAAGACGTCCAGAACTTCCTCAAAAACGGCGGCCCCCGCCCCCGGAAGTCCAACCCCACCCCCCACGCCGACGCTGAGCGAAGCGAAGCGTCTGGTACTTCTGCCGCCGCGTCAAAAAAACCCGCCACCTCCGCCACGAAACCCTCCGGGGTCGGGGGCGACCGCGCCGAAGAGGTCGTCCCCATGACCTCCCTCCGCCGCCGCATCGCCGCCAATCTCGTCGAGGCCCAGCAGACCGCCGCGCTGCTCACGACCTTCAACGAGGTCGACATGACGAACGTCATGGCCCTCCGCAACCAGTACAAAGACCAATTCCTCAAGACCCACGACGTGAAGCTCGGCTTCATGTCCTTCTTCGTCAAGGCCTCCATCGACGCCCTCAAACAAAACCCCGGCGTCAACGCCGAGGTCCGTGGGGATGACATCGTCTACCGCCACTACTACGACGTCGGCATCGCCATCGGCGGCGGCAAGGGCCTCGTCGTCCCCGTCCTCCGTAACGCCGAACGCCTCAGCTTCGCCGAGATCGAAAAGGCCATCGCCGACTACGCCGGCAAGGCCAAAGCCAACAAGCTCGCCCTGTCCGACCTTACCGGCGGCACCTTCACCATCACCAACGGCGGGATCTACGGCAGCCTCCTCTCCACCCCCATCGTCAACCCCCCCCAGTCCGGCGTCCTGGGCATGCACGGCATCGTCCGCCGCCCCATCGCCGTCGATCCCGGCACCCCCCACGAACGCATCGAAATCCGCCCGATGATGTACCTCGCGTTGACCTACGACCACCGCCTCGTCGACGGCCGCGAAGCCGTCACCTGCCTCAAACGCATCTGCGACACCATCGAAGACCCGGCGCGGATGCTGATGGAGGTATGACGCTAAGAGTTGGCGATAAACTTTCGCAGGCTTGTAACGAGCGGGTGGTCGGCGAAGGTGCGGGCTTCGATAGCGTGTAAGAAACGGTCCATCTCCGAAAGGTAGAGCGGTAGTGTGAATACACGCCCGTCCTCGAGCCGGCGAACGCGAAGGTAGCGCAGCCCAAAGAACCGCCAGGGCTCACATTCGATCGGGTCGTCCCAGGCCAAAAGCCCGTATCGGCCCTGAAAGTCGTACAACCGCAGTCCTTCCGTCTTGACGTCGATGGGGTAGACCCACGCGGCGAGCGACAGAATCAGAAAGATCCCGATCGCTACTACTTCGGACAGCAACAACGCCAACCAGTTGCTGCCTTGCAGAACAAGCAGCAGCCCGATCGGCAAGCCAAATGCCGTCCCGTACAACGCGGCCCAACGCCAAAGCGTAAGCGGCCCGTCGCGGAACCTTTGCTGCTTATTCACGGGGCGACTTTCGTTTGTGCGACTTCTGTTTTACCTGGAGTTGCGCGTGTTTCGTTATTGCATCAGCGTACTTCGCTAGGCCCGAGCCAGCCGAGGGACACGAGGAAGTCGTCCATCGCGACGAAGGTGGCCTGGTACATGCCGGTGTCGGCTTGGTTGAAGAAGCCGTGGGGCTGGTCGGGGTAGACGATCAGGTCGCTGCGGACGCCGAGGGCGGTCATGGTGTCGCGGAATGTCTCGGCGGTGGCGACGGGGATCAGGTCGTCGCGGTCGCCGAGCAGGACGAGGGTCGGGGGCAGGTCAGCGTGGAGGTTGTGGGCGGGGGAGAAGTCGACGTAGCGTTCGCCGATGCGGTCGTGGGCGTAGCCGTCGGGGCCGTTGTCGTAGACGGGGTTGAACAGGACCAGGGCGGCGGGGCGGAAGGGGGTGTCGGCCAGCCCGTCGTCGTCGGGGATCAGGCCGTCGGCGGTGACGGTGGCGAGGGCGGCGGCGAGGTGCCCGCCGGCCGAGCCGCCGGCCGCGCCGAGGCGGTCGGGGTCGAGGCCCAGGGGTTCGGCGTTCGCCCGCAGGGTGCGCATGGCGGTGATCGCGTCGGCGAGGGCGTCGAACGGCGTGGTGCCGTGGCGGTTGCGGGTGCGGTAGTCGGCCGTGACCCCGACGATCCCGCGGTCGGCGAGGTGCTGCGCCTGCCGGCGGAAGTGGTCGGGCGTACCCTGGTACCAGCCGCCGCCGAAGAAGAACAGCACGGCCGGGGTCCGGCCAGTAGGGCGGTGGCCGTCGGGCCGGTAGAAGTACAGACGAAGGTCACCCTGCGGGGTCGTTTTGTACACCAGTGATTCGGGTGGGCTCATCGGAGCAACCGGCTCCTGGGCCGCCGTGCTCACGACGGCGAAAACCGTTGCGATCAGCGTGAGACGGCGGTGACTTACGGCGTGGGTCGAGACGGGGCCCATCGCGTCACGTTAACGCGTCGATCACCATTCGGCCGACCTCGTCGGTGCCGTGGCCGGAGCGGTCGAGGGGTTTGCCGGCGAAGCGGGGGGTGACGCGTTGGACGGCGGCGGCGATGTGGTCGCCGGCTTTCTGCATCTTGTCGTCGTGTTTGATGCGGCCGGTCTCGCGGAGCAGGAGGGCGAGGGAGTCGATGGTGGCGATGGGGTTGGCGAGGTTCTGGCCGGCGATGTCGGGGGCGCTGCCGTGGACGGGTTCGAACATGGAGGGGGCGGTGCCGGAGGGGTCGAGGTTGCCGGAGGCGGCGATGCCCATGCCGCCGGCGATGGCGGCGCCGAGGTCGGTGATGATGTCGCCGAACATGTTGGGCACGACGATCACGTCGTAGTCCTCGGGTCTCGTGACCATGAACATGCAGCAGGCATCGACGTGCTGGTAGTTGGTTTCGACCCCCGGGAATTCTTCGGCGACCTCGTTGAAGGTGCGGAGCCAGGTGTCGCCGGCGAAGTTCAGGACGTTGGTCTTGTGGACCAGCATGAGTTTTTTGCGGGGGCGAGTTTTCGCGGTCTCGAAGGCGTAGCGGACGCAGCGTTCGACGCCGTGGCGGGTGGCGACCATGGTCTGGTTGGCGACCTCGTGGGGGGTGCCCTGGCGCAGGATGCCGCCGAGGCCGCAGTAGAGGTCCTCGGTGTTTTCGCGGACGCAGACGAAGTCGATGTCGTCGGCGGTCTTGTTTTTGAGGGGCGTGTCGAGGCCGGGGTAGAGCTTGACGGGCCGGAGGTTGACGTACTGGTCGAGCTCGAAGCGGAGCTTGAGGAGGATGCCCTTCTCGATCACGCCGCCGGCGAGGCGGGGGTCGTTGGGCCGGCCGCCGACGGCCCCGAGCAGGATCGCGTCGAACCCCCGGAAGGTTTGGATGTCTTCGTCCGTCAAGACGTGGCCGGTCTCGAGGTAGTGGGCGGCGGAGAAGGGGAAGGCGGTGGTGTCGACGTCGAGGCCGACGACCTGGGCGGCGGCGTCGAGGACGGCGAGGGCCTGGTCGACGACTTCCGGGCCGATGCCGTCGCCGGGGATGCTGGCGAGTTTGAGGGTCATGGCGGGTGTTTCCGGTGGAGGGGGCGGCGAGTGTAAAGCATCGCTGCGGCGGGCGGTAAGATGAGAGGATGTCGATGCCCGACGACACCGACCCAGAGACGATGCGGATGTGGATCGAGATGTGGCGTCGCGCGAGCCCGCAGCGGCGGTTGGCGCTCGGCCGAGCGCAGTCGCGATGGTGTGTACGGGTCGGTAAGGAGGCGATCCGCCGCAACCGGGCGGGGCTGAACGAGGCCGAGGTCGGGGTTGAGTTTGTGCGTCTGCACTACGGCGAAGAACTGGCCGCGGGGGTGGCGGAGCGGTTGGGGGTCGTCGGCCGTGGATGAGCCGGACGCGGTCTCTGCGGCGGTGCCGGTGCTCGACACGCTGATCGAGCTGGGGGTGCCGGTGGCGGTGGGCGGTTCGGTGGCGAGTTCGCTGTACGGTCAGTCGCGATCGACCCTCGACGCGGACCTGATGGCGGACCTGCGTCTCGGACAGGTGGCCCGTTTCGTTACGGCGATGGAACCGGACTACTACCTCAGCGTCGAGGCGATCCGCGAGGCGCTGGCGGAACGGACGTCTTTCAACTTGATCCACCTCGGCTCGATGCTGAAGGTGGACGTGTTTCTGCCGAAGCAGGATCCGCACGACCAGGAGGTGCTCCGGCGTTGTCGGTCGCTGATGCTCGACGAAGCGGGGAGCATCGGCCCGTACCCGGTGGCCAGCCCCGAAGACGTTATTTTGAAAAAACTCGACTGGTATCTTGCGGGGCACGGGGTGTCGGACCAGCAGTGGCGTGATGTCCTGAGTGTGGTGCGGCTCAACCGTGAGATGCTCGACCGGGGCTATCTACGGGGATGGGCGGAGCGTCTCGGCACGCTTGACCTGCTCGATCAGGTCTGGTCGGAGGCAGAAACTTGACCCGCTGATTTCCGGCCGATCACCACCCGCGGGGCGGGGTGTCCGGGTCGTCTTCGTCGTCCTCGTCTTCTTCGTCGTCGCCGGGCTCCCACGGCTTGCCGTAGAGGTCGGACTCGTCGTCGTCTTCTTCGTCGTCGTAGACGCCATCTTCTTCGGCTTCCGCATCGACTTCTTCCGCGACGCGGCGGGCGGACTCAGACCAGAGGTCCGGCGTGTCGGTGGGGGTCCGCTCTTGCATCAGGGCTTCGAGCCCGCGTCGGCGGCGGCGGGCGGCGCGGCGGGCCAGCGAGAAGACCAGCAGCAGGCCGAGGCCGACGATGGTGACGATCGCGATGAAGACGATCTTGCCGAAGCCGCTGAGCAGCCGGCCGAGCTGCTCGTCGGTGAAGGAAGTGGACTCGGCGAGGAGGGTCGCGATCACGACTCGATTGTAATCGTCGCGGCGAGGCCCACGGACGGCGTCCGTGGGCTTCTCTCTTTACACCGGCGTGGGCGTAGGGCCGCGGTAGGTGCACACGGTCTTGCCGGTCTCCCAGACCGAGACCTCGGCGAGGGTAACCCCTGGAAGTTCCAACGGCAGCGCTTCGACGAGCATGCCCCAGACGACCTGGGCGATGTGCTCGACCGAAGGGTTACGGTCGGCGAAGGCGGGCACGTCGTGGTTGAGGTGCTTGTGGTCGAGGTGTTCGATCACGTGGCGGTCGACGGCGGCGTCGAGGTCGGCCACGGCGAGGGTGTGTCCGGCCGGGTCGATGGGGGCGTCAACGACGACGCGGACCCGGTAATTGTGGCCGTGGCCCGCAGGGTTGTTGCACTTGCCGAAGGTCTCGCGGTTCTTCGCGTCGGTGTACTCGGAGACGTGAAGTCGGTGGGCGGCGGAGAACTCGTATTCCTGGCTGAGCTGGACGCGGTCCATGGTTGGGTCGTTTCCGGGGGCGGGGTCACTTCCGGGGGCGGGGGTGAGGGCGAGTTCGATCCGCGGCGTGAGTTGCAAGCCGAGCCGGGTCACGGCGTGGTCGAGAGCGGGGTTCAAGGCGGCGAACAGACGACGCATCAGCTTGCCCATCGGCGTCGCCGCGGCGGCGGCCTCGTCGGTGACGGCCGCACGCAGGAGCGGCAACGCGTGTTCGCGGACGGCGGTATCGATGTGTTTGATGTTGATGAAGTACCCGGTCCGCGGGTCGGCCTCGCCACGGCAGGTCACGTGCAGTTCGTAGTACCGCGGCAGCCCCCGCGGCGCGGGCCAGGCCGAATAGGTGTTGCTCCGCGGCGTGTCGTCATCGGCCGGCTCGGGCGTGAGGCAGAAGCGGACCGTGCGGGTCAGGTCGAGCATGAGGGAGCATAGGGAGTAAGCGGTGGGGTTTGGGCCGTGGGGTGGTTGCAAGCGATGGGCCACTGCCTGGACCGCACTGCCCACTGTCTGACTCCCGATACACTCACCCTATGCCCGACCTGCGCCGCCATACGCCGCTGCTGATCCTCGCCGCGACCGCAGCGGTGCTGCTGTTGATGGCGGGGGTGTACCGGGCGACACGGCCCGCGTCGGGGCTGCTGACGGCGGAGGAAGCGCGGGCCGAGCTCGAAGACCTGGCGGTGCGGTTCAGCGCGGCGATCGAGAACGGCCGGGACGTCGCGCCGCTGCGGGGGCCGATCGAAGCTGTGGTCGATCAGCGGCCGGAGCTACGCAACGGGCGGAAGCTGCTGGGGCAGCTGTACGCCCACGTCGGGGACACGGCGATGGCGTACGACGAGTTCGCCGCGGCGCTGTCGATCGACCCCGAGGAGCCGATGCTCCAGAACCTGGCGGGCACGGCCGCGGCGATGCTGGGCGACGCGACCGCGGCCGAGACGCACCACCGCCTCGCGGTGCGGCAGGCGCCGGACGACCCGGCCCTGCGGCTGCCGCTGGCGGACCTGCTGATCGAACAGGGTCGCTGGGATGAAGCTCGGGACGTGCTGCTCGGGGCGTTGAGTATCCGCGTCACGCTGCACGAGGCGAACTTCCTGCTGGGCGAGGTCTACGTCGGCCGGGGGCAGGAGGGCGACACCGCGTTGGCGGTCGGGCAGTTCGAGCAGGCGCTCGCCAAGCTGCCGCCCGGCAAGCCGGGCAGCGCGGCGTCGCGGGTGGCGTACGCCCGGCGGCTGGCGTCGTACTACGCCGAGCTGGGCGAGCCGCGGGAGGCGGTCGCGGTGCTCGACAGCCTGCCGGAGGCGGCGCGGTTCTCGCCGGAGGTCCTGGCGGACATGGCCGGTTACCTCGATAGGCAGGGGCAGGCGGTGCTGGCGGGGTTGCAGTACGAGATAGCGCTGGACCGCGAGCCGACGAACGCGGACTACGCGGCGTTGGCGGCCGAGTGGTACGAGCGGGGCGGCGACACGCGGGCGGCGGCGCTGATGCGGGCGCGGCGGGCGGAGATCGGGCCGGACACCCCGCGATGACCCCGGGCCCGCTTAGCCGCAAGCGGCTTTATGTCGCGGCGATCTTGCGGATGAGGTTCGTCGTGCTGCGGCCCTCGACCAGGTCGATGAGCGCGACCCGGCCGCCGTGGGCCTCGACGACCTCGTGGCCGACGACGGTCTCGCGGGTGTAGTCGGCGCCCTTGGCCAGCACGTCGGGTCGGATCGCTTCGATGAGGTCGATCGGGGTGTCGTCGTCGAACATGACGAGGTAGTCGACGCTCTGTAGCTCGCTGAGTACGAGCAAGCGGTCGGCGGCGTGGTTGACCGGCCGGCCGTCGCCCTTGAGGCGGGTGATGGAGTCGTCGCTGTTGAGCGCGACCACGAGCAGGTCGCCGAGCCGGGCCGCGGCGCGGAGGTAGGCGACGTGCCCGGCGTGGAGGATGTCGAAGCAGCCGTTGGTGAAGACGATCGACTTGCCCCGCCGGCGGTGGGCCTCGAGCTCGCGGACCAGCGGCCCGGCGTCGCGGACCTTGCCCAGCTCGTCGTGGTGCCGGGCGAGCAGGGCGAGGGTGATCTCGTCGAGCGGGATCGGCACGACGCCGGACTTCTCGACCTCGAGCCCGGCGGCGACGTTCGCCATCGCCACCGCGTCGGGCCAGGCCGCGCCGTTGGCGCGGGCCGCCGCGAGCACGGCCAAGACCATGTCGCCCGCGCCGGTCACGTCGTAGACCGACCGCGCGACCGTCGGCACCTCGTGGAACGTGTCATCCGTGTCGAGCAGCAGCGCCCCGGCTTTGTCGAGCGTCAGCACGACCTGCGACAACCCGAGGTCGGCCTTGAGCTTCGCCGCCATGTCCCGCGGATCGTCGAGGCCGGTGGCGAGCTGGGCCTCGGTGCGGTTGGGCGTGAGACAGGTCGCGCCGCGGTACTTCGAGTAGTCGGCGATCGCGGCGGGGTCGACGAATACGGGCACGCGGCGGGCCTCCGCCAGCGCGATGAGCCGCGGGCAGACCGCCTCGCCGAGCACGCCCTTGCCGTAGTCCTCCAGGCAGAGCACGTCCGCATCGGCGAGCAGGGCCGCGGCGCGGTCGAGCAGCTCGTCGGCCGCGGCGTCGGGCAGCGGGCCGCGGTCCTCGGTATCGAGGCGGAACATCTTCTGCGGGTGGCGGTGCTGCGCGAGCCCGACGAGGTTGTGCTTCAGCGTCGTCGGCCGGCCGGGCAGGGCGACGAGCCCGGACGTGTCGATGCCGTTGCGTTGCAGGGTGGTGGCCAGCGCCACGCCGGGTTCGTCTTCGCCGACGACGCCGAGGCCCGCGACGTCGCAGCGCAGGGCGGCGAGGTCGCGGCAGACGTTGGCGGCACCGCCGGGCATGGACTCGGTGCGTTGCACGGCCAGGACGGGCACGGGCGCATCCGGCGCGAGCCGGTCGGCGTGGCCGTAGGCGTAGCGGTCGAGCATGAAGTCGCCGGCGACGACGACGCGTCGGGTCTCCCAGCGGTCGAGCAGGTCGAGGAGATCGGCGTGGGCCATGGCCGGCAGTGTAAACCGGCGGGGCGGGCCTCCGCTTCGCTCAAGCACGTCTCGGGCGGCGTCGGGGGGTCAGGCCCAAGGCGAGGACAGAGAGGAGCACGAAAGACGCGGGCTCGGGGATCACGCCGTTGATGAAGCCCAGATAAGGTGCGATCAGGACCCCGCCGCCGCCGGAGCCGAACAGCGGAGCGGCGGTTTGATCGCCGGGGACTTCGGCGTCTGGCAGGCTGAACACGAACGAGTTGACCGCGGCGAGGCTGAGCGTGGTCCCGTCGTCGATGAAGGCCGGCCCGCCCGAATCGCCGCCGCCAAACGTCGTTTCGAAGTCGTTGCCCAGCGTCGGCCCGCCGCCGAGTCCGTCGCCGCTGGGTCCGTCGAAGTCGAAGAGATACAGCTCGTCGACGCCGAGGCCGCCGGGGACGTCGTCGTCGGCTTCGAAGCCGTTGACTTCGTTGCCACCCGTGCGTTTGACCGAGGCCGAGGCATCGGTGGTGTAGCCGAGGTTGCCGTTCCCGGACCGGCCGTAGCCGACGAAGGTCAGCTCGTCGCCGAAGACCACGTTCTGGTCGTAGAGCGGGTAGACGTCAGCGAAAGCGGGCGCGGCGGCGTCGAGGGTGATGATCGCCAGATCGTCGTGGATCGAGTTGTTGAAGCCGGAGTAGCTCGGGTTGACGGTGATGGCGGTCGCGCCCCGGGTGACCTGGGTGTCGCCGTTGAAGTTGACCGTCACGCTGCCGGGCGAGGTGTTGAGAACGCCGGTGCTGTCGTTGGTCACGCAGTGCGCGGCGGTCAGGACGTGAAACGGGCTGATGAGGGTGCCGGTGCAGATGGCCGAGCCGGTGGTGTAGCTCACCACGCCGGCGAAGGGCGAGGCGTCGGTGTTGGGGTCGATGCGGTTGGCGGGGCTGTCGGGCGTCGTGCCGTCGGGAACGCCGGCAACGATCCCGTGGGCCGGGTGGGCCAGGCCGACGGCCGACAGGACCAGGGCAGGAAGAACGAATCGCGTCAGCGGCATGAATCCCTCGCTCACATGTTCAGAGTCACGGGCCTTAAACATACCCGCTCGGCCCCCCCCAGCCAATGGGTAACGCAAATTTCACGCCGTCGAGACGTCGGCGGCCCCGGACGCGGCCTCGCCCCGCATCACCCCGCGGGTGTCCACCACCCGCCGGGCGTGCTGCGCTAGCCAGCCCCAGTCGTAGGCCGAGTGGTGCGTCGCGACGACCACCAGATCGTAGCCCGCGACGGTTTCGTCGGTCAGCGCAACGCTCCGCATGGCCGGCAGGTCGGGGTAGTGCCGCATCGCGTGCGTCGCCGGCACGTGCGGGTCGTGGTAGTCCACCTCGGCCCCGAGCCGCCGCAGCCGCTCGATCAACTCGAACGACGGCGACTCGCGCACGTCGTCGATGTCCGGCTTGTACGCCAGCCCCAGGACCAGCACCTTCGACCCCGACACGGCCAACCCGCCCTCGTTGAGCGCGAGCATGCACCGCTGCACGACGTAGCCCGGCATCTCGTGGTTGACCTGGCCGGCGAGCTCGATGAACCGCGTCGTCTCGCCGACCTCCCGCGCCGCCCAGGTCAGGTAGAACGGGTCGATCGGGATGCAGTGGCCGCCCAGCCCCGGGCCGGGGTAGAACGCCTGGAAGCCGAACGGCTTGGTCTTCGCCGCGTCGATCACTTCCCAGACGTCGATCCCCATCGCGGTGAGGATCACCTTCATCTCGTTGACCAGCGCGATGTTCACCGCGCGGTAGACGTTCTCCAGCAGCTTGGCCGCCTCGGCGACCTCGGCCGTCCGCACGGGTACGACCTCTTTCACCGCCGAGGCGTACAGCGCGACCGCCAGCCCGCCCGCTTCCGGGGTCACGCCGCCGACGAGCTTCGGGATCGTCTGGGTCGAGTGGTCCTTCCGCCCCGGGTCCTCCCGCTCCGGGCTGTACGCCAGGTGGTAACGCTTGCCGGTCGCGTCGAGCGGCGGGCCCATGACCTTCCGCGTCGTGCCGGGGTAGGTGGTCGACTCGAGCACGACCAGCTGCCCGTCGCGCAGGTGCGCCGCGATGTCGGCCGCGGTCTGCTCGACGTACGACAGGTCCGGCTCGAGGTGCCGGCCCAGCGGCGTGGGCACGCACACCAGCACCGCGTCGACCTCCGCCAGCCGTGACATGTCCGTCGTCGCGGCGAAACGGTCCGACGCCGACATCTCCCGCACGAAGCCCTCGCCCAGGTGCTTCAGGTAATTCTCGCCGGCTTGCAGTTGCTCGACCTTCCGGGGGTCGACGTCGAAGCCCACGACGCGGAAGCCCGCGTCGAAGAACGTGCGGATCAGCGGCAGGCCGACGTACCCCAGCGCCATCACCCCCACGACCGCCGAGCGGTCCGCGATCTTGTCCGGCAGCGTCGGAGCGTCAGCCATCGCCGCAGCATAACCCTTCCGCGGTCGCCTTCGCCGCGTCGCGGTTGGCTACCATGGCGCGATGCCCGAGCCGCTCGGACTGATCGCCGGCAACGGCCGGCTGCCGCTCTACACCGCCCGGGCGATGCGCGACGCGGGCCACCGTGTCGTCGCCGTGGGCCTCGCCGGGCAATACCGCGACGACCTGCCGCCGCTCTGCGACACGTTCCGGGGCGTCGGCGTGCTGCGGGTCGGCCGGTGGGCCCGCGCCCTGAGGAGGCAGGGCGTGGCCGACGCCGTCATGATCGGCGGGGTCAACAAGTCGCGGCTCATGTACATGCCGATGGCCCGCCGGCTCGCGACCATGTGCCCCGACTGGACCACCGCCCGGCTCTGGTACCGTACGCTGCGGCACGACCGCCGCAGCCAGACGGTCATGACCGCCATCGCCGACACCCTCGCCGACGCGGGGGTCCGCCTCATGGACTCGACCACCTACCTGCCCGAGCACCTGGCCGACGCGGGCCCGTTGACCCGCCGCCGACCGACGCCCGGCCAACTGGCCGACATCGACTTCGGCTGGCCGACGCTGCTGGAGATGAACCGCCTCGAGGTCGGCCAGGCAATCGCGGTCCGCGACCGCGACGTCGTGGCGGTCGAGGCCATCGAGGGCACCGACGCGATGATCGCCCGTGCCGGCCGGCTCACCGGCCACCGCAAGAACGACGGCACCGGCTGGACCCTGCTCAAGGGTGCCGGGCCGAACAAGGACCTGCGGTTCGATGTGCCCACCGTCGGCGTCGCCACGATCGAACGCCTCGCCGCCGCGGGCGCGGGCTGCCTCGCCGTCGACCCCGGCCGCGTCATCCTCCTCGACAAGCCCGCCGTTCTCGCCGCCGCCGACACCGCCAAGATCGCCGTTTGGGGCGTGACGCCAAGCGGAGCAGTTTAGATGATGTCGTCCTGCCCCAAATCTCGCGGGATGTCCGTGAACTCCTGCCGGGTCGCTTCTTTCAGGCCCCAGAGGTTCTCCGGCGTCGCCGACTCGAACGGCTTCATCAACTTGGCGCTGCCGTCGGCGAACGCGTGGTTACCGCCGCTGTCGTGGCGGTCTTGCACCAGGATGTCGACGGGGTTGCCGGTCTCGTTGAAGTCACCGAAGACGTCGACGTGGAAGCGGTGCGCGTCGTCGGGGCCGGATTTCTTCTCACCAAGCGTCGCGGTGGCCGACGGCTGGGTCACCGCGTCCTGCGGCACCGCGTCGAAGCCCAGGTCGTTGCGCCATTCCGCGACGGTGTGCTTGAAGTCGTTGTACCCGTTGAACACGTAGCTGCGGTTGATCGACTCGTCGGGCATCCAGCCGCCGAACGTCGGGCCGACCGGGTCGTCGTCGGCTGGGCAGACGAACTCCGGCGCGTCGAAGCGCGGGTAGCCGAAGGCGTCGTTGGGCTGTTCCGCGGTGAACCCGATGCTCACCTGACGCAGCCGGGAGCTGGCCGCCGCGACCCAGCTCTTCGGCCGCGCCGGCGGCAGCTCGGGCAGCTCAATGAAGTCCAGGTCTTCTTGACCGTTCTGCGTCAGCAGGATCGCCGGCTCGGCCGCCGTGTAGATCGCCCCGCCCGCCGTCGTCGGCAGCCGCGCGGGGTACCGCCCCTTGTTCTCGATCGTGAACGCCTCGATCGCCACCATCAGCTGCTTCTGGTTCGACAGGCACGCCCCTGCCATCGCGACCCGCCGCGACTTGCCGAGCATCGGCAGCACGATCGCCATCATCAACGCGATCACGCTGATGACCACCACCAACTCGACCAACGTGAAACCCGCCGCCGGCTCCGCCGACCCCCGACCGTCCCTTGCCCCGTGCATGACCGCTCCCGGTTTGATGTCTCTCTCAGGCCGTCGCCGAGCATACCAACTCGGCCCGACCCCGCCTACCCCCAACCTGTCACGCCCCCGTCACCGTCACGACCAGCTCCCGCCGGTGTGGCGCGTCACGATGCTCCCACAAAAACAGCCCCTGCCAAGTCCCCAGCAGCAGCCGGCCGTCGACGAATGGGATCGTCTCACTACTCCGTGTCAACGCCATCTTGATGTGCGACGGCATGTCGTCCGACCCCTCGGCCGTGTGCGTGAAGTACGCCGCGCCCTCCGGCACGAGCCGGTCGAAATACGCCTCCAGGTCCCGCCGCGCCGACGGGTCCGCGTTCTCCATGAGCACCAGCGAGCACGACGTGTGCCGGCAGAAGACGTGAGCCGTGCCGACGGACAAACCCGCGTCGCGGACCGCCTCGGCAACGCGGTCGGTGATCTCGACCGTCCCCCTGCCGGACGTGCGGACCAGAAAACGGCTTTGATGCACCCCGCGATCCGATTGGGTTTTCTCGGCCATACGTCCGAGTTTACCGGGCCGCGGGCAGGGGCCGGTTACAATCCTGGTCTATGGCCGACGAACCGCCGCCCATCCCCCCCGGCCCGCCGCCGAGCGACCCCGACACCCCCTGCCCGGACGGCTTGGACCCGCGGGTCTGGCGGGCCATGCTCGCCATGAACCGCTTCGCCGAGCAGGACGAGAACGGCGTGGACCTGTCCACCCTGCGGAACAACCTGGCGTTAACCTGGACCCAACGTATCCGCCGTGCGTCACGCATGGCCCGGGGACTCCGGCATGCCAGAGACCAGTACCGACGGACCGGATAAAAGCGAACTCGAGTACTACGTCGAGCGGTTCAACCGCTTCGGCGTGGAGTTCATGGTCATCGGCGGTCAGGCCGCGAACCTGCTCGGCAGCGACCGCCCCACCTTCGACGTCGATCTCTGCTACCGCCGGTCGCCCGACAACCTCGAACGCCTCGCCGCCTGTCTCCGCGACCTGAACGTCACGCTCCGCAACGCGCCGCCCGACCTGCCTTTTCAGATCGACGCCCGCTCGCTGGCGCTGGGCGCGAACTTCACCTTCAGCACCGAGCTGTCCAGCCTCGACGTCCTCGGGCACGTCGAGCCGATCGGGGACTACGACGCTCTGTTACCCAACGCCGAGACCGGCGAAGTCGCCGGCGAACCCGTCACCGTGATCGGCCTCGACGACCTGATCCGGATCAAAGAACACATCGCCCGCCAGAAAGACCGCGACGCGCTGGTGGAGCTGTTAGCGATCAAGCGGTTACGCGCAGAAAGTTCTGACGGAAAGCCGGGCAGCTGACACGTCTTACCGTCGGTACGGCTCGTTCGATTCGACGACCACTGGGGGCTTCGGATTGCCGAAGAAGCCGGGCCAGGCGTGGTGGACGCGGCGGTAGGGCACGCGGGCGGCCTCGGCGAAACCGCGGGCGTGGCGGCTGAACTTGCACATGGTGTTGACCACCAGCAACGTACGGTCGTCCGTCGTACGGAGTTGCAGTTCGTAGATGTAGCTTATGGAGTCGGAGCTGTAGCGGTGCCAGCCGGTGATCAGGTCGAGGCCCGCGACCTCTCCGGGTTGCAGGACAAGCTGTTCGCGGGGCAAGTGAATCGAACCCAAGCGGTGGTCGAGCCGAAGGTAAGGCCCGTGTTTACGGCTCAGGAGCCAAGTGGTGTAGCCGATGCCCAGTAGCAGCGCTGCGGTGCCTTGGGCGATGTCGTGCCAGACCCACCAGAACGGACCGTCGAGGTTGGCATCGACGCCGAAATGCCCGAGCACGAACGGTACGGCAGACATCGACCCGGTGGCCGAGGCGGAGATCCAAGCGTTGAAGAGCACAAGCGGCGAAAGCGTCAGAATCGATTCGCTCTCACGTTCACGAAAAAACACTTGGCGGATGCTATGGGTGCCCGGGCTGAGCGGCGAGGGCAACCGTTCGGTGGCTTCCATCACTCGATCCCGAAGCGGTTCCTCGACATGCCTGGCACGGATAACGGGTATCCGAACGACGTGAAAAGTAAGTGAGCCGGGGGCGCAAGCCCGCGGCCCGTTTCAGCCCGACGCGGGCCGCGGGCTTGCGTTCCCGGCTGACGGAGACGCTTGGTTTTCGTCGTGTTTGACCTTCCCCAGAACCTCCGGCAAATCGATCCCGGCCTGGTCGGCGAGCTCGTGGATCGGGGGCAGCGAGCCGATGAGGCCGTTGAGGAATTGGCCGGTGCTGCCCGTTTGCTCCCCGTTCTTCGCCCCGCTGTCCCACACCGTGATCTTGTCGATCTTGAGGTTCGAGATCGCCTTGACCTGCTCGGCGACCAGCTCGGGCAGCTTCTCGATGATCAACAAGCTCGGCGCCAGGTCGGGGCGGGCGGCGCACGCCGCGATCAGGTTGTGGTAGCCCTCGGCCTTGGCGTCGAGCACCTTCTTCAAGCCCTCGGCCTCGGCGTTGTACTTGGCCAGCACCGCGTCGGCCTCGCCCTTGGCCACGCGGCGGACGCGCTCGGCCTCGGCCTCGGCGTTGATCTCGACCTGTTGGCGTTCGATCATCTCCTTCGCGATGACCTCTTTCTCCATGCGGGCCAGCTCTTCCTGTTTCTCCGCGGTCAGGACGTCGCGGCTGGCGTTGGCCAGCGCCACGTCGCCGCGCCGACGGGCCTCGGCGCGGGCCTCGGCCAACGTCGCCTCGTAGGCCGCCATCGACGCCTTCGACTTGTTCTCGCCCTCGACCGACGTCGCCTCCAGCTCGGCGACCTTGATCCGCTGGTCGGCCTCGGCCTGCTTCTTGCCCTGGATCGCCAACGCGTTCTGCTGCGCGATCGCGATCTCCTGCTCCCGCTGCGCGTCCGCCTCGCCCGAGATGCCCTCGGCCTCGAGCGCGGCAACGCGGATCCGCTGGTCCCGCTCCGCCTGCTTCTGGCCCATGTTGCTCTCGGCGACCTGGGCGGCGACGCTGACCTCCCGCTCCTTGTCCGCGTTCGCGGTGCCGATCGCGCCCTCGCGGTCCGCCTGCGCGGTGTCGATCTTCGCCTGGTTGATCGCCTCGGCGGCCGCCTTCTTGCCCAGCGCCTCGATGTACCCCGACTCGTCCGTGATGTCGCGGATGTTGACGTTGATCATGTACAAGCCGATTTTGTTCAGCTCGAAGTTCACGTTCTTGTTGACCAGGTCGAGGAACTTCTCGCGGTCCTGGTTGATCTCCTCGATGGTCAGCGTGGCGATCACGAGGCGCATCTGGCCGAGGATGATGTCGCGGGCCTGCGCCGCGATCTCCTGCTCGCGCAGGCCCAGCAGGCGTTCCGCCGCGTTGTTCATGATGTCCGGCTCGGTGCTGATGCCGATCGTAAAGGTCGACGGTACCGCGACGCGGATGTTCTTTTTCGATAGCGCGCTGGTCAGCTCGATATCGATCGTCATCGGCTCGAGGCTGAGGAACGCCCAGTCCTGGATGACGGGCCAGACGAACGTGCCGCCGCCGTGCAGCGCCTTGGCGGCGCGGGCGCCGCCGACCTTGCCGTAGATCACGAGGATGCGGTTCGACGGGCAGCGTTTGTAGCGTTTGACCACGAACGCGAAGGCGGCAAACACCACCAACACGACCACGGTGATGAGGATCAACGGCCCGATGTTCAGCTCGGGCAGGACCTGGGCGAGGGCGGTCGGCGTGGGTGCGGTCATGGTCTTTCCAGAAAGATGGGCCACGAAAAGTCACAAAACACACAAAAACATAAACCGGATTGATGCTTCAATTTTGTGGATTCTGTGACTTTTCGTGGCGGTTCCGAGATGCGTTTCAAGGGGCGACCGGCCGGACAACCAGCGTCTCGTCGTCGCGGGCGTCGACGACGGTGACGTCGGCGAAGGCGTCGACGGCCGGGCCCTCGGAGACGGCGGGCACGATCATGGACCGGCCCGAGACGCTGACGCGGACCTGGCCCGCCCCTTCGCCGCGGGCGGGGATGCTCATGTAGCACTGGCCCGTCCGGCCGACGGCGGTCCGGACGTCGTAGGTCACGTCTTGGGTGAGTTTGCGGGCGCCAAACATAAGGCTCGCGGAGAGCAGCATCAGCGCGAACCCGAACCCGCCGGAGGCGAAGGCGGCCGGCGTGGGCGACATCTCCCAGTCGACGCGGGCGATCAAGCCCATCCACCCCGCGCCCATGAAGAACGCGGTGAGCGACAGCAGCGAGATCAGCGGGAACCCGCCGCCGTGGTCGAGGTCCTCGACGTCGAAGTCCCCGCCGCCGCCGCCGAAGATCAGCGAGATGCCGAGCCGAAGCAGGAACAGGGCGGTGCCCGCCAGGGCGAGGGCGGCGTAGATCACCGCGTCGACGCCGACCTGCACGCGGAGGTCCTGCCAGTCCAGAAGCAGTTGCAAGAATTGCATGAGAAGGGGCCCCTGTGAACGTAAATTAAGGATACCACCGCGGGAAGATGCGGGTTTGCGACTCGGGCGGTATCACGTCGCGGGGTAGCGTCGGCCCTTCCAGCGGTTGCCGGTGGTGTGGTGCTGGACGGCGCTGGCGACGAGGATCGTGGCGTAGGCGGCGCTGCCGAGCGGCATGGTCCAGGCGTAGGGCCGGGGCAACCGCATGAGCTTGCGGACAGCGTTGAGGGCGCGGGCCTGCAGCAGCGTGGCCGCGAGCCAGAGCACAGCCAACAGCGCCACCGGCCACGACGGCGAAAACACGAACCAGACCGCCGCGGCCAAACTTCCGGGGGCGGGCAACACATTGAGCAGCAGCGTGGCCACCAGCAGCCCGGCCGCGGCGTACCACCGGTGGCCGAGCCCGGCGTAGGCGTTTTTCGTCAGGCCCTCCCACATGTCGGACCGGCCGTCGTACATCCGGCACCACTGCAGGTCGCCCGCCACGGCGACGCGGTGTCTCGCGCCGGCGGCCTTGAGCGCCATGCCGAGCTTCAGGTCCTCGACCATCTCGCCGCGGACCGCGGTGTGGCCGCCGAGGTCGTCGTAGAACTTCCGTCGCACGAGGATGAACGCCCCGCCGGTGAGGGCCTTGGGCGACGCGGGGTCCATCGCTTGCTCGAACGGGACCATGAGGCCCAGGGCGAGGACGAGTTGGAGTTGGACGATCGCCTCGGAGGTTGAGCCGAAGCGTAAGGTCGGGGCGACGCCGAGCAGGTCGGCGTCGTGCTCGAGCGCGTGTCGCAGCGCGGTGCGGAGCAGGGCGGGGTGCCAGTGGATGTCGGCGTCGGTGAAACAGAGCCAGTCGGCGGCGGATTCTGAATGTTCGACTTCGGATTGCCGCAGCGCCTCGTAGCCCCGATGGATCGCCCAGCACTTGCCCATCCAGCCGGGCGGGGGTTCGGCGTCGTTGCGGACCACGAGCAGGTGCGGGTAACGCTCCGCCATCGCCGCGGCGATTCCGGGGGTGGCGTCGGTGCTGGCGTCGTCGATGAAGACGACGCGGTAGTCGGGGTGGTCCTGCTCACACAGCGCGGGCAGGACGGTCGGTAGGTGCTCGGCCTCGTCACGCCCCGGCGAAAGGATGGCCACCCCCGCCCCTGGAATGTGTTCGGGGTCTTCCGGGAGCGGCGTCTCGTCCGGCTGCGGCAGGCGGTAGCGCAGCGACCGGCCGAAGCCTCCGTAGTTGAGGTAGGCCCAGACCGCAGCGGCCGCGCCGGCTGATGCCAAGAGCGGGGCGAGCCAGAGCCAGTCGGGGGTCGAGGGCACGAAAAAACGCCTCCGGATCGAACCGCGGCGGTCTCTCGCCGCCGCGGGCCGACGCGACTGTAGCGCCGCGGCTCGGCCCGTGGTCCGGTTGCCGGGAGGCGTTCACAAACCCCACCCGCCGCCGCGGTCGGCCCGCGGCGTGCAGAGCGCGGGCGTCACGCCGTGCCGTAGATCACCTCCTCGAGGGCGGCGATCTTGAGCTCCTGGCCCGTGAGGTCGAAGGCGTTGAGGTCGCCGATCGAGATCATGCCCGCCGGCTCGCCGGCGTCGTCGACCACGGGCAGGTGCCGGACCCGGCGGCGCATGAACGTGTCGCGGGCGGCGTCGAGCTCGGTGCCCGGCCGGCAGGTCACCGGGTCGCGGGTCATCACCCGCCCGACGTCCGTGGCCGCCGGGTCGAGCCGCTCGGCCACCACGCGCCGCAGCACGTCACGTTCAGTAAAGATCCCCACCAGCCGCCGGCCCTCCCGCACCAGCAGCGCCCCGACCGCGTGACGGTTCATCAGCCGGGCGGCGTCGAGCACGCTCGCCGCGGGGCGGACGGACCAGACCGTGGTGCCCTTGCGGGCGAGGACCGTGCGGACCTTGGGCATCGTTAGACTCCTGGTGGGTCGTGAAAAAGCGATCGCTTGCCACAACCCCGGGCTACGGCACGAGAAGGCAAAGACAGAAAACAGAGAGCGAGAAGAAACAAGCCAGGGACGGGCGTAGGCGGAAGGATCAGACCACCGCGTAGAGAATATAACCGCTCGCCCACGGCGGGATCAAGGTTTTTCCGTCGCGGGCCGCCGGTTCGTACGGGGCTTGCTCTGGTTGCGTCGCCGACGCTGGCGTGAACGCGTCGATGCCTCTACACTGATTTCTTCGAGTTTTCTCGACACATCCCACCGTCCGGGCCGGCCGGACGTCCATTAACCTCGGAAGCGCCGCGATGACGACCGAAACCGCGATCCCCACGCAAACCGCCCGCCTCGACCTCGGCGACCGCACGCTCGACCTGCCCGTCGTCGTCGGCACCGAAAACGAGCACGCCATCGACATCTCCCGCCTCCGGGCCGAGACCGGCTACATCACCCTCGACGAGGGCTACCGCAACACCGGCAGCGTCCGCAGCGACATCACCTACATCGACGGCGAGGCCGGCATCCTCCGCTACCGCGG
>JBCCRT010000044.1:0-20514 GCA_039201235.1 Planctomycetota bacterium
GTTCGCCCTGTCGGCCCCGCCCACGGAGTACCTGCCGCACGAAGCGGCGGTCCGCGTCCGCTCGGCCGGGTCGTGGTGGGTCCCGATGCCCGGCCCGACGGCGTCTGCCGACCAGCCGACCGTCGTGCTCGCCGCCCCGAGTCGGGAGGCCTTCGAACGCTTCGCCCAACGCCTCGGCGGGGCGGACACCGGGGCGGCGGCGGCGGCGTGAACGGGATTTCGCCGCGGTCCGATATAATCGTGTAATCGTTCAGACTGCGACGGACCGCCACCCCCGGCCGATAGCATGGGGCCGCGACTCCCGGCCGCCCGGCCGCCCGGTCGTCGGCCCGAACGCCCCCCGAGTTCACCCATGAACCGCTCCCGACGCGATGTGTTGCTCGCCGGCCTCGCCGCCCTGGCCCTGCCCGGTTGCGCGACGGGCACCGGCCTGTCTCGCGGTAAGAACGACCGGCCCGGCCCGATCTGGCCCGAGGACCTCAAGCGTCCGACGCCGGCCCCCGGAAGCGACGCCGACCTGCGGCCCGTCCGCCCCGCGCCCAGCCCGGCCAACGTCTTCGCCGCCGCCGCCGTACCCGGCGTGATCCGACGTGCGGCCTGGACCTCCGCCGGCCTCGCGTCCCGCGACATCGACGTCATGAACGGCGTCAACCGCTTGACCATCCATCACGACGGCATGGAGCCCGTCCGCCTCCGCGCCCCCCGCGACACCTACGCCCGCCTCGAACAGATCCGCACCCACCACACGAAACGCCGCGGCTGGTCCGACATCGGCTACCACTACGCCATCGACCCCGCCGGCCGCGTTCTCGAGGGCCGCTCCGTCGTCTACCAGGGCGCCCACGTCGCCGACCACAACCCCCACAATCTCGGCGTGCTGGTCCTCGGCAACTTCGAACTCCAGAAGCCCGGCTCGCCCCAGCTCACCGCCCTGGCGAACTTCGTCAAGCTCATGCGTCGCACCCACCGCATCCCCGCCCACGCCGTGCGCACCCACCAAGAGCTCAACCCCACCCAGTGCCCGGGCCAGCACCTGCAGTCCCAGGTCGTCCGCCTCCGCGGCCGCAAGGCCTTCGGCTGAATTCAGTCCACCACCCCACCCGGAAGCCCACGTTCGCCGAACGTGGGCTTCTTTGTTTTTGTTCACCCCCCGAGCACATAACCGAACACCAGTGGCACCACGATCGATGCATCGCTCTGGATCATGAACCGCGGCGTATCAACCCCGAGCTTGCCCCAGGTGATCTTCTCGTTCGGCACCGCGCCGCTATACCCGCCGTAGCTCGTCACCGCGTCGCTGACCTGGCAGAAGTAGCCCCACAGCGGCGTGTCGGCCCGCCGCAGGTCTTGCGTCAGCAGCGGCACCGCGCAGATCGGGAAATCGCCGGCGATCCCGCCCCCGACCTGAAAGAATCCGACGCCCCCCGGAAGTTTTGTCTCCGCTTGGGTAGCCGTCGTTTGGGCGGTGTACCAGTCGACCAGCGCCGCCATCGCCTCGGTCCCGAGTTTCACGACGCCGTGGCCGAAGTCGCCGCGGATCGCCCCGGCCGTGAACACATTGCCCAGGGTCGAGTCTTCCCACCCGGGACAGAAGATCGGCAGGTCTTTCTCCGCCGCCGCGAGCATCCACGAGTCTTCCGCCGGCTTCTGAAAGTGCTCGGCGAAGTCGGGCTGTTTAAACACCTCGCGCAGCCACTCGTGCGGGAACCGCCGGGTGCCGTCACGCTCCGCCTGTTTCCAGAGTCCCAGCAGCCGGCCCTCAACGTGACGCATCACGGTCTCGGGGATGCAGGTGTCGGTGACGCGGTTCATGCCGCGGTTCAGCAGCGCCGCCTCGTCCTCGGCCGAGAGCGCCCGCCAGTCCGGGCACGGCTCGTACTCGTCGCCCGCCAGCAGGAGGAACACGTCCTCCTCGAGGTTTGCCCCGGTGCAGGTGATCGCGTGGACCTTGTCCCGTCGGATCAGCTCGGCCAGGCTGCGGCCGATGCCGGCGGTGCTCATCGCCCCGGCGAGAGTGACCATCATCGTCCCCCCCGCGTCGAGGTGCGCGACGTACCCGTCCGCCGCCGCGACGAGCTCCCGGCTGTTGAAGTTGGTGAAGTGCCGCCGCATGAAGGCGCGGAGGCCTTGGTCCGTCGAATTGGAACCGCCAAGGACGCCAAGAGCGCCAAGGTCAGCCCGAGTAGACGCGGCGTCTGATGCCATTTTTGAGCACCTCCACATTGAAGTTGATGAGCAAGCCGAGCGGGTGGCCGGTGGCCCGCAGGTAGTTGAAGAGTTGGGCTTCGTGAACCGGATTGAGTGATTCCACAGCCTTGAGCTCCACAACGAGGCCGCCGCCGACCAGTAAGTCCAGCCGGCCCTCACCGATGTTTTGTTCCTTGTACATCAAGCAGACCGGCACCTGCCGCCGAAATGGAACACCGCGCTGCGACAGCTCAAACACTAACGCGTTCTCGTAAGCCGATTCCAGAAAACCCGCACCGAGGTGACGATGCACCTCGATCGCCGCCCCGATCACCTCGTGAGCCAGACGATCCAACTCGGCCGACGGTTCATTCCGGTTCATAAATTCCTGTCTTCCTTGGCGTCCTCCGCGTCCTTGGCGGTTAATCCTCTCCGAGCCCCAACACGTCCGCCATCGTGTACCGCCCCGCGGGCCGGCCGGCGAGCCACTTCGCGGCCCGTAGCGCCCCGGCGGCGTAGCTGTCGCGGCTCGTGCTCACGTGCTTCAGCTCCAGCCGTTCGCCCGGGGCGGCGAGGTAGAGCGTGTGCTCGCCGGCGTGGTCGCCGATGCGCAGGGTCTGCACGGTGATGTCGTCGGGCTTTCGGGGGTCGTCGCCGTGGCGGGCGAGCTTCACGACCCGCTCGAAGTCGCGCCCCGCGGCCTCGGCGACGACGCGGGCCAGCGTCAGGGCCGTGCCCGACGGCGCGTCCTGCTTGTATCGGTGGTGGGCCTCGAGGATTTCGAGGTCGTAGCCGTCGCCCAGCAGGCGGACCGCCTGCGCGGCGAGGTGGTTCAGCACGTTGACGACCTGGCTGAAGTTGGTCGCCTGGATCAGCGGGATGGTTTCCGCGGCGTCGTCGAGGGCTTGCTGGTCCGCGGCGGTCAGGCCGGTGGTGCCAACGACCAGGGCGGTGCGGTGTTCCACACAGAACGCCAGGGCCTGCCGGAACCCGTCAGGCAGCGTGAAGTCGATCACGACGTCGGCCACGTCGGGAGCGAGGCGGTCACCCGTGGGGTCCGAAGCGTCGACCGCGGCGGTGACGGTCAGCTGCGGCTCGTCGCCGGCCAGGGCGACGAGGCGTTGGCCCATCCGCCCCGCGGCGCCGTGGATGGCGAGTCGGGTCATGTCGGATTCACTCCAAAAGAAGAACCGGCCGGGATCGCCCGGTCGAGCGGCATAGATTACATTGCGGGCCGCGGCGTCCGGCCGCTGATCCGGTCCCATCTCCAGGAACCCCGCGTGGCCCTGTTCGGCAAGAAAAAAAGCAAGGAACCCGAGGCCCCGGCCGACGCCCCACCCGCCGACGGCGGCGAGGCGACGCCGGAACCCCCGGAAACGCCCGCCGAGACGGGCCAGACCTACGACGGGAACCCGCGCAAGGCCCGCCGCTTCTTCGACCACGCCGAGGCCGCCGCCGAGACCCGCAACTACGACTACTCCGTCGAGCTCTACATCGACGGCCTGCGCCAAGACCCCGACAACATGGACCGCCACGAGCAGCTGCTCGACATCGCCAAGCACCGCAAGGTCGCCGGCGGTAAGAAACCCGGGATCAAGGACAAGCTGAAAAGTTCCGGCGGCGACGCGGTGTCGAAGATGCTCGACGCCGAACGCCTCTGGGCGATGGACTTCGGCGTCCCCGCGTCGATGCGCGAGTTCATGAAGCGGGCCGTCGAGGCGGACCGGGCCTTCGACAACCTGCACCTCGGCGAGGTCGCCTACTGGATCGGGTGCATGGCCCTCGAGATGCCGGGGCCCAAGCCCAAGGCCAAGGACTACGTCCAGGTCCGCGACCACTTCGCCGCCGTCGGCCGGTTCGACAAGGCGATCGAGGCCTGCAAGAAGGCGATCCGCCTGGACATGAACAACCAGAACCTGCTCGCCGAGCTGAAGAACCTCGAGGCCGAGCACTACGCCGCGACCAACACCTCGACCGACCAGGGCGGCTTCCGCGACAACGTCGCCGACGCCGAGCAGGCCCTCGCCTCGCAGCAGGGCAACACCCGCGCCCTCTCGGCCGTCGATCAGGCGATCGCCAAACGACGGGCCGAGTACGAGGAAGACCCCGAAGACGTCGACCGCCTCGCCAAGCTCGTCGACGCCCTGCTCAAGAAAGAAGACTACGACGCCGAGGAGGAGGCGATCAAACTCCTCGGCGTCGCCCACGAGCAGACCGGCCAGTACCGCCACAAGGTCCGCGTCGGCGACGTCAAGATCAAGCAGCTCAACCGCGAGCTGCGCGACATGCGCAAGAACCTCGAGGTCGATCCCGGCAACGACTACTTCACCGGCCGGCTCAAGGAGATCCAGGCCGAGAAGACCAAGTTCGAGCTCGGCGAGTACCAGGAACGCGTCAAGAACTACCCGACCGACCTGAAGCTGAAGTTCGAGCTGGGCAAACGCATGTACCAGGCCGGGCTGATCGACGAGGCCATCGGCCTGCTGCAGGACGCCAAACGCGAGCCCAAGAGCAAGGGCCAGGCGTTCCTGCTGCTGGGCCGCTGCTTCGTGGACAAGAACTGGCTCGACGAGGCGATCGACACCTTCGCCGACGGCATCGCGGGCCACCCGATCCCCGACGACACGCTGGGCAAGGAGCTGCGCTACCACAAGATGACCACCCTGCTCGCCTCGGCCGAGAAAGCCAAGAAGGTTGAGCAGGCGGAAGAAGCCAGCGCGTTGGCGTCGGAGTTGCTGCAGGCCGACATCAACTACAAAGACATCATGGACCAGAAGAAGAAGTCGGCGGCGCTGCTCGAAGAGCTGCGCGGCTGACCGATCTTTCCCTTTGGCTTCACCTTTGCCGTCTGCCCTCGCCGTCATTCCCGCCCGCTACGCCTCGTCGCGGTTCCCCGGCAAGCCGCTCGCGGCCGAGACCGGCAAGCCCCTGATCCAACACGTCGTCGAACAGGTCCGCTGCTGCGCGACGATCGACCGCGTGGTCGTGGCGACCGACGACGAGCGGATCTGCGACACCGTGGTCGGCTTCGGCGGCGAGGCGGTGATGACCGCGGCCGATCACCCCAACGGCACGTCGCGCATCGCCGAGGCCGTCGCCGCCCTAGAAAAAAGGGGTCTGACCCCTTTTAGCTTGGTCGTCAACGTGCAGGGCGATGAGCCGGAGGTGCCACCCGAGACGATCGACGCGTTGGTCGAGGGTTTGAGCCGGGACGCGTCCTGCGACATGGCGACGCTCGCCTCGCCGTTCGACCCGGACGAGGACCCGAACAACCCGAACGTGGTCAAGCTGGTGCTCGACTGCCGCGGCCGGGCGATGTACTTCTCGCGCCGGCCGATCCCGTACGACCGCGACGCGGAGCTGCTCGGCACCCGGCCGAAGGTGACGATGTACAAGCACCCCGGGCTCTACGCCTACCGCCGCGAGTTCCTGGCCAAGTACCCGACGCTCGAACCGACGCCGCTCGAACAGGCCGAGCAGCTCGAACAGCTGCGGGTGCTGGAGCACGGCCACGCGATCGCGGTCGTCCACGCCGACGCCCCGCACCCCGGCATCGACACGCCGGAGCAGTACGCCGCGTTCGTACAGCGCTGGCGCGCGGCGCAACCGTAGCCGCGACGCTACGCGTCGCCGGCCGGCGTGGCGCAGCCACGCGGCTACCCGTCGATGAGTTCGATGCAGTCGAAGCTGACCGCGCCGTCGGGCCCGGCGGTCTCGACGCGGCGCTTCCGGCACAGCTCGCCCGGCGTCCCGCTGCGGGTGAGGCGGCCGCCGCGCATGATGCTCATCGTGTCGGCGGACTGCACCGCCTCGCGGGGGTCGTGGGTCACCATCAGCACGGCGACCCCGGCGTCGCGCAGCACCGCCAGCGTCTCGGCCCGGACCCGGTCGCGCAGCGTCGCGTCGAGGCCGGAGAACGGCTCGTCGAGCAGCATGACCCGCGGCGCCTGCCCGAGCGCCCGGGCGACGGCGACGCGCTGCTGCTGCCCGCCGCTGAGGGTGTGAGGCATCGCGTCGCCGAAGCCGGTCATGCCGACGCGGCCGAGTAGGCGGTCGGCCTCGGCCCGGGCGTCGGGGCGTCGGCCCATGCCGAAGGCGACGTTGCGGCGGACGCTGAGGTGGGGGAACAGCGCGAAGTCCTGGAACACCATGCCCACGGGCCGACGCTCCGGCGGGACGTTGCGCGACGGGCCGTCGGCCAGGACGTCGCCGCCCAGCGTGATACGGCCGGCGTCGGGCCGTTCGAGCCCGGCGATCAGCCGCAGCAGCGTGGACTTGCCGCTGCCCGAGTCGCCCAGCAGCGCGTGGACCTCGGCCGGGCGTAGCGTGAGGCCGACGTCCTCGACGACCCGCGGGCCCCGGCCGTAGGCGAACGTCACCCCTTGGAGCTCCAGCATCGGCGCGGTGGGGTCGGTTCCGGGGGTCATGACTGTTTCTCCCGGCCGTGGCGGTCGATCAGGCGGGACAGGATCACCACCGGCAGCAGGCCGACGCCGATGATGACCAGCGCTCCGAACGCCGACTCGTCGAGCCGCTCGTCGCTGGCGAGCTGGTAGACCCGCACCGCGAGGGTCTCGAAGTTGAATGGCCGGAGCATCAGCGTCACCGGCAGCTCCTTGACCACGTCGACGAACACCAGCAGCACCGCCGCGGCGACGCTGGACCGCAGCAGCGGCAGGTGGACGCGCAGCACCATGCGGAGGCGCGACGCGCCGAGGGTGCGGGCGGCGTCGTCGAGGGTGGGGCGGACCCGGCCGAGGCTGGCGTCGAGCATCGCCAGCGCGACGCCGAGGAACCGGCACTGGTAGCCGAGCACGACGGCGGCGACGCCGCCGGTGAGGATCAGCCCCGGGCGCCAGCCGAAGGCGGCGTCGGCCGCGGCGTTGAGCCGGTGGTCGACCCAGGTCAGCGGGATGATCAGCCCGACGGCGATCACCGTGCCGGGCAGGGCGTAACCCAGCCCGGCGACGCGTCCCGCGGCGGCGTGGACCACGCCGCCTCCGAGGCGTCGGCCGTAGACGACGACCAGGGCGAGTGTCGCCGCGAGGGCGCTGGCGGTCGCGGCGAGGCCGACGGAGTTGCCGGTGAAGTCGCGGACCACTTCCCAGGCCCGGGCGTCGCCGGTGGTCCAGGCCATGTGCACGAACACGCCGGCCGGCAGCCCGAAGCCCAGCGCGACCGGCAGGCCGCAGACCAGCAGCGCGGCGACGCTGCCGCGCCAACCCAAACGCTGCCGCCGCACCGGCTGCCTCCGCGTCGTGAGCTGGAAGAAGCGGGCCCGCCGCCGGGCGAGCAGCTCGGCGAAGACGAGCACCGCCACGACCGACAGCAGCACCGCCGAGAGCTGCGCCGCGGTGACGGGCGACTCGAGGCTGCGCCAGGTGCGGTACACGCCCAGCGCGAACGTGTCCACGGCGCAGTAGTCCACCGCGCCGAAGTCGGCCAGCGTTTCCATCGCGACCAGCGCCGTGCCCGCCGCGATCGACGGCCGGGCCAGCGGCAACGCCAGCGTGAAGAAGCTGCGCCAGGGCCCCCGCCCCAGCGTCCGCGCCACTTCCAGTGCCCCGCTCGACTGCTCGACGAACGCGGTGCGGGCCGCGAGGTAGACGTAGGGGTACAGCGAGAACGTGAGGATCGCCGCCGCCCCGCCGAGCGAGCGGACCTCGGGGAACCAGTAGTCGCGCCGCGACCAGCCGAAGGCTTCACGCAGGGCGGTCTGCACGGGCCCGCTGAACTGCAAGAGGTCGGTCAGGGCGTAGGCCGAGAGGTACGCCGGGACCGCCAGCGGCAGCAGCAGCGCCCAGTACAGCAGCCGCCGGCCCGGGAAGTCGAAGGCGGTGACGACCCACGCCGCGGCCGTGCCGATCACCGCCGCCGAGGTGCAGACGATCAAGACCAGCCACAGGCTGTTGCGGGCGTACTCGCCGAGGCGGGTCTCGACGAGGTGCTGCCACTCCTCGCCGCCGGGCACGAATACGCTGCCGAAGACCCCGAGCGTGGGCAGGGCGACCACGCCGCAGACGGCCAGACTCAGCAGGGACCAGCGGTTCAAGCCCCCAGCCTCCACCGCCCCCCGGAATTTTGCAACCTCAGGTCCGGACCCGGCCCCTATTCCGGGGGGCGGTTGCCGGTTTCGTCGAAGCCGCACTCGCGGGGGACGATGATGCGGGCCCCGCGGCGAAAGGCGACGTAGGCGTAGAACCACTGGATCATCACCAGCACCTTGTTGCGGAAGGTGACGAGGAACATCAGGTGCACGCCGAGCCAGGCGAGCCAGGCGGGCAGCCCGGTGAGCTTGAATCGGCCGACATGGGCGATCGCGCGTTTGCGGCCGATGGTCGCCATCGACCCCTTGTCCCAGTAGTCGAACGCCTCGCGCTCTTCCGGCGGCGTCGGCCCGTTGCGCAGCTCCTTGGCGATCAGCTTCGCGGCGTGCTTGCCCATCTGCATCGCCGCCGGCGCGACGCCGGGGACTTCCTGCCCGTCGGGGTCGGTGAGGCGGACGAGGTCGCCGATGGCGAAGACCTCCGGGTGCCCCGGGACGGAGAGGTCGGGCAGGACGGCGATGCGTCCGCCGCGGTCGCGGTGTTCGTCGGCCGCCACCGAATCCGTCAATTCGCTCGCGCGGACGCCCGCGCCCCAGAGCACGTTGCGGGTCTCGATCCGGCTCCCGTCGCTCAGGTCGACGCCCTCGGCGTCGACGTCGGCGACGCGGGTGTTGAGCCGGACCTCGACGCCGAGCGACTCGAGCTGGCGTAGCGCGCTGGCCGAGAGGTCGTCGGGGTAGGTCTTGAGCAGGCGGTCGTTGCTCTCGACGAGGATCACGCGGGTGGCCCGCACGTCGATCCGGCGGAAGTCGCGGTGGAAGACGCGTTGGACCAGCTCGCCCATCGCGCCGGCGAGCTCGACGCCCGTGGGCCCGCCGCCGACGACCACGATGTTCATCAGCCGCTCCTGTTCGGCGGTGTCCATCGACGCCTCGGCCCGCTCGAAGGCGGACAGCACGCCGCGGCGGATCCGAAGCGCGTCGTTGATCGTCTTGAGCCCCGGCGCGTGGGCCTCCCAGCGGTCGTTGCCGAAGTAGCTCGTCCGCCCGCCGGCGGCCAGCACGAGGTAGTCGTAGGCGATCTCCCGGTCGCCCATCACGACCCGCTGGCGGTGCGGGTCGATCGACGTGACCTCGTTCATCAGCACGGTCACGTCCCGCCGGCCCGACAGCACGCCCCGCAGCGGCGCGGCGATCTCGGTCGAGGCCAGGCCTGCCATGGCGACCTGGTACAGCAGTGGCTGGAAGAGGTGGTGGTTCTGCTTGTCGATCAGCACGACCTCGGGGGCCGGGCCGGCAGGCGAGGACCGGACCCGGCAGTGCTTGATGAACGTCAGGCCCGCGAACCCGCCGCCGACGACGACGAGGTTGCGGCGCTGCGGGTCGGTGGGCTGTTCGAGCATGGGGGGGTGGGGTCTGAGGTTCGGGGTCTGGGGTCTGGGTTCTGGGGGTGAAGGTTAGCCGCGACGCTACGCGTCGCTGGAATGTCGCTTTCAGAGGGCGTCGATGGGGAGGGCGAGGCTCCCGCCGAGCCGCTACGTTTCTGCGACTCGCGGTTCGGCGGGAGCCTCACCCTCCCGTCAGACGCGTCGGACGTGTCCGGACTGTAACCCCGTGGCGGCGGTCAAGCGGGGGGGGCGGCCCGGTCGATAGCGTGATTAAACTGGCGTTCACGGCCGCACGGCCGGGCCGCGTCTCGTTCAGGGTGCCACACGACCGATGACCGACCCTACCCCTGGAAGCGACACCCCCGGAAGCGATGCCCCCACGCGCAAGCCCGTCCGCGTGCCGTGGTTCTGGCGCATCCTGGTGTTGGCGGTCGTGGTGCGGGTGGCGTGGGCGGTGCTGGTGCCGGTGGTCCCGGTGTCGGACCCGGGGGCGTACGACACGATGGCGCGGAACCTCGCGGCGGGGCACGGCTACAGCCTCGAACCTTTCCGCGAAGACGCCAACCCCGACGACTTCACGCCGACGGCGTACTGGGCCGTGGGCGCCCCGGCGGTCTACGCCGCGGGCTTCGCGGTCTTCGGCGACACCTACGCGCCCGTCGTCGCGGTGAACCTGATCGCCAACGTCGCGACGATCGCGTTCGTCATGCTGCTGGCGGCCCGCTGGCTCACGCCGCGGCACGCGACGGCGGCGGGGCTGTGCCTCGCGCTGTGGCCCGGGCAGATCGGCTTCACCACGCTGTTGGCCAGCGAGTTGTTGTTCGCCTTCGGGCTGCTCGCCGCGGTCTACGCCTGGCACCGGCTCGAGGCGGGCCGGGGGTTCGTCCGCGTCCCGGTCGTGGGCGTGCTGCTGGGGCTGACCTGCCTAGTTCGGCCGACGGCGCTGCTGGTGCCGGTGCTGCTGGTGATCGTGGCGGTGGCGCAGAACAAGGAGGGGTTACGGGGGGTGATCAAGCCGACGCTGCACGCGGGGCTCGCGGCGGTGGTGATGATCGCGGTGGTGCTGCCCTGGAGCTTCCGCAACCAGCGGGCGCTGGGCGAGTTCGTGCTGGTGTCGGCCAACTCGGGGGCCAACTTCTGGATGGGCAACCACCCCGGGACCGACGGGGTCTACGCCGTCCTGCCGCCGGAGACCGCGGCGATGTCCGAGGTGCGGCGGGACGCCTACCTCAAAGACCTCGCGCTGGACTACATCAAGCAAGACCCGGCGGCGTTCGTTCAACGCACCCTGATCAAGGCGGTCAAGCTGCACGACCGCGAGACCATCGGGGTCGTGTGGAACGCCGGCGGCCTGGAGCAACGCTTCGGCGGCGACGGGTTCGTCGGGCCGCTCAAGCTCGCCAGCACCGCGTACTGGTGGGTCATGCTCGGTTCGGGCCTCGGCGGGATGCTGCTGCTCTGGGTCCGTGGCGGCACGGTCCGCGGGTTCTTCGTGATGTTGTTTCACCCGGCCGTGGTCTACTGGGGCTACTTCCTGACGGTGCATGCGATCGTCGTGGTCCAGGACCGCTACCACTGGCCGAGCGTGCCGTTCATCGCGATGCTCGCGGCGTTGCCGATCGTCGCGGTATGCGATCTGGTTCGCACCCGGAAGGCGCAGGCGATGGGGGGTGCGGCGTGAGCGAGGTGACGCAAACCAAGACGGACCCACAACCCACAGCTACCCCCGGCGCAGTGGAAACTTCCGGGGGCGGGGGGGTGGCGTTGTGCGTGGATTTGGATGGGTCGTTGTTGCGTAGTGATTTGTTGTGGGAGTCGTTGTTTCAGTTGCTCGGCGAGGAGCCGGCCCGGGCGTTGAGCCTGCCGAGTGGGATTGCGGGGGGTAAGGCGAACCTCAAGCACCGCATCGCGGAGCGGGTCGAGCTGGACGCGGCGACGCTGCCGTACCACGAGGAGGTGCTGGCGTTCCTGCGGGAGCAGAAGGAGGCGGGGCGGACGCTGGTGCTCGCCACCGCGTCGCACCAGAAGTACGCCGACGCCGTGGCCGAGCACCTGGGGCTGTTCGACCACGTCATCGGCAGCGACGCGACGCACAACCGCCGCGGCGCGGCGAAGATCGCGGCGATCCGGGAGGCGGTGGGCGAGACGTTCGACTACGTCGGCGACAGCGACGCGGACCTGCCGCTCGTCGCCGCCTGCCGGAAGCTGTACCTCGTCGACCCGTCGCGCGGCCTGCGGGAGGCGGGCGAGAAGGCGGGCAACGTCGAGCGCACGTTCGAGAAACCCGCGAAGGCTCGGGGCTTCCGTCCGCTGGTCAAGCTCGCCCGGCCGCACCAGTGGGCCAAGAACGCGCTGATCTTCGTGCCGATGCTGATGGGCCAGGCGGTCACGCTCACCAACCTGCTGATCGTGCTGCTGGGCTTCGCCGCGTTCTCCGCCGCGGCGTCGTCGATCTACATCTTCAACGACCTGGTCGACATCGAGTCCGACCGCCGGCACGCGACCAAGCGCCGCCGGCCCCTCGCCGCGGCGACCGTCGCGGTCCCCACCGCCCTGAAGCTCGGGCTCGGGCTGCTGGGGCTGGGGCTGCTGCTCGCGGCGTTCGGCGGCCTCGCGTTCCTCGGCTGGGTCGTGCTGTACCTCGTGCTGACCACGGCCTACTCGTTCTCGCTCAAACGCCGGCTGCTGGTCGACGTGATCCTGCTCGGCTGGCTGTACACCCACCGCGTCATCGCCGGCGGGCTGCTCGTGCCCGACGCCTTCCCGTCGCAGTGGCTGCTCGCCTTCTGCGCGTTCATGTTCATCAGCCTCGCGTTCGCCAAGCGGTACACCGAGCTCGCCGCCGCCGGCGACGGCAAGGCCAACGCCCGCCGGGGCTACCGCCGCGACGACCTGCCGCTGATCGGCAACGTCGGGCCCACCGCCGGGTTCATGGCCCTGCTCGTGTTCAGCCTCTTCATCAACGCCCAGCAACGCGCCGCCGCCGTCGCCCAGACCATCGGCATCGACCCGCCCTACGAACACCCCTGGGTGCTCTGGCTCGTCATGCCCGTCATGATGTTCTGGGTCCTGCGGGTGTGGTTCCTCGCCTACCGCGGCGAGCTGCACGACGACCCGATCGCCTTCGCCATCCGCGACCGGCTCAGCTACGTCTGCGCCGCGGCCGTGGCGTTGTTCCTGCTGCTCGCGGCGGGGTGAGGCCCGCCCGTCACCTCCACGCTCCCGTCCACGCCCCGCCCCGCTTCACTTCCGGGGGGTCAGCTATACTCCGCCGCTTCGATGCTCACGCCCACCGCCGACGCCATCCGCCAGCAGTTCATCGACTTCTTCGTCCAGAAGGCCGGCCACACCGCCGTGCCGTCGTCGCCCGTCGTGCCCCACGACGACCCCACCCTGCTGTTCACCAACGCCGGGATGAACCAGTTCAAAGACGTCTTCCTCGGCACCGGAACGCGGACCTACACCCGGGCCGTCGACACCCAGAAGTGCATCCGCGCCGGCGGCAAGCACAACGACCTCGACGACGTCGGCAAAGACACCTACCACCACACCTTCTTCGAGATGCTCGGCAACTGGTCCTTCGGCGACTACTTCAAGGCCGACGCCATCGACTGGGCCTGGGAGCTGCTCACCTCCCCCGACTGGTGGAACCTCGACCCGAAGCGGCTGCACGCGACCTACTTCGAGGGCGACGCCGAGCTGGGGCTCGAACCGGATCACGAAGCACGCGACCTGTGGCTGAAAAAACTTCCGGGTGATCGCGTGCATCCCGGCAACAAGAAAGACAACTTCTGGGAGATGGGCGACACCGGCCCCTGCGGCCCCTGCTCGGAACTGCATTACGATCGCAGCCGCGATTATTCCGGGGGCGGGCTCGTCAACGCCGACGGCCAGGACGTCGTCGTCGAGATCTGGAACCTCGTCTTCATCCAGTACAACCGCCTGACCACCGGCGGCCTCGAACCGCTACCCGCCAAGCACGTCGACACCGGCATGGGCTTCGAGCGCATCGTCCGCGTCCTGCAGGGCAAGGACAGCAACTACGACACCGACGTCTTCACGCCGATCTTCGCCGCGATCCAGAACGTCACCGGTGCCCCGGCCTATTCCGGGGGCGAAGGCACCTTCGACAGTCCGGTTGATACGGCCTACCGCGTGATCGCCGACCACATCCGCACGCTGACCTTCGCGCTCGCCGACGGGGCGCACTGCGGCAACAAGGGCCGCAACGCGGTGCTGCGCACCATCCTCCGGCGGGCCGTGCGCTACGGGCACCAGGCGCTCGGCGTCGAGGAGCCGTTCTTCTACCGGCTCGTGCCGGCCGTCGTCGAGGCCATGGGCCGGACGTTCCCCGAGACCGTCCGGGCCGCCGACGCCATCGCCGCCGAGCTGCGTGAAGAAGAGATCGCGTTCCGCGAAACCCTCGAACGCGGCCTCTCGATCTTCGACCGCGCCGTGGCCGACCTGCGTCCCGGCGACACGCTCGACGGCGCGACCGCGTTCGACCTCGAAGCGACCTACGGCTTCCCGTTCAGCCTCACCCACGTCATGGCCGAGGAACGCGGCCTGTCCGTCGACGTCCCCGGCTACGAGTCAGCCCGCGCCCGACACGCCGACATCTCCCGCGGTGAAACGGGCGGCGGCGACGCCAGAGCGTCCCTCACCGAGCTCGTCGCCAAGGGCCTCGACGCCGGGTGGTTCGTCGCCACGAACTTCACCGGCCACGATGTCACCGAAGCCCCCTTCCAGGCCAACACGCTGCACTTGTTCAAGAAAGCCGGCGACGCCTACGAATCGACGACGACCGCCAACACCGGCGACGAAGTCGCGGTCGTGTTGCAGATGACCCCCTTCTACGCCGAGGCAGGCGGGCAGGTCGGCGACACCGGCACCATCATGGCCCGCCAGTCCCCCTCCCCCACCGGCGGCCAGGTCGCCCGGCTCCGCGTCAACGACACAATCAAGGTCGGCGGCGTCCACCTCCACCTCGCCACCCTCACCGCCGGCACCATCGAGACCGTCGAGGGCGAGACCCACTGCGCCCTGGCCGTCGACGCCGAGCGACGCGCCCTGATCCGCAAGAACCACACCGCGACGCACGTCATGAACCGGGCGCTGCGCGACCACGTTAACCCCGAGGCGGACCAGAAGGGCTCATTCGTCGACGACGAAAAGCTGCGTTTCGACTTTTCTCACGGCTCGGCCTTGACCCCGGAAGAGATTGAGAAAGTAGAGAATCAGGTCAACGCCGACATCGGCAAGAACCTGCCGGTGTTCGCCGAGGTCGTGCCGCAGGAGCAGGCCCTGCGGATCAACGGGCTGCGGGCGGTCTTCGGCGAGAAGTACCCGCCCCACGTCCGGGTCGTGAGCGTCGGCGTGCCCGTCGATCGGCTCGTCGCCGACCCGGAAAACAGCGACTGGCCCGGCCACAGCATCGAGTTCTGCGGCGGCACCCACGCCGCGACGACGGGCGAGGCCGAGGCGTTCTGCGTCGTGTCGCAGGAGGCGGTGAGCAAGGGCGTCCGCCGCGTGACCGCCCTGACCGGCCCGGCCGCGAAGCGCGCAAGGGCCGAAGCCCGAAACCTCGATGAAGTTGCGGAAGAACTAGCGAAAATCTCCGACGACAGCCTGCCCGCCCGGGCCGAAGCGTTCAACAAAGACCTCGAAGCCGCGACGCTGCCGCTGCGGGCCCGCGGCGTGCTGCGGGAGAAGCTGGCGGGGCTCGGGCAGCGGGTCAAGGCGCAGCAGAAGGCGGCCGGCCAGCAGGCGGAGCGGGGCGTCGTCGCCGCGGCCCGTGCGTTGGCCGAGGCGGAGTCGGGCCCGGTGATCGTGGCCGACGTCCCGGGCGCCGACGGCAAGACGCTCCGTACCGCGATGGACGTCGTGCGTAAGAATCACCCGGAGGCGGCCCTGTTTCTGGCCTCGGCCCCGAGCGGCGGGAGCAAGGTCGCGATGATCGCGTCTGTGCCCCCGGACGTGATCGCGAAGGGCCTGAAGGCCGGCGACTGGATCAAGCACGTCGCCCCGATCGTGGGCGGCGGCGGCGGCGGCCGGCCCGACCTGGCCCAGGCCGGCGGCAAGGACGCCGCCAAGCTCCCCGAAGCCTTGGCGGCCGCAAAAGAATTCGCCCAAGACAAGGTTTAGCCACGGATAAACACGGATAAGAAAATAAACCCAAAAGTTATCTGCCACCGCGGCCCCGTTCCGAACTCACCCCTACCACTCATCATCCCTGTTCATCCGCGTTCATCCGTGGCTAAATAACCGCTGAAAGTAGCCCCATGCCCCGCATCAACGACCACTACCTCAAGCTCGCCGCCGGCTACCTGTTCCCCGAGATTGCCCGGCGGGTCAACGCCTTCGCCGACGCGAACCCCGACGCGAGCCTGATCAAGCTCGGCATCGGCGACGTCACCGAGCCGCTGCCCGCCGCCTGCCGGCAGGCGATGATCGACGCGGTGAACGAGATGGGCACGCCCGACGGCTTCCGCGGCTACGGCCCGGAGCAGGGCTACGCCTTCCTCCGTGACAAGATCGCCGAGTACGACTACCGGGCCCGCGGCTGCGACGTCTCGGCCGACGAAATCTTCGTTTCTGACGGCAGCAAGTGCGACGGCGGCAACCTCCTGGACATCATGGCCCCCCCCGGAAGCGGACCGGCCAACACCGTCGCGGTCTGCGACCCGGTCTACCCGGTCTACGTCGATACGAACGTCATGGCGGGCAACACCGGCCCGGCCGACGAAACCGGCCGGTACGCCGGGCTGGTCTACCTCGAGATGAACCCGGCCAACGGCTTCGAGCCCGCCATCCCCGGCACGCCGGTCGACGTGGTCTACCTCTGCTACCCCAACAACCCGACCGGCGCGGTCGCGTCGCGGACCGCCCTCAAAGCCTGGGTCGATTACGCGCTGAAGCACGACACGCTGATCCTGTTCGATGCGGCGTACCACGCGTTCATCGACGACGAGATCCCGGCCGACGACGGCCAACCTGTGCCGCACTCGATTTACGAGATCCCCGGGGCGCGCCGCTGCGCGATCGAGCTGCGTAGCTTCTCGAAGAACGCCGGGTTCACCGGCACCCGCTGCGCGTTCACCGTCGTGCCCAAGGGGCTCACCGGCAAAGACGCTTCCGGGGGCGACGTCGAGCTGCACGGCCTGTGGAACCGCCGGCAGTCGACGAAGTTCAACGGCGTGTCGTACGTGGTGCAGCGCGGGGCCGAGGCGGTCTACTCGCAAGACGGCCGGGCCGAGGTCGATCGGCTGACCGCGTTCTACATGGACAACGCCCGCCGGATCCGCGAGGGGCTGACCGGCGCGGGCTTCACGGTCCACGGCGGGGTGCACGCCCCGTACGTCTGGGTGCAGACGCCCGACGGCCTGAAGTCGTGGGACTTCTTCGACCGGCTGCTGCACGACGCCCACGTCGTCGGCACCCCCGGAAGTGGATTCGGCGCGGCGGGCGAAGGTTTCTTCCGGCTCAGCGCGTTCAACCACCGCGACAAGGTCGAAGAAGCGCTCGACCGCATCGGCCGGTGCTTCGCGTCGGCCCCCGCTTAAGGTCCCGCCAGGCGATAACCGATCGCTTCATGGGTCTGACAACGTCCCGATTCATGCAGGGTTTTGACCGCGAGATCGAGCTTTTCCTGGCCACCAGCCGCACCGCGACGCTGGCGACGGTGGACGGTGAGGGCTGCCCCTACGCGGCGAACGTGCAGTACGCCCACGACAGCGGGTGGCGGCTGATCTGGGTCTCGTCGCCGACGTCGCAGCACAGCCGGCACCTGGCCGAGCGGGCGGACGCGGCGTTGACCGTTTACGCCCACCGCGACCACGCCGAGACGCTGCACGGCCTGCAGCTGCGGGGTACGGTCGCCCCGGCGATCGCCAAGGGCCAGGCCGAGTGGCGCCGCGTCTGGGACCGCTACACCGCGAAGTTCGACTTCGTGCGGTCGCTGCCGCAGTTCCGCGACGCGGCGGAGCGGCAGAGCTTCTACGTCTTTACGCCGAGTTGGCTGCGTTGGATCGACAACCGCCGGGGGTTCGGGTGGAAGGTGGAGAAAGAGTTGAGCGCCTGAGCGGGCGCGTCCGTGCGCACGGGATCGCGTTGTTTTGCGACCAAAAATCACGGACGGCGAAAAAAATTTCAACCCGTGTGCCCGCCGGAAGCTGCGGTGTTTCTTCCGGGGTGGATTCGGCAAGATTCGCGCACAAATTGTGCGCTTCGCCCCCTGGTGTCGGCCCCCGTTGGCCGGCGGGACCCCGGTACAGGCAAGGCCGGGCCCGCCCGCGGCGGACGGCCGGGTCGAGTGACCGCGTGTCGGCGGCGATGCCGTGGGTACCACCTTGTCGGGAACCCCGTGGGTCAACGGCACCAGCGGCTTGGCCGGGGGCGCACGCCCGTGAGGTTGGCTGGGACTCGTATCGATCCACCACGGAGAATACGGAGGTCACGGAGGAAGGCCGGAAGCGAGGGCTTTTAAAATCAGATTTCTGTTTCTTCTCCGTGCCTCCGTGTCTCCGTGATCTCCGTGGTGGATCGATACGAGAACCAGTGACCTCACCACCCCGCCGCGGCGGCCGCGAAGCGGAGGGGGTGGGGCGTGGGGTGCCCGCTCTTTGGTAATTCGATAGGGAGGGGCAACCCCGCTTGAGCGGGGTTGCCGAGATTCCGGGGGGCTTCCGGGGGCGGGCTTTGGGTTACCATCCCGCGATGACGCAGGGACGGCGAGACGGAGCGGGCGGGGAGGTGGGTTTTCTGTTGATCATTTCCGGGCCGTCGGGCGTCGGGAAGAGCTCGCTGACCAACGCGCTGCTGGGCCGGCTCGACGCGGACCTGTCGGTGTCGATGACGACCCGCCCGGCGTCGCGGTCCGACGTCGACGGCGAGCACTACCACTTCGTCGACCTGCCGCGGTTCGAGGCGGCGATCGAGGCGGGCGACCTGCTCGAGCACGCGGTCTACAACGGCAACTACTACGGCACCCCCCGGAAGTATGTGCAGGAGAAATTGGACGGCGGGCGGGTGGTGATCCTGGAGATCGACGTCGAGGGGGCGCGGCAGGTGAAGCGGGCGATGCCGGAGGCGTTCGCGATCTTCATCAAGGCGCCGGGGGAGGACGCGCTGCTGGCGCGGCTGCGGGGCCGGCAGCGTGAGGACGAGCAGACGATCCAGAAGCGGTTCGCGCTGGCGCGGAAGGAGATCGCGTTCGCGGAGAAGTCGGACGTGTACGACGCGTTCGTGGTCAACGACGACTTCGACCGGGCGGTGGCGGAGATCGAGCGGCTGGTCCGGCGTCGGCTGGCGGCGGGGGCCGAGCCGCGGCTGTTTTAGGCGGCCGCGGGCTTTGCTAGGCTGCTCGCCATGAAACGGCCGGCGGTGTTTCTGGACCGCGACAACACGCTGATCCACAACGACGGCGACCTCGGCGACCCCGAGGCGGTGCGGCTGATCCGCGGCGCGGCCCCGGCGGTGGCGTCGGTCTGCGGGCTGGGCTACCGGGTCGTGGTGGTGACGAACCAGGGCGGGGTGGCCCGCGGGGCGTACACCGAGGCGGACGTCGACGCGGTGCACGACCGGATCGAAACGCTGATCCGGCAGCGGGCTAACGGGGCGCGGATCGACGCGTTCTACTTCTGCCCGTTCCACCCGCAGGGGACGGTCGCGGCGTACAAGAAAGAGCACCCGACGCGCAAGCCGAAGCCGGGCATGCTGACGCAGGCGGCGGCGGACCTGGACCTGGACCTGTCGCAGAGCTGGATGGTGGGCGACGCGCTGCGGGACGTCGAGGCGGGGGCGGCGGCGGGGTGTCGGACGGTGCTGCTGTCGTCGAACGGAGACGGCGAACCGGAGCTAAAGGGCAAGCGGTCGCGGGGCAAGCGGGTCGAGCCGGACTTCGTGGCCCGGAGCCTGGTCGAGGCGGTGCGGGTCATCGCGTCGCAGCGCAAGCCTGAGGCGGCCGAGGCGGTGAGCCGGGCACGGATCGCGGGCAAGCGTTGGGACGCCGAGGCGATGGCGGAGCTTCAGGCTTCCCCGCGGAAAGACGTGGAACCCGGGCCCGAGGCCGGTCGGGAAGAGGCGGAGCCGAAGGGCGGCAAGCCGCGTCCGTTCGTGCCGTGGACGGCTCAGCCCGGGCCGGAGGAGGTGGCGCCGCCAGAAGGCGAACCGCCGCCCGCGGCGCCGGAAGCCGAACCGGCCGCGTCGGTCGCCGGGCCGCCGCCGCCGGTTGAGATTGCACCCGAGCCGGAGGTGGTGGGGCCGTTGAACAAGACGATGCGGCTGGTACTGCAGGAGTTGCGGATGCAGCGGGGCTCGTCGGGCGAGGTGCCGCAGCTGGGGATCGTGGCGTTGGCGTTGCAGGCGTTGGCGGCGATCTGCCTGCTCGGGGCGTTGTGGATGGGCGGCGGGGCGGGGGGCGACGGGGCGTTCCTGCGGTGGATGGGGGTGGCGGTGTTTCTGCAACTGGCGGTGATCGCGACGCTGCTGTTCACGCGGCCGTCGTGACGCGGGGGAAAGGGCGGGCAAGCCCGCCCGCTACCCGTGGTCACGGTGGTGGGTCGGTATACTTTCCGGCCATGTCCAGGCGGCACCAGCATCGGCGGGCCGAGCGTTTGCTCGTGGTGATGCCGACGTGGTTCGGCGACATCCTGATGGCGACGCCGACGCTGCGGGCGCTGCGGCGGCTGTTGCCGGACGTGCACCTGAGCGTCTTGGTGCGGGAGAACCTGGCGGCGTTGGTCGAGGGGCTTCCGTGGATCGACGAGGTGGTGCCGGCGGCGAAGGGGGGCAAGGGGGCGTCGGCGTTCCGGCTGGCGAAGCGGCTGAGCCGGGAGCGTTACGACACGGCGGTGCTGCTGCCGAATAGTTTCCGGGCGGCGGCGCTGGCGGCGA
>JBCCRT010000045.1:0-20501 GCA_039201235.1 Planctomycetota bacterium
CGCCAGCCTCGCCAAGCTCTTCCGCGGCGGCAAGATCGCCCCGAACTTCGACGCCCGCGACCTCTGGACCCACTCGATCGCCACCGCCACCGCCACCCGCCTGCTCTCCAACAAGTGCGGCCTCGGCCTGCCCGACGAGGCCTTCCTCGCCGGGCTGATCCACGACATCGGCATCATGGTCGAAATCCAGGCCCGCCGCCCCAAGTTCATCGAAGCCCTCAACAAGGTCGAAACCGAGGGCGGCAGCCTCCGTGAGGCCGAGTTCGCCTGCGTCGGCGCGACCCACGAGATGTTCGGCGCAGGGCTCTGCAAGCTCTGGAAATTCCCGGTGTCCTTCCAGTACGTCACCGGCTTCCACCACCACCCGATGGACCTCGCCTACAAGAACCGGGCGCTGGCCTGCCTCGTCCACGTCGCCGACCACATCGCCGGCAAGATGGAGCTGGGCTTCGCCCACGACGTCGATCTCGAGTCGCCCGTCGCCCCCGAAATCCTCGAACACCTGAACCTCAACCAGTCGGCCATCGACGAGGTCTGCCAGGAGCTGCTCGAAGCCATGGACGAAGCCAAGGGCATCTTCCAGGCCGCCGGCATGTAAGCCCCCCCCGGAACTTAGCAACTCCGCGAGGGCGGGCAACCCGTATCTCTCTTTTCCCTCCGGGCGACGGCACTGCAAAGTGTCGTCGTCTTTTTAGTAAACCGTTTCGTCGGCCGATCACACCGGCTTCACCTGTCCTTCACGCCGCGTTCGCGGCATCTTTGCGAGACGCTGCGGGGTTACTAACGACTCCCTCGCAAAACCTCGACGAAGCGTTGTTATTTTTTTCCCCGACCGACGCTGCGACCCCAACCAAACCCCGGGAACCAAAACCCCATGAACCCTTCGCAAGCGGGGTGGGGTGTTGTTGTGCGGACTGCCGGTATGGACCCAACCGTCCCACCCCCCGTGCGGAGCCGGGCCGAAGAGGCGGAAGCGATCCGCGTCGGCCGGATCACGATCCACCCCGACCGCTACGAGGTCTACGTCGATCGGCGGCGGGTCGAGTTGACGCTGACGCAGTTCCGCCTGCTGTTTGCGATGGCGCACCGGCCCGGGTGGATTATCTCCCCCGACCAGTTCCAGCGCCGCCTGAGCCACCCCCAGCGCCAAACCGCCGCGGCGGGCGCGAGCATCAAGCACCACATCGCCGCCCTGCGCCGCAAGCTCGGCCCCGGCGCGGTGCAGGTCCAGACCGTCCGCGGCCAGGGCTACCGCCTCTGCGAAACACACGCCGAATCCGCCGAGCCGGCCCCCGAAAGCTGACCGTCCCTACGCCGAATCTTCACCGATCGCTGACCCAATCTCGACCCGACATTCAGAAACTCATCCCCGTACCAATGACACCGGAGCAGCCCTACATGTCGGTAACCGCCCGCACCCACTTACGTCCCCGTCTCGGCTTCACGCTGATCGAGTTACTGGTGGTAATCTCGATTATAGCTCTGTTGATCGGCATCCTTCTGCCCGTCCTCGGCAGCGCCCGCAGCGAAGCGAGAGCCATCGCCTGCGGCAGCAACGCCCGGCAGGTGATGATCGCCACCGAAACCTATGTGGCCGAAAACAAAGAGTTTTATCCTCCCGCTTACGTCTACGCATCGCCGGGCGACCAATGGGATGGTGGAGGCAGTGCCGCGGTTCGCTGGGACTGGGCCTATCAGGACGACGCCAATTCGAATCCCACAGGCGGTTATGTCCACTGGACTTATTTGCTTTTTAGCAACGGCTCGGTCGAAGAAAGCTCTTTCACCTGCCCCGAAATGGAAAACGGCGGCTTGCCCGCCACCAACCCGCGTGACGACGCGTTCCACCCCGATCAGACCGACGGGGCCGGGGCGGGGATCGACCGCCAAGCACGCTGGAACGCATACGCGCCCAGCGAAGTTCTCATCCCTCGCAACAAGTTCAACAGCGGAGCCAATCAGCAGCGGCTGGTGAGGGCAAGCGAGGTCGCGTTGCCCTCGGCCACGATCTCGATTACCGAGTTTGTCGACAACTACCGGGCGATCGCCGACGGCGCGGGCGTGTCCAAGGCACATCGCGGCATTCAGCCGTTTATGCACCCGACCGCCGCCCCGGCGGACGCGACCGGGTTTGTTCCTAACGCAACGCTCGAAGGCAACGGCGGCACGTTAGCCAATTACGGCGCTTTCGTTGGCCCGATCAACAACCGTTTCACGCCCTACGAAGACCTTCTGAACGCGACCACCACCGCGATCGACGGCGCTCCGATCAACGCGGTCGGCCGTCACCACCCCGGTGGCGACGGCGAGCTCGGCGGCGAAGGCACGGCAAACTTCGCGTTTGCGGACGGCCACACCGTCCGCAAAACGGTGCGGGATACGGTCCTCGATGGCGACTGGGGCGACCGGTACTACTCATTGAGTCAAACCATCACGGTGCGCGACAACCCTTAGGTCGGATTCGTTTCTGACACAGGTCTTTTTTAGATCGTCAGGGGCTTGCGAATCGTTTCGTAAGCCGGGTGAGATTTACTTTAAGGAGAAGAGAGTCATGGACCGGAAAGGCTTAGCTTCGAGCGCGGCGGTGAGATACAGCACGGCCAGCCTGATGGCGGCCGCGTTGGCGGGGTCCGCCGCCGCGCAAACGGGCAACTACGTCACGATCTCGGGCGCAACGTTGTTTGAAGGTTTCTTTCAGTCACCCGCGAGCACCAACGACAGCGCTAGCGACGTGGACGGCGACGGTGTGATCACCGACTTTACGGTGCCGAGTTTCGACCAGCTCGCCGGAACATTTTTTGATGTGCAGTACCGGGGAACGGGTTCCGGCGACGGGTTCGAGGAGTTCGTCGGCTACAACGCCCTCAACGGCCCCGCCGCCGGGAGTTGGGCCACGATCGAAGCCAACGACACCGCCGACCCCAGCCTACGCAACGGCACCCCGGTCTCCACGCCCAACTTCTTCGGCCCGGCCATCGTCGATATCGGTGTCATGGATGTGCCCTCCACCTGGTTCGTCACGCAGCCGGGCAAGGCCAACTGGGACGCCGCGCCGGCGACCGTCGGCTACGGTAACTCGGGCATCACGTCTAACGCCACCGGCTCGGGCGCGGGCGACCAGGCGGCCGGTCAGTCGAACGGGCTCGAATCGCTGACCCCCACCGTCGCCGGTAGCAACGGCAACACCCTGAACTTCAACACCGGCCCCTCGAACGATAACGCCACGGTTTACGACACCGAACTCGCCTGGGTTCCGATCGCTTTCATCGCCAACTACGGCACCGGCATCGACGGCGAAGACGCCGACGACACCCCCGACGGCAATATCAAGAAGTCCGAACTCCAACACCTCTTCGTCACCGGGCGGATGGACAACGGCGAGAACCTCGTCGCCACAACCCGCGACTCGGGCTCAGGCACCCGCAACGGCGCGATGAACTCGATCGGCGTCGACCCGTCGTGGGGCACCGGTGAAAACACCGGCCTGTCGAGCCGCGCCGCCCCCAACGACGACCTGGGCGACCAGTTCATCGGCGGCAACAAGAACAGCTCCAGCCGTCTTGAAGACACGGTCCAGAACCACCGCCTGTCGGTCGGCTACACCGGGATCGTCGACAACGCCGGCGACTCGAAGGCCGCCGACCACTACGGCAACGGCCAGATCGAGATCCTCAACGTCATGAACGACACGGACGGCGGCACCGTTTACGTCCGCCCCCAGATGCTTCGGCCCGGACAGTTCCTGGGTGTCGCCGACGACGCGGTCGGGCTCGATACGGCCAACGATGTCTTCTTCCACGACGTCAACGACAACGGCGTGCGAGACACCGGCGAAAACAACACGATCGCGACCCACCTGGTCAACAACGTCATCTTCAACGGCAACGCCAACGAGGGCTGGCAGGTCGGTGGCGCCGAGACGTTCGCGACGCTGGGCGACCCCAACGCCGGGACCATCATCGTCGATCAGGCAACCAACGCGGTGCGCTACGACGACGGTTCGCCCCTCGGAGCCAACGAAGTTGTTACCTCGGTCGGTACCGCTCCGGCTTCGCACGAGCGGATGGAAGACCCTGCCGCGGCCCTCTACATCCGCAACATCACCGAATCGATCGCGACGTTCCAAAGCGCCCCGAACGACCCGGCCAACGACGGCACGCCGGGCCAGCTGCTCGGCACCTCGTTTGCCGCCACCGACGCGGTCGAGTTCCTGCCGTTGGTCTCCGATCCGGACAACTTCGAGCCCAGTGCGGTCAACACCGCCCTGCAAGCCGCGGGCGTCCTGCCGCTGGAGACCGACATGTCGGCCGGCTGGGGCGGCGTAAGCCTGGGCCGGACCCCGCTGCGGATCGCCGGCAGCTACACCGACGGCGAAACCGGAGGCAACTACATCACCAACGACGGCCAGGACATCCAGGAAAACGTCAACATGTCCGCCGCCAACCCGATCGACCTCCGCAACGCCATCGCGGGCGACTTCGACGGCGACGGCGACCGGGACAAAGACGACGTCGATGACATGGTCACCGCCTACCTCAACAGCGGCGCCGCGGTCTACAACGGCGGGGCCGCGAGCTTCGTCGACGCCGCCGGCAACACCGTCGCTTCCCGCGACAGCCGGGCCAGCTTGGTTGACCCGATCGTGGCCGGCGAACTGGCCGACACCGACGGCAACGCCTCGCTCGAGGTCCTCGGCGACTTCAACGGCGACGGCAACTACGACCTAGAGGACGTCCGCTACTTCGCCGACGGTCTGGGCGCTAAGGACGGCTCGACCGGCGAAACCGGCAACGTCGTCAACCGTAAGTTCAACTTTACCGCGGTCGACAACGCCACCCCGGGCGGCAACCTCTTCGGCACCACCCTGGGTAACGCCGGCTCGCTCAACGCCAACTACGACGCCGGCGACAGCCGCGGCGACATCTTCGGCGGCGTCCAAGCCGCCGGAGCCGACCCGACCGGCGATGACGGCAAGGTGGACGCGGACGACATCGACTACGTCTACGAGCAGTTCAAGTGGGACGTCGATCCCACCGTCAGCGCCCTGGTCGATCTCAGCGACGGCGTCCAGTGGGGCAACATCAACGAGGTCGCCGGCAAGGTCTTCGCCGACGGCAACCGCGTCGACCTCTCGGCCGACATGACCGGCGACCTGTCGATCAATCAAGCCGATGTCGACGACCTGGTGCAAGGTGTGCTGGGCACGAACTACGGTGACGCGGACTTGGACGGCTCGGTCGGCAACTCCGACATCGGCGCGGTGTTCGGTAATTTTGATACCTCGGCCACCAATTCCGGTTGGGCCTCCGGCAGCTTCGACGGCGACGGCGATGTTGACAACGGCGATATTGGCACGGTCTTCGGTAACTTTGGTGCTCCGGCACCCACGTCGGGTGTTTTGAGCACGGCCGGCATCATCGCGGTCGCGGGTGATCCCGCCCGGGCTGACCTTGTTTACGACCTGACAACCGGTGAGGTGACGCTCGACGGCAGCGAAGCCGCCGGCGGGGTCATCACCAACTTCGTCCTGACCAGCGACGGCGAATTCATTAATACCGCGGCTCTCTCCAACCCGTTTGCCGGCGTGTTCTTTACCGCAACAGAATTCGAGATCTCGGCTAGCGATCCACTGACGACAGGGCTGAGCCAGATCGGTCTGGGTACGGTGCTCGCGCCAGGCCTAAACGAGTCTGAACTGGCTTCGCTACTGACGGGCTTCACCTATGTGGGCTCGCTGGGCAGCGGTCAGCTTGAATTGGACTTGGTGGTTATCCCTGAACCGACCGCTGCAGCCCTGCTGGGCATAGGTGGGCTTTTGTTGACGGCCCGCCGACGTCGGGACTGAAGACCACGGGTTGAGCTAAAACCTTACGGCCGGGTGGTGCCAACGCACCACCCGGCCCCCGCGCAGATTAACCAATAGGAGATGTAAATTGCATCGCTATCAAAGATTGGCATTACGACTGCTGTGTATGATCCTGTTTGGAGTCATTGGGCATGCCCATGCGAACGACCTGTCCGATCAAGCCGACCTCGTTTACGATTTGACGACCGGTGAGGTCACGCTCGACGGTAGTGAGGCCGCGGGTGGGGTCATCACCAACTTTGTCCTCACCAGCAACGGCGAGTTCGTCAATACCGCTGGCCTATCCAACCCCTTTGCGGGAGTATTTTTCACCGCCACCGCATTCGAGGTCTCGGCGAGCGATCCGTTAACTACCGGTCTCGCTCAAATTCAGTTGGGCAGTATTCTCACTCCGGGGCTCGATTTGATCGGATTAGAGTCGTTGCTGATCGAATCGACCTACGTTGGCTCGCTCGGTAGCGGTCAGTTGGACCTAGATCTTGTGGTTGTGCCCGAACCGGCGTCGCTCACGCTGCTCGCCGCAGGGGCTCTGCTAATCTCGTCACGCTGTCGCCGCGTCACCTCCTGACCTCCTCGGCTCCGCACCCCACCCGATCCACACAGTCAAGCTCACGCCCCGTGGTCTTCGTGATCTCGGGGCTTTTGCTTGGCCCTGACGCGGCGGGCATTTGATATGTTGCGGCCCCGCATGCGATCCAACCTGTGGCCTGGAGAACGGTCTTGTCCTCGTCTATCGACCCCAAAAAAATCGTGCTCGCCTACTCCGGCGGGCTGGACACGTCCGTCATCCTGCCGTGGCTCAAGTCGCGGTACCCCGGCGTCAAGCTCGTCGCGTTCGCGGCCGAGCTGGGGCAGGGCGATGAGCTCGAGGGGATCGAGAAGAAGGCGTACGCGAGTGGGGCGGACGAGGTGGTGGTCAAAGACCTACGTAGGGAGTTCGCCGAGCAATACTGCTTTCCGATGCTGCGGGCGCACGCGGTGTACGAGTCGGACTACCTGCTGGGTACGTCGATCGCCCGGCCGCTGATCGCCAAGCACCAGGTGCTGGTCGCCAAGCAGACCAAGGCCGACGCCGTGGGCCACGGCGCGACGGGCAAGGGCAACGACCAGGTCCGCTTCGAGCTCACCGCCCGGGCGCTGAACCCGAAGCTCAAGATCGTCTCGCCGTGGAAAGACCCGGCCTTCATCGACGACGGCCTGACCGACCGCGAGACGGCGATCGACTACGCCCGCAAGCACAAGATCCCGATCGATCAGACGACCAAAAAAATCTACTCCCGCGACCGCAACCTGTGGCACATCAGCCACGAGGGCGCGGAGATCGAAGACCCGGCCCAAGAGCCGGACTGGAAGAACTGCCTGGTCATGTCCGTCCCCGCGGAAAAGGCCCCCGCCAAGCCGGCGTACGTCACGGTCGATTTCGAGAAGGGCAACCCCGTCGCCGTCGACGGCAAGGACTTCAAGGGGGCGGGGCACGAGCTGATCGCCCGGCTGAACAACCTCGGCGGTCAGCACGCCGTCGGCGTCACGGTCCTGACCGAGAACCGGTTGGTCGGCATGAAGTCCCGCGGCGTCTACGAGACGCCCGGCGGCACGATCCTCTACGAGGCCCACAAGGCGCTCGAGCAGCTCTGCCTCGAGCGCGACCTCTACCACGAGAAGCTACGGCTGGCGTCGCGCTATGCCGAGCTGACCTACTACGGCCAGTGGTTCCACCCGCTGCGCGAGGCGTTGCAGTCGTTCATGGACGAAGCGAACAAGGTCGTCACCGGCCGGGTGAAGGTGAAGCTGTACAAGGGCAGCGCGATGGCGGTCGAGGCGACGAGCCCGAAGAGCCTGTACGACCCCGAGCTGGCGAGCTTCGCGATGGACGGTTACGACATCACCGCGGCTCGCGGCTTCATCGACTTGTTCGGCCTGCCGATGCAGGTGCGGGGGTTGAAGCACAAACCGAAGGTGTGACGCACCTTTGCGCAACCGCCGAGCACACCGAGGAGACTCCGGTCGTGTTGTTGAAGCGTGCCGTTCTGGAAGCAGTTAAGGCCGGCGAGGTGACCCTGGTGTTCCGGCGGTGGCGTCGCCCAAGCGTCAAGCCCGGGGGAACGCTGAAAACCGGGGTCGGGGTGCTCGCCATCGACCGGGTGGTCGAGGTCGATCGCTCGGACATCGGCCCGAGCGAAGCCCGCCGTGCCGGTTACCCCTCGCCCGAGGTGTTGCTGGCCGAGTTGGATACCCGCGAGGGCGATCTCTACCGCGTCGAAGTCCGGTACGCCGGGGAAGACCCGCGGCTCGCGCTACGCAACGACGACGAGGTCGATCCCGCCGAGCTCGACGCGATCCGACGAAAGCTGGACCGATACGACGCCGCCTCACGCGTCGGACCGTGGACGTGCCGGGTGCTGCTCACGATCCGGGACCACCCGCACGTCGCCGCCGCTTCGTTGGCCGAGTCCACCGGGTTCGACAAAGAGTGGTTGAAAACCAATGTCCGTAAGCTCAAAAACCTCGGCCTGACGATCAGCCATCAGCCGGGGTACGAACTCTCGCCGCGTGGCACCGCGGTGCTGCGGCACCTGCGGAACAGCGGTTGAGTCCGCCGCAACGTTTCTGCAGGTCGCGGCGTCAATCGTGGTCGATGAGTTGCTCGGGGTTGTCGATCGCGCAGCCCATGAGGCCGTGGTTGGCCGCGGCGATGCGGCGGACGGTGTCGCGGTTCTGGGCGGCGCGTTGGTCGGGGGGCAGCGTCGCGGCGCAGGGGGTGTCGAAGCGGGGCTTCGCGAAGGGCAGGTGGGTGTCGCCGCGGGCGAGGATGTGGCTACCGTTGGTCATACCGATGTCGAGGTCCTGGCCGTGGGGGTTGTCTTCGTCGCGGCCCCAGGCGGTGAAGGCGCGGGCGTTGGCGTAGTGGGCGACGAAGGCGCGGCGGAAGCGGTCGGCGGTGATGTTGGCCTTGGATCGGTGCAGGACGTGGCCGTTGAAGAACACGACGTCGCCGGCTTTCACGCTGCCGAGGACCTGGTCGTAGCGGTCGGCAACGGGAGTGAGCATGTTGGCGTCGTCGTCGGGGTCGGAAGGGCGGCGGATGTGTGGTACGTCGCTGACCAGCCGGTCTCCGAAGCCGTAGGCCTGCTGGTCGGGGCAGGGCGGGTGGACGGGCTCGGCGCCGGAGCCCTTGGCGAACCACAGCCCGCCGTTGTATTCGTCGGTGTCGTCGATGGCGAGCCAAGCGCCGATCAGGCTGTCGGGGCTGGTGGGGATGTAGAAGCTGTCCTGGTGCCAGCCCTGACCCTGGCTGCCGGGCGGCTTGAGGAAGAGCATGGTCTGCAGCGCCATCACGTCCGGGCCGACGAGCACCTCGACGACGTCGAGCACGCGGGGATGGAGCAGGGTTTGCTCGTGCAGCGCGAGTCGGCGGTGCAGCATGTGGATCCGTAGGAACTGCTTGGCCTTCTCTTCCGGGGGCAGGGCGTCGTCGGGGCGAAACAGCTCGCGCTTGGTGCGGGCCTCGCCGCGGGCCCGCTGGTTTTCGGTGGCCTGACGCTCGGCTTCCTCGGGATCGAGCGTGGGCAGGTCCCGTTGCTCGGGCAGCCGGCCCTGCATCAGGTCCTCGGTGTGTTGCCGCAGCTCGGCGATGTCGTCGGGAGGCACGAGGCCGCGGACGATCACGAACCCGTTGCGGCGGTAGTCGCGGTACTGCTCGACGGTGACCGCGGCACGGTTGGAGACAGGGGTCGAGGATGGCGTGGCGGTGGAGGCGGGCGACATGTTTGGGGTCCGGATGAGAGGTGTGGGTGCCGGTCGCGTTCGCAGCGGAATATCTTGAAGAATCGCGACGCGGAAACCATCGTCGCATTTCACAATTAAATGCCCCATATTTGCGCCTTGATGTTCCGGCCGGCCGGGTCGGCTTCAGACGTAGCGGTGCAGCAGCGGCAGAGGTGGGGTCTGGCCGCGGCGGACGGCCGCGCGGAGGTCGCTCGGCGGCGTGCCGAAGGCCTCGCGGAACCGGCGGGAGAAGTGGTACGGGCTCTCGAACCCGGTGGCGGCGGCGACGGCCTGGACGGGGCTGGCGCTTCGGATCAGCTGCTGCAGGGCGAGGTCGAGCCGGGCGTAGCGGACCAGACGCATCGGGGTGTGGCCGGTCGCCTGCTTGACCCGCCGGCAGAGCGACGCGGGGTGCAGGTGCGCGGCCGCCGCCAGCTCGTCGAGGCCGATCGAGCGGGTCGGGTCCTCGGCCAGCCGGGCGTGGATGAAGGCCAGCACCCGGGGGATCGGCTCGGGCAGGGCGGTCGTCGGCGTGGGGTGCGTGGCCCACTCTTCCAGGAGAAAACAGCTGACCAGGTGCTCGAGCGTCAGCGCGAGGTGCCGGGGCTCGGCCCGGCCGAGGCGGGCCAGCAGGTGCCGCAGCATCGGCCGAAACACGTCGCCGTCCGGCGGGGTCCGCACCAGCGGCCAGGTCTCGGTTAACGGCCAATGTTCCGGGGGTCGGGGCAGGTCGAAGTGCACGTAGCCGTGGACCGACCGCCGCCGCGGGTCCCAGTCGAAGCCGTCCGTCGCCCCGGGCCGGCACAGCACGACCGACCCCTCCGGCACCGACACCTCGGCCCCGTCCCGGCGGTACCACGCGTCGCCCTCCGCCATCCAGACGAACTCGAAGTCCTGCATCCGACGCGGCCCGTAGCTCGCCCCCGGCGGGTTGCTCGCGAACCGCCCGAACTTCGGCACGCACGACACGCTCATGCCCGTATTATGCGCTGCGTTCCGGGGGGCGGCCAGCTTTACACTGACCTGTATGAAGATCCTCTACGTCGGCGGCAACGGGCAGATCAGCTTCGACTGCGTCCACGAGTCCGTCCGGGCCGGGCACGAGACCTGGGTGTTCAACCGCGGCAACGCCAACGCCGGGCTCCCTCCGGAAGTGTCATATCTCCGCGGCGACTTCGATGACGACGCGCAATACACCCCCATCGCCGACGAACACTTCGACGTCGTCTGCCAGTTCCGCGTCTTCACGCCCCAGCAATTGAAACGCGACCTCGACCTGCTCACGGGCAAGGTCGGCCGCTACGTCTTCATCTCCTCGGCCTCGGCGTACCGCAAGCCGGTCGAGGTCCAGTTCATCACCGAAGACGTCCCGCTGGACAACCCGCACTGGGCCTACAGCCGGGACAAGGCCGCGTGCGAAGCGCTGCTGCGAACGCACGGCGACGGGCGACCCGGCTCGCCGCTGCCGTGGACGGTCGTCCGCCCCAGCCACACCAGCCGCGACATGCTGATCACCGCGCTGGGCGAACACGACCTGCTCGCGTCGCGCCTGCTCCGCGGCAAGCCCGTGGTCGTCCCGGGCGACGGCACCAGCCTCTGGACCGTCACCGATTCCCAGCAGTTCGCCCCGCCCTTTGTCCGCCTGCTTACCGCCGACGCGGCGCTGGGCGAGGCGTTCCACCTCACCAGCGACCGGGCCTACGCCTGGCGGACGCTCTACCACGCCACCGCCCGCGCCCTGGGCGTCGAGGCCGAGCTCGTCGGCGTCCCCACCGACACCCTCGTCGCCGCCCACCCCGCCTGGGCCGGCCCGCTCTGGGGCGACAAGGCCTGGTCCGCGCAGTTCGACCACACCAAAATCCGCGCGGTGGTGGGCGATCTGGGCGCGCCGCCGTCGTTGGAAGCGTTCGTCGGCGGGCGGGTCGCCGCGGCGCGGGAGCGGATGGCCCGCGAAGACCCCTTGGCCACCGACCGTGCGGCCGCTCTGGACCGCTTGTTCGACCGGCTGACGGGCGGCTGACCGGTCGATCACCGACGCCCGCGCCCTTGTCTTGTCGGCGACATTCATCGGATAGACACGGGGCGCCAACCGAACACTCACACGGCGGGCCTAAGTTTGCGTCCGCACCGAGCGGCCGCGGCGTCGCCGTGACACGCACCCGAGACAAGGTCGGCACCGTGAGGGAATCTGAAGCATGAGGAAGTGCCTTCGTGAGAGTCTCGCCGTACTCGCGGCGGGTTGTGTGACGTTTCCCGCCGCGGCCCAGCTAGGCCTAACGCCGATCGGCAGCTACGGGACGGGGGTCTTCGACGAGTCGTCGGCCGAGATCCCCGCGTTCGACCCGTTGACGGACCAGCTGTTTGTGGTCAACGCCGACCGCGGGGTGGACATCCTCGACCTTTCGGACCCGTTCGCCCCGACGCTGCTCGGCACGATCGCCGACCCGGGCGTGAACTCGGTGGCGGTGAGCAACGGCCGGCTGGCGGTGGCGGTCGCCGACGACCCCGCGACCAACCCGGGCCGGGTCGAGGTATTCAGCACCACGGCCCTGCTGGCCGACCCGACCGCGGCGGCCCTCAATACGTTCAACGTCGGTGCCCTGCCCGACATGCTGACCTTCACCCCCGACGGCACCACGATCCTCGTGGCCAACGAGGGCGAGCCGAACAACTACAACACCCCCGGCAGCATCGACCCGGTCGGATCGGTCAGCATCATCGACCTGAACACCAGCACCGTCAGCACCGCCGGCTTCTCCGCTTTCAACACGCCCGGCCCGAACATCGACCCCGAGGTCCGCGTCTTCGGCCCCGGAGCCTCGGTCCAGCAGGACCTCGAGCCCGAGTACATCGCGATCGACAGCACGGGCAGCACCGCCTACGTCGCGCTGCAGGAAAACAACGCGGTCGCCGTGGTCGATATCGCCACCGCCACCGTGCAGGAGGTCCGCAGCCTCGGGTTCAAGGACCACCGCCAGGTCGTCAACGCCTTCGGCGGCAACAACCCGTTCGACGCCTCGAACCGCGACTTCCCGGGCAACAACGACGGGCTGATCAACCTCGCCAACTGGCCCGTCTTCGGGATGTATCAGCCCGACGCGATCACCACCTACGAGGCCGGCGGGCGGACCTACCTGTTGACCGCCAACGAGGGCGACGCCCGCGACTACGACGACTTCAGCGAAGAGGTCCGGGTGGGCGACCTGACCCTCGACCCGACCGCCTTCCCGAACGCGGCGTTCCTGCAGGACGACGACAACCTCGGCCGGCTCCGCGTAACCGACCAGCTCGGCGACACCGACGGCGACGGCGACTTCGACGAGCTCTACGCCTACGGCGCCCGGTCCTTCTCGGTCTTCGACGTCACCGACGGCACGCCGACGCTGGTCTACGACTCGGGCAACGAGTTCGAGGTCCTCACCGCCCTGTCCCTGCCGGCCCACTTCAACAGCAACAACGACGACAACGACTCGTTCGACTCGCGCTCGGACGACAAGGGGCCGGAACCCGAGGCGATCATCATCGGCGAGGTCGACGGCACGGACTACGCCTTCATCGGCCTCGAACGCATCGGCGGCGTGATGGTCTACGACCTCTCGGACCCGCTCGCGCCGGAGTTCGTCGAGTACGTCAACCCGCGTGATTTCTCGCTGGACCTGGAGACCGCGGTCGAAGCCGCCGTCGGGACGATCACCGCGGACATCGGCGCGGTCGACAGCGGGCCCGAGGGCTTCGCCTTTATCGGGGCCGGCGACTCGCCGATCGGCGTGCCGCTGCTGGTGGTCGCCAACGAAGTCAGCGGGACCACCACCATCTACGCCATCCCCGAACCGACCTCGGCCGCGGCGTTAATGGGGCTGGCGACGCTCGCCATCACCCGCCGCCGCGTCCGGTAAACCGGCGGCTACAACCACTCTGCTTCTCAAAGCCCCGGCCCTTGCGGCCGGTGTTTTTTTGATTGTCGGCCATCCCCGGCGATAGACAGAACGACGCCGGCGTCGCCCTATACTCCGGCCATGCCGCTGCCCGCCCCGCCGCCCGGACTCGCCGCCGCCCGCACCTTCGTGCCCGCCGACCTCGACTGCGCCGACTGGGACCAGCTCGAGCCGCTGTACCGGCAACTCCTCGATCGTGACCTCGACTCCGCCGCGGCGATCGAGCAATGGCTGGCGGACTACTCCGAGCTCTCGGCCGTGGTCGGCGAGTACGCCAGCCGACGCAACATCGACCACGCCTGCCACACCGACGACGAAGAGATCGAAAAGGCGTACCTGCACTGGGTCGAGCAGATCAGCCCGAAGCTCAAGCCGCTGGGCAACGAGCTGCAGCGCCAGTACCTCGACGCCCCGGCCCTCGGCGAGCTGGACGCCGGCCGGTACGACATCCTGACCCGCGAGTGGCGGGCCTCGGCCGAGCTGTTCCGCGAGGCGAACGTGCCGCTGCAGACCGAGGTCGCCAAGCTCAACAGCGAGTACGACAAGCTCGTCGGCGCGATGCTGGTCGAGTTCGACGGCCGGACGCAGACGCTCCAACAGCTGGCCCGCTACCAGGAAGAGACCGACCGCGGCGTCCGGCAGGAGGCGTGGACCCTCGCCGCCGACCGCAGGCTGCAGGACCGCGACGCGATCGACGGCATCTTTCAGCAGATGTTCGAGCGGCGGGAGAAGATGGCGGCTAACGCCGACTGCGACAACTACCTCGAATACTCGTGGAAGTCGTGGCAGCGGTTCGACTACACGCCGAAGGACTGCGAGGCGTTTGCCGACGCGATCGAGGCCACGGTGATGCCGCGGGTCGCGGAGCTCGACGAGCAGCGGCGGGCGGCGCTGGGCGTCGAGACGCTGCGGCCCTGGGACGCGGCGGTGGACGTGGCGGGGCGGGAGCCGCTGCGGCCGTTCGCGGCCGACGACGTCGAACGGATGGTCTCGGGCACGCGGGACATCTTCGCACGGATCGACCCGTCGCTGGCCGAGGACTTCGGCCGGCTGCGGTTCGGGGCGAACCTCGACCTCGACAGCCGCCGGGGCAAACGGGCGGGGGGGTTCCAGTCGTCGCTGACCGAGAGCCGCGAGCCGTTCATCTTCATGAACGCCGCGGGCCTGCAACGGGACGTCGATACGCTGCTGCACGAGGGCGGCCACGCGTTTCATTACCAGTGGGCCAGCCGGGCCGAGCCGCTGGTGTTTCTGCAGCACGCGCCGATCGAGTTCTGCGAGGTCGCGTCGATGAGCATGGAGCTGATGGGGGCCGACCACTACGGCGTGTTCTACGCCGACGAGGCCGAGGCGGCCCGCGCCAAACGCAAGCAGTTCGAGGGCATCCTGCGGTTCTTCCCGTGGATGGCGACGATCGACATGTTCCAGCACTGGCTCTACACCCACCCGGGCCACGGCCTGGCCGAGCGGACCGAGGCGTGGCAACGGATCAGCGGCCGGTTCACCAGCCCGGCCGTCGACTGGTCCGGCCTGGAAGATGCCTTCGCCGCGCGGTGGCACGCCCAGCTGCACCTGTTCCACATCCCGTTCTACTACGTCGAGTACGGCATCGCGCAGCTCGGGGCGCTGCAGCTCTGGAAGAAGTACCGCGACGACCCGGCCGCGGCCCTGGCGGACTACCGCGCGGGGCTGACGCTCGGCGGCACCCGGCCGCTGCCCGAACTGTTCGCCGCCGCGGGCCTGCCCTTCGACTTCAGCCGGGACACGCTCGCGCCGCTGATCGACGCCGTCGCCGACGAGCTCGACCGGTTACCGGCCTGATCCTGGACCGGGCGGACACTTCGGGTGATGCCCATCGGTATCGGGGAATCCCTGAAACTTCGCGAGACCCAGGTTTTCGCGAAAAATAGTGTTGCCGGTTCCCGCCGCGATCACTACGCTCCGAAGTAGAGAATTGTGTGCGGCTTTCCTGCGGCCGTACATGGGGAACCTTCGGCTCACTCACCAATCCTTCAATTACCGCATCGGCACCCGATCCGCCTTTAGGCGGGCGGACGCTGACCGATATGAATAAGGATGCAAGGACCAGGAACCAACGTCGTGACCAACATCTACGTGGGCAACCTGCCCTACGACACCCAGGAAGACGGACTGATCGAGCACTTCACCCAGTGGGGCCGCGTCGAGCGGGCGACGCTGGTGTTCGACCGCGAAACGGGCCGCCCACGCGGCTTCGGCTTCGTCGAGATGGACGACCCGGACGAGGCCGCCAAGGCGATCGAAGAGGCGCACGGCCAACCCTTCAACGGCCGCCCCCTCACGGTCAACGAAGCCCGGCCCCGCGGCAGCGGGCAGAGCACCGGGCGCACCTACGCCAGCACCACCGAGGCCGCGGGAACGGGCGGCAACGGATCGGCCAACGGCTACCGCAACCGCATGGCCCCGGCCGCCTCGCCGTCGGCCCCGCCGCCCGCCAAACCCCAGCCCGCCCCGGCCGAGGGCGGCGGCGGATACTCCAACCAGCTCTACGGCTGACCCGTTCGCGGGCGCCACTCAATCGGGCACCGGCTCGAAGCCCTCGATCGTGAGCCCGAACCCCGACAACGCGTTGGGCGTGAACGGGTGGTTGGTGATCAATCGCAGACGGCGGACGCCGAGGTCACGCAACACCTGCGACCCGATGCCGTAATCCATCGTGTTGCGCGGCGGCGCCCCGCCGGGGGTTTCCTGAGACCGGCCGAGCTTCGGCCCGTCGTCGTTCGCCCCGCCGGTGGGCCCGCCGACCGGCACGGGCGTCTGCAGCCGTTTCAGCAGCCCCCGGCCCATGCCCTCGTGACGCAGGTACACCACCGCCCCCCGGCCCGCGTCCTGGATCATCCGCATCGCCTGCCGCAGCGTCCGGTGCGACGGCTGCAGCGCGTCGCCGAACACGTCGCCCAGCAGGTTCTGGCTGTGCATCCGCACCAGCACCGGCTCGTCGCGGTCGATCGGCTCGCCCGCGCCGTCCCTCGCCCCCAGGTCGCCGCACACCAGCGCGACGTGCGGGAACGGGTCGACCAGCGAGCGGTAAGCGATGAGCGTCCAGTCGCCCAGCTCGTTGCGGAACGGGATCGTGTCGATGCGTTCGACCAGCAGGTCCCGCTGCATGCGGTGCTCGATCAGGTCGGCGACGCTGCAGCTACGCAGCTCGAACCGCTGGGCCAGCGCGTCGAGCTGGGCGCGGCGGGCCATGCTCCCGTCGTCGTTCATGACCTCGATGCCGACGCCGATGGGCCGCAGCCCGGCGAGGCGGCAGAGGTCGGTGATGCCCTCGGTGTGCCCGGTGCGGACCAGCACCCCGCCGTCGCGGGCCCGCAGCGGCTGGACGTGGCCGGGCCGGTCGAGGTCGGCGGGCGTCGTCGCCGCGTCGGCCAAGACCCGCACGGTCGCCGCCCGCTCCGCCGCCGAGACCCCGGTGGTGATCCCGAAGCGGGGCGCAGCGTCGACGGTCACGGTGTAGGCCGTGCCCCGCTGGGTCGTGTTGACCGCGGCCTGCGGCGGCAGGTCGAGCCGGTCGCACGTCGGCCCGTCGAGCGCGACGAACAGCATGCCCCGCCCCTCGCGGAGCATGAAATTGATCACCTCGGCCGTGCAGTGCTCCGCGGCGCAGACGAGGTCGCCCTCGTTCTCCCGCTCCTCGTCGTCGCAAAGTACCACGACCTTGCCGTCACGCAGGTCCTGCAGGATGTCGGGGATGGGGTTGGGCATGGGTGTTTTGGTTGGGGTTTTCGAGCCACCACGGAGATGCGGAGGCACGGAGACACGGAGACACGGAGAAAAGCGGCTAATCGCGTACGCGGCCGATACCGTCTTTCAAAGTAGGTGATCCGAAGTTAATGACCAGGCCGATCGGCAAGCTTGTTGCTTTGAGATAGGCCAAAACCTGTCGTTTGTACGGATTCGGCCCAGCGTCGGTAGATTTGAGTTCAATCACGAGATGGTCCTCGACCAAAAGATCAATCCGTCCCTGACCGATCTTGTGGCCCTTATAGTCCAGATCGACCGCAACCTCGGATCGATACGAAACACCTTGGAGTTTGAGCTCGATCAGAAGGGCGGAGTGGTAAGTAGATTCTAAAAAACCCGGTCCAAAGTGCCGATGCGCTTCGATCGCGGCACCGATCACACGCTCAATCAAGTCGTTGGTTTTATCGTTCACGACACAAGTTTCCAAACTGATTTCTCCGTGTCTCCGTGCCTCCATATCTCCGTGGTGGTTCATTGAGTCCGCGTCTCCAGAGCTCCGCGATATGCCTTAGATGCCCGGCCCGAGGCTCAGCACCGTGCGGGGCGACAGCGGGAAGTCGGTGAGGAGATGGTTCACGTCGTCGGCGGTGACCGCGGTGAGCTTGGCCAAGTCTTCTTCCAATGACAACGCCTCGCCGCGGTAGGTCCACTGCTGGCCGAGCGACTGCATCCGGCCGGCGGGTTTTTCGCCCGCGATCGCCGCGGCGGTGGCGAGCTTGTTCACCGCGCCACGCACCTCGTCCTCGGTGATATCACGTTGCGCCGCCGCGGCGTCGAGCACGCCCAGCAGCTTCGCCTCCACCGACTCGGCCCGGGCGGGGTCGCAGCTGGCGTAGGCCAGGTATGCCCCGACGCCGTCCTGCGGCGAATAGCTGAAGTCCGCCTCGTCGGCGAGGCCGGGATCGACCAGGGCCCAGTAGAGCCGCGACCCTTCGTCGTCGCCGAGCACCTCGCCCAGGACGCGGGCGGCGTAGCGGCGGTCGTCCTGCGACGACGGGGCCGGGCACAGCAGCCCGAGGTAGTGCCGGCTAAGTTTCGCGTCGGTGACCGCCAGCCGCTTGCCCGCGGCCGGCGGGGCGGCGAGGTCGCGGTCGGCCGGGGCGGATTCCCAGTGGCCGCAGAGTTTTTCGACGTCGGCGACCAACGCGTCGAAGTCCAGCCGGCCCGCCGCGGCGACGACGGTGTTGTCCGGCCGGTACCGCTGCGCGAAGTAGCCCCGCATCTGCTCGGCCGAGAGCTCGCGGATCGTGTCGGTCGTGCCGAGCACCCGGTAGCCCAGCCCGTGGCCGCTGAAGTACTCCTCCAGCAGCCGGTCCTGCAGCCGCCACTCGGGGCGGTCGTCGTACATGCCGATCTCTTCGAGGATGACGTTCTTCTCCATGTCGAAGTCTTCGCCACGCAGGGCGGGGCGGAGCATGTCGCCCAACAGGTCGATCGCCCGCGGCAGGAACTCGGGCAGCACGTGGGCGTAGTAGACCGTCTGCTCGTGGCTGGTGAACGCGTTGTAGTTGGCCCCGAGCTCGTCGAACTCGCGGTTGACGTCCTCGGCCGACCGCCGGGCGGTGCCCTTGAACATCATGTGCTCGAGGAAGTGCGACACGCCCATGACCCCCGGAAGTTCGTCACGAGCGCCGGTGCGCACGAAGAAGCCGACGGCCGCGGTGTGGGCCGCGTCGTTGACCTCGGCGATCACGGTCAGGTTGTTGGGCAGCGTGTGGCGGCGGAAGGTCGGTTTCATGGACCGGAGTCTACGGCGATCCGGGGTGGGGGATCGGCCACGCGGGCCCCGCGCCGGTTTCGGGGCCGATAAGCCGGCGTGACCGTCAACCCCGCCCCCCGGTTGGCCGATGCGATTGGACGGGGTGTCACGTCCCGACCGCACCCGCTCCCCGTCGAAGAAAGGCCCACGATGCCCCAAGCCAACCCCGCCCCTGCCCCCGCAACGACGTCCCGCAAGAGCCCGGGCCAGGACATCCTGCTCGAGTCCGGCACCAACGAGCTCGAGGTCCTGGTCTTTGAGCTCGGCGGGCAGCGCTTCGGCGTCAACGTCGCCAAGGTCCGCGAGGTCATCCTCCATGTCGACGCCGTGCCCACCCCCGGCCAGGCCGAGACAGTGAAGGGCGTCATCCGCCTGCGCGGCAGCGTGCTGACCGTGGTCGACCTGCACCGCCAGCTCGGCCGCGCCGCCAAGCAGCCCGACGAGCAGCAGCACCGCATCATCGTCACCGAGTTCAACGGCGCAACGGCCGCCTTCGAGGTCGAGGCGGTCGACTCGATCTACCGCCTGTCTTGGGAAGCCATCCGCCCCGTGCCCGACTCGGGCGCCAACGGCCACGCCGCGGTCACCGGGATGGCCGAGGTCGGCGAAGAGCTGATCATGATGCTCGACTTCGAGTCGATCTACGACACGATCACCAACAACGACTGCCACGCCAAGGCCGCCGCCGTCAACGCCGCGGGCGTCGACCGCGGCGCCTGTCGGGTCTGGCTCGCCGAGGACTCGAGCTTCATCCGCGCGTCGATCGAGAAGATGCTGCGCGACTCGGGCTTCAGCGACTTCACCGCCTACCGCAACGGGCTCGAGGCGTGGGAGGCGATCGCCGCCACCGCCCGCGCCGGCCGGCCCCTGCCGGACGTGCTGATCTCCGACATCGAGATGCCGCAGATGGACGGCCTGCACCTGTGCAAGAAGGTCAAGGACACCGACGCGACGGCGGGGGTCAAGGTCGTGCTCTACAGCTCGCTGATCACCGACGAGATGCGCCACAAAGGACGTGCCGTCGGCGCCGACGACCAGTACAGCAAGCCGAACCTCGAGAACGTGGTCCACACGATCGACGGCTGGATGGCCGGCGGCGACGCGAACCAGGCGGCGTGACCCGCCGCACGGGTCGGTCCCCGAAGCGTTCCCGCCCGCTCACGGCGCCGGGGCACGCCCGGCGTCGGCGTCAGCCGGACCGTCTTCGCCCGCCGGGTGCAGCCGGCTGCTGACCAGGAACGTGAACGACGCGGACCACGCGACGAGCATCAGCCCGGTGAGCGCCTCGATGCCGACGAGCAGCCGCAGGTGGCCCACCGGCGTGATGTCGCCGAAGCCGACGGTCGTATAGACCGCGGCGGAGAAGTACACCGCGTCGCCGAAGCCGCCG
>JBCCRT010000046.1:0-19780 GCA_039201235.1 Planctomycetota bacterium
ATGATCAAGCTCGCGTCGGGCGACCTCAGCGAGGTCCAGGACGCGGCGTACCAGCAGCACAAGGCCATGGTCCACAGCGGCGCCGGCGGCGTCATCGGCCACGGGCCCGACCGCACCGCCACGCTCTTCGCGTATTACGACCTGCCCGAGGCCCACAACGACATGGTCTACGCCGTGATCGTCAGCCGCTGGGGCCTCCGCGGCGGCCTCGGCGTGATCGCCCTCTACCTCGTGCTCATCGGCTCGATGCTCGGCGTCGCGGCCACCAACCGCGACCCGATGGCCCGCCTCGCCTGCGTCGGCTTCGCCGCCATCTTCCTGACCCAGGCCGTCATCAACATCGGCATGACCCTCGGCGTCCTGCCTATCACCGGCATCACCCTCCCCCTGGTCAGCTACGGCGGCTCGTCCCTGCTCTTCAGCTTCACGATGATCGGCCTGGTCCTGAACTTCGCCGCCCGCCGCCCCGCCCACGCCACCCGCCCCTCCTTCGAGTTCGACAAGCCGAGGTCGCGGACCGTGGCGTTGTCGCGTTGAAAAAACGAAACCGCCAAGGACGCCAAGCAAAGCAAAAGACCGGTCCAACCAAATCTCAAACTGCCTTCCTTGGCGTCCTCCGCGTCCTTGGCGGTTAACTTGCCTCGATGCCCATCCCCGACTTCGTCCCCCGCGACCTGACCGCCCTGGGCTTCGACGTGCCGCCCGAAGTCCTCGACCGCCTCGCCGCGTACCTCGACCTGGTCCTCGACGCCAACCGCACCACCAACCTCACCGCGATCCGCCACCGCGAGCAAGCGTGGAGCCGACTGATCGTCGACAGCCTTACCCCCCTGCCCGGCCTACCCCCGGAAGATGAGACCGAGAACGGCGTAGCACTCAAACTGATCGACCTCGGGACCGGGGCCGGCCTCCCGGGGGTCCCCCTCGCCATCGCCCGCCCCGACCTCGACGTCACCCTCGTCGAGTCCAACGGCAAGAAGACGGCATTCCTCAACTCGGTCATCGAACGCCTCAACCTCACCAACACCGTCGCCGTCCAGGACCGCGTCGAAACCCTCGGCCAATCCCCCCACTTCCGGGGGCGGTTCGACGTCGCCGTCAGCCGCGCCGTCGGCCCGCTGCCCGTGGTCCTCGAATACTCGCTGCCGCTGCTCAAACGCGGCGGCCGCGTCCTCGCCATGAAGGGCCCCAAAGCCGAGGCCGAGCTCCGCGACAGCGGCGACGCCCTCGCCCTGCTCGGCGGCGGCGACGTCGCCGTGATCGACGCCTACCCCGAGTCCTTCGATAATGAACTCGTCATCGTCTCGGTCATCAAGACCGACCCCACCCCCAAGGCCTACCCCCGCGCCCCCGGCCTACCCAAAAAACAACCCCTCTAACCCCCGAAGCCCACGGACGCCGTCCGTGGGTTGCCTTTCCACCGCGACCTCGCCCCCACCGTCCCATAAATAATCACGCCCGTTCAACCCGCCCAAACCCCGCACAACGCCCGTAAGCTTCGCGTTGTTATCACGTTGACAAAACACTTGACGTTCGATCGACGTTTGGTTAACGTCTACCGAACAACTTGACCGATTGTTCTTCAAGCCCGCAGACGCCGGGCGACGAAAGGAAGACCGCCCGGACCTTCGCCCCAAGATATTGGGGTTAGCCCGAGACCAGCCGCTACAAGCTGTGTCTCGCCAAAGTCCGCACCGGCCTCCCTTCCCGCCCCAGCGGCCCGGCAACCACCCGCGGGCCCGAAGAAAGCACCACCCCATGCCCACCCCCCTCGTCATGCTCGGCCCCGGCGGCGACTACACCACCCAGCTCCGCGTCAAGGGCACCCGCCTCCAGAAACACCGCGGCCTCGCCGCCCATCAAGGCCACGCGGACACCGAGTCCGACAGCGGCTCGGCCGGCTACGGCCGACGACCCGGACCAACCCCCGTTCCGGCCCCCGCCGCGGGCGTGTCGGCTTCCCCCTTCCCCGCCGAAGCCGCGACTTACCACCCCACCGACCGCGACGGGGCCGCCCTCCGCTCCGCGCTACCCGGCTGGCTCGAACTCCAGGCGATCGCCCTAATTGAACTCGCCGACGCCCACCGCCAGACCGACGCCGCCCTCCGCGAGACCGAAGCGTCCGTCGAAGCCGAAATCCCCGCTTTCGTCCTCAAGCTCCGCGGCGCCCGGGACAGGGTCCGCGCCGAACCCGATCGCCTCCCCGAACCCGCCGTCGCCCCCCTCGCCGCCGACTTCCGTCATGCCGCCCGTTCCTCACTCCCCCGGAAAACCTGCCATGAACCTCACCCCCAAGCAGCTCACCATCCTCAACCGCATCCGCGAGACACGCCTGACCCGAGGCTATTCGCCGACCATGCAGGAGCTCGCCGACAAGCTGGGCGTCTCCAAGGTCACCGTCTTCGAGCACGTCGAAGCCCTGATCAAAAAAGGGGCCCTGCGCCGGCAGGCCAACAAAGCGCGCTCTTTGGAAGTCTCGCCTGACCTCGACCTGCCCGACGAGGCCGTCAACACCAAGCTCCCCCTCGTCGGCTCGATCGCCGCCGGCTCGCCCATCGACGCCATCGAAGACCGCGAGCACCTCGACCTCGCCGAGGTCTTCGCCCCGCCCCGCGGCACCGTCGGCGGCAACACCTTCGTCCTCAAGGTCCGCGGCGACTCTATGATCGACGAACACATCGCCGACGGCGACTACGTCGTCTGCGAAAAACGCAACGCCGCCCGCAACGGCCAGACCGTCGTCGCTCTCCTCGACACCGGCGAAGCCACGCTAAAAAAGCTCTACCACGAAAAAGACGGCCGCCTCCGCCTCCAGCCGGCCAACGACAAGTACGAGCCCCGCTTCTGCCGCCCCGACGAGGTCCAGATCCAGGGCGTCTGCATCGGCGTCGTGCGGACGTACTGAACCGGGTCCGTCCCAGCATCACCCCACCCCGCTGAGCCGCTGCAGCTGCTTCCGCTGCTGCCGGGTCGAGAATTCCTGGATCGCCCGCTCGACCCGCCGCTGCTCCTGCATCCCGGAAAACTCGAACTGCACCCCCAGCGTCACCCGCCGCGGCCCGTCCGGGATGCACCGCACCACCCGGCCCGCGACGTCCAACGCCACCCCGTCTCCCCCGCCGTCGCCGCCCGGCAGACGCAGCGACAACCCCAGCCGCCGCTGTTTCAGCCCCGCCGCCACCTCCGGCTCCAGCGACACCTCGACCCCCAGCCCCCGGTCGCTGAGGTCCAGCAGCCGCCCCCGGAACGTCCCCGGCCCGTCCGCAGCGCTTTCCACACGCCCCTGCACCGTCAGGTTCAACCCCAGCGTCGACAGCCGGAAACACGCCCGCCGCTGCGCCGACGCCACCCCCGATACCGGGCCCAGCCGCAGCGCCGCCACCCGCGTCTGCCCGTTGAGCCGGTACCGCCCCACGTCCGCCACCGCCGCCCGGCCCCGCAGCCGCTGACGGTCCGTGATCACGTACACCTCCACCCGGTCCCCCCGCGTGAGCGCCTCGTCCGGCGGCAAATGCTCGGGCCGTTCGACCACCAGCGACCCGTCCGCCGGGGCCGCGTACAGCCGCAGACGCAGCCGGCACAACTCGCCCCCGTCCGCCGCCAGCGGCACCACCTCGACCGACCCGTTGCGCTCCACCAGCGCCGCGGCCGAGTCCCGCCACGCCGCCGCCAGCCTCGGGTTGTCCGCCACGCTCGCCATCGTCGTTCCCTGATCCCGCACCCGCGTTTGTCTATCGACCGCCCCCCCGCCCCGGATCAGTCCCGCCCGCGCATCCCGCAGACCCCCGCCAGCCCGCGCCACCCCCACCCCCCGACGCCCCCGCCCCGCTGCCGGCTGGCCCCGCCCCGCCCCAAATCGTTCACTACCCCCATGTCCACCCTCACCCTGCGCAAAACCAAGGCAACGCCCCGGAAGCCCGGCAACAGGTCCGCCGGCCCGCCGACCGGCCGCCCCCGCCTCGCCTGGGCCCCCGCCGCCGCCGTCCTCGCCCTGCAGGCCGGCGTCCTCGCCACCCTCGCCCTCGCCACCGCCTGGCACCCGCCCAAGGTCCGCGCCCTCGAGGCCGCCTGGGCCTGGTCCCAACAAGCCTCGTTCTACCCCCTCCTGCTGCTGCTCACCGCCGGCCCGCTGCTCACCTGGCTCGCCTGCCGCCTCGACCGCAAAAAGCTCCCCCCCCTCGCCCTCGCCTGGGCCGCCTTCGCCCTCACCCTCGTCTTCGCCTTCGGCCCCGAAGCCCAGGCCATACTCCAAACCCTCTGGGCCGGCCTCCCCGCCTTCTCCCGCGGGACCTGAACTCCCCGCCGCCCACCCGACCCCGCCGCCCCTCAAACCCCAGCCGCGGCCCGACGGCTCGCGACCAGCGGTTGCCAATAAAAACAGCACCCCAGCCGCTCATCTGCGGACCTTGCTTAACGTGCGCGCAACCCGCCGCATGTCGGGCCCGCCCCCACATCCTCCTGTCACACCGCAAAACACCCCAGGAACAAGGGAAAACCCGATATCAGCCTCCCCCCGACCCCGGACCACCCGCAGGTCTGGCACCCAAGTTGCACTCGTCACATAGACAGGTAACGAGATCCGGCTTGTTCCCGTCGAACCCTCGGCTCCAACCGCTGGGTTCTTTCCTTTTTTTCATAGCTGTAAACCCGGAAACATGGTCAACAAAGTTCGCCGATCTTTAACACAAGACTGACCAAACCATGACTTGGCTTCCCGCTGGTTTCCCCTAATGTTGGCGAGTCGACGAAACCCAGAACTTGTCGCCCGAAATCGTTTGCGGGCACACCCATTTGAACACCCAAAGGAGGTTTTTGATGCAGAAGAGATGGATCAGCGCATGTGCTTTAGCGAGCTTTTCCGCGGTTGGTTTCGCCCAAGCAAATTTGCTCAACGAGTTCGAGCCAAACCCTGCTGGAGGAGACCCTTCCACTCAAATCATTGAGTTGAAAGGTACCCCGGGTACGTCTTTTGATCTATGGATTGTTTCCGTCGAGAACGATGGTTTCAACGGCACGGTTGACAGTTTCGATAACGTAACCGGCACCTACGACTCGTCGGGCCTGGCCGCTCCGATCATTGATGACCTCGAAAACCCGTCCAACACGCTCATTTTGACCGACAGTTTTACGGGATCGACAAGCACCGATATCGATCCCAACGACGACGGCTCAGTGCTAGATCTGAGCACTTTCGGCACCATCCTTGACGCAGTCGGGGTGTCTGACGCCGCCGGCGACGACGCCTCTCTCTACGGGGCGGCTCTGGGCGGCACTGACATTCTTTTCAACGGTGAATTTGAACCGCTCTTCGTATTCCGCGACAGCCTCACTGATGTCTGGTACCAGGGAGTTACCGCAGATTTCGGTGCCCCGACCGAGCGTATTGCCATTTTCGCGGCTGACGCCGGTCCGGAGATTTCCCCCTCTGCGTTCACGCCCGATGCCAGTTCGGCGACTTTAGGTTCCGTGAACCCGACGATCCCTGAACCCGCCAGCTTGGCCCTTATTGGGATTGGCGGCTTGACAGTGCTTGGTCGCCGCCGGCGTTTAGATGGGTAAGTCAAATTTAGTCACATTGCACACGAGACGGTTTGCTGGAAGGCAGATCGTCTCTTTCGTTAAAAAATCTGAACCATTTGTACACGCTTATAGGTGATTTTCTGTCCCTGAAAGAGAAAATTTATGACGGCCAAACGCCCTGCCTTTACGCTCATTGAACTGCTGGTGGTGATCTCGATCATCGCGTTGCTCATCGGCATCCTGCTGCCGGTGCTCGGCAACGCTCGGGAATCGGCGCGGCTGGTGAAGTGTATGAGTAATCAGAAACAGTGGGGTCTTGCGTTGATGACTTACCTCAACGACACCGACTTCCGGTTGCCTGATGAGGGGTTCGGTGCCGACGCCAACGGTGAGACCGACGACAGCTACTGGTACAACGCTCTGCCGCCGTATATCAACGCCAAGCCCTATGGCGAAGTTTTCGATGGTGTGGTTTCCGCAGAAGAAGCTGATTACGGCGACGAAAATATCTGGTTTTGCCCTTCCCGCCTCACCCAGGGACTGCGCGGATCGACTTTCGATAACGAGGCGTTTCACTACGCCTGGAACGACGTCCTGAACGGCTCAAGCTTTTACCGTTACGAAGACAACACGTTCGACAACGTCGACCACTTGAACGCGGACATCATCCCGCTCCCGGCCCAGACCGCTTTTCTGCTTGAGTTGTTCCGCACCGACTTTCAGCGTGGAACGTTTTTCAGCGTGGACTACGACCGCCATGGCGGGGACAGTGAATCGGGAGAGGAAAACTCGGGCGTTGTCAACACCGCTTTTCTTGACGGCCACGTCCAGACGGACAACGCGGGTGACTTGAAAACGACCGCACGCCAAGGTGATGGCACCCTGACCGGCACCGGAGTCAAAACTGACCCGCTCTACTCCTCGCTGGACGGTGATGTGGTTTGGGGTGCTTTCAATTAAATACGCCTGTTCAAGCATGCATTCCGTCATTGACGCACCCAGCGGTCAACATGGATTGCTTTCGGAGTATGTGCGTCTGGGTGACATGACGAGACTTGGTGATGCGTTGGTAAACGACTAAAGTATGTCATGAATCAACGCCGCGCCGCCTTCACGCTGATCGAACTGCTCGTGGTCATCTCGATTATTGCCTTGCTGATCGGTATTTTACTGCCGGTGCTGGGCAATGCTCGCGATCAGGCGCGGACTTTGGCCTGCATGGTCAACATGCGTAGTTTGGGGCAGGCCACGGAGATGTATCACAACGACAACAAATCCTTCTACCCGCGTTGCAACACCGCGGCGGCCGGGGTTTCGACCGCCGTTTTTTCGGCCGCCGACCGCGAGCGTGCCGTGTGGTTCAACGCGCTGGACTACTACCTCCGGCTGGCCGGCACCGACTCCGGGTCAACCGCAGACCGGAACTTCGATTCCTACAAGCAAGACCCCGTGTGGATTGATTTCGATCCGACCGAAAAAGAGAATAATCGCACGATCAAGATGAACGACCACATCAGTGAACCCAAAGGGACTTCCTCGGCCGCCCAATCCTTCACCCGTGAACCAGAATTCCGCCGCGCGGCGGAAACCGTGATGTACGTCGACGGCCGGGCGATCGATACGCCCCGTAACGACGGGAACCCGCTGACCGCCGGTGCCGCCGCCACCGTCGGGAGGGATTTCAGCGCCGAGGAAAATCGCGTTTATCCCCGCCACGCCAACGACACCGCCAACGTCGTGTTCGCCGACTGCCACGCCGAAAACGTCGAACAAGAGCTCCGCCTCAACTTGACCTACCCCACTTGGTGGCCGCAGGGCGATCCGCGTCAAACCCTGTTGTGGGATTTCCGATGATTCGTCGCCGGGCGGAACGTATCGGCGTGTGTTCGAGTGCACGCAGCTCGGCCTGCTTCGGTAGGTTGACCGCGCTTGCTTCGTAGTTCACATGGCGGCAGCGGCTTTCTTTTGTGCGCACGGCGAAGAGCAAATCTTGCCTCAATCCCGCACTAGCGTAAAAAAAATTCAATTCTCTCGCTGCTCAGCGCTTACATAACAAAATCATGGGGTTCGGGTGGCAAAATCGCGCACAAACGTTGCGCAGCGTCCCCGGGTGTCGGGCCCCGGTTGACGGCGGACCCCCGGAACCAGACAAGGCCGGGGCCGTGACCGCTTCCGGGGGCCGGGCTGAGTGTTCGCGTGTCGGCGGCGATGCCACGGGTACCACCTTGTCGGGAACCCCGTGGGTCCACGGCACCAGCGACTCGGCCGGGGGCGCACGCCCGGAGGTTCCGATCCGCTTGCCGCCAAGGACGCCAAGAGCGCCAAGGAAAACATCAAGTCAATCTGAATTTTGACTTGGGTTTACTTGGCGCTCGTGGCGTCCCGGGCGGCAAAAGATGGATCGGACCTCACCACCCCGCCGCGGCGGCCGCGAAGCGGACGGGTGGGGGCGTGGGGTGCCCGCTCTTTGGTAATTCGATGGGGAGGGGCAACCCCGCTGAAGCGGGGTTGCCGAGCTTCGGGGGGGGTCCGGGGAGGTCAGAGGAAGCGCCAGTCGTTGAGGGTGACGGTGTAGGCCCAGAGCAGGGCGTTGGTGATGCCGTGGGACCAGGCGACGGGGCCGAGGCCGAGTCTTCCGCCCCCGGAAATGAATCGTTGCGCGGGGGCGTCTTCGGGTAGGCCGTTGACGGAGCGCCAGGTTTCGTTGTTGTGCTTCCGGGGGCGAGGTTTGTTGGTGATCCAGACGAGCCAGCACCAGACGAGTCCGCAGGCGAAGCAGCCGGGCCAGTCGCGGGGTTGGTGGCTGGCGGTGAAGACGATCGTCGAGGCGATCACGCCGAAGAGAGCGGCGGCGCCGACGGGGGTTTCGGTGAGCTGTTTCGTGACGGCGGGGGGGGCGTCGAGGGCGCGTTTTCCGGCGGCGGTCTGGCTGAGAGGTTCGCCGACGAGGGGCAGGTCGGTGGCGAACTGGAGCAGGCCGGTGAGGGTGGGGCCGGGGCGTTGGAGGCCGCGGAGCATAGCGGAGCGGATGAAGAGTTCTTCGAAGACCGGGACGATCAGGGCCATGCCGACGAGACGGAGGGCGAGCGAGGCGTAGCCGAGGGCGGGGGTGTCGGCGATGCGTTGCTGGATGGGGTGAGGCTCGAGCTGGCCGGCAGCGTCGAGGTCGGGGCCGAAGCGATTGGGGGTGCGGCCGAGCTCGGCGTAGGGGAAGGGGCCGAAGGCGTCGCGCCACGCCCCGGAGGTCAGCTGATCCCATCGCCAGCCGAGCTCGCCGCCCATGGCGTAGCCGAGCATGACCCACGCCACGAGTAGGCCGACGCCCGTGGGCACGGCGAGCCAGTGGAACCGCAGGTTCATCTCCGGCAGCAGGCCGCGGTAGTGCCACAGCAGCCAGACGGTGGCGACGCACTGGGCGGTGTAGAGGAAGGGCTGCAGGGGGTCGAGCGGCTCGGGCAGGAAGCTGCCGAGCGTCATGAAGGCGATCCAGCAGAAGAACGGCACGATCCGCGGGTGCCAGGGGTTGGAGCGGACCCAGGCGTCGAAGCCGGCGAACGGGGAAGATGAGGGTTCGGGCATCGACGGGTTCGGGTGTCGGTTGAGCGGTCGGATCGGGCTGCCGGGGCGGTACGATAACGCCGTGGATCACGACCCGTCGACGCACCCGGCCGCGTGGCCGATCGACCGGCTGCTGGCCGAGTGCGACGTCCGGCGGGGCCGAGGGTCGGGGCCGGGCGGGCAGCGGCGGAACAAGGTCGAGACCGCGGTCACGCTGACCCATCGGCCATCGGGGGTCACCGCCCAAGCGTCGGAGCGGCGGAGCCAGGCCGAGAACCACCGGGCCGCGGCGTTCCGGCTGCGGGTGAACCTGGCGTTGGCGGTGCGGGGCGAAGGGCGTGAATCGACTCGCGGGCCCTCGCCGCTGTGGTCGGCCCGGGTGCGAGACGGCCGGCTGGCAGTCAACCCGACGCACGACGACTTCCCGGCCTTGCTCGCCGAGGCGTTGGACCGCCTGGGGGATCGCGGCCACGACGTGCCGGCGGCCGCCAGCGATCTCGGGGTGAACGCTTCGCAGCTGATCAAGCTGCTGCGTCATGAGCCGCGGGCGCTCGTCGCGGTCAACGCGGCCCGGCAGGCCGAGGGCCGGACCCCGCTGCGGTGATCCGCCGAGGCCGGTCGGGTCGGCGGCGGTGAACCTCGACCCGATTTTGAACTCGCCCGAGCCCGGACTTCAGATATCTTATTCACGGAGGAGTTCTGATGAAGCTTTTTTGCCTGTTTTCTCTCGCCCTCTCGCTGGCCGCCGTGCCTCTATTCAGCGCGGCCCAGTCGGACGACTTCAACGACAACGCCGTGGGGCCCGAGTGGACGCTGGTACGCGATGATCCGGCCACGATCAACGTCACCGAGACCAACGGCCGGGTCGAGGCCACGGCACTGGCCCAGTCCGACCCGAACGTCGACGCGATCTACCTTTCCAACGGCCCGTCCGGGTTCCTGCTCGCCACCGACACCAACTTCACGATCACGCTGGACTACACCTTCGGGGGCTTTGACGATTCGGCCGCGGCGGTCGGCGACGCGTTGGGCCTGGCTTTCGGCGTTGGCCGGGACCTCGAAGGAACCGACTCGGCTGCGATCGGGTTCGGCGTGTCCCGCCAGCAGGTCGGCCCCATCGTGGCCACAGGCTCGGCCTTGGGGGCCGCCACCCGTATCGATGACGCCCAGAGCGAAGCGATTCTACAACTCTTCGGCCCCACTTCCGCAACGTTAGAGGTCGCCTACGACGCGACGGGCGACGACCTGACCCTCGGCCTCGGCGGTGGGGCGAGCTTCACACTGGAAGACACGGTGCGGGCGGTGTGGGGGGCCGACGACCTGCTGGTGTCTTTCGGGTTGCGAGGCAGCGGATTCGCCCTCACCCCGAGCGAGACGTTTCTCGACAACTTCACCATCGTCAGCGGCCGGGTCATCCCGACCCCCGAACCCGCGACGGGCGGGATACTCGGTCTCGTGATCCTTGTTGCCCGTCGCCGACGGGGCTGACGCACATCCTCGGACACCGAAGGCAAAGGCCGCGCGAAAGCTTGGACTTTTGGCGGACTTTTGCTTGCGACCGCCAAATAAGTTTGTATTTTGTTTGGTATGTCAAACGGCCCTGATCAGACGGATCCAGCATCCGGAAAACATCGTGACCCCGCGGCCGAGCCGGCGTTCCGTGACGCCCTTCCGCAGGGCCCGGCCCACAAGCGGGGGGCGGGGCTGAACCCCGGCAACCGGTTCGAGAAGCACAACGTCCACGTGCTCGGCGAGGCGTTGGACCATCAGCGGGCCGAACGTCTTGCCGACGCCGCCGAGGCGAAGCACGCCGGCCCCAGCGACCGCCGTACCCCCCCCGGAAGTTTTCAAGCCACGACCGCAGGTGGAGAGAATCCCGAAGGGGGAGTGCACGTCCCGCTGACCGTCTTGCCCGACGCGACGCAGACGATCATCAACCGGGTGCAGCCGACGTCGGACGTGCCGTTCGACTGGACGGTCAACCCTTACCGCGGCTGCGAGCACGGTTGCATCTACTGCTTCGCCCGGCCGTACCACGAGTACCTGGGCTTCTCGATGGGGTTGGACTTCGAGACCAAGATCATGGCCAAGCACGACGCCCCCGACCTGCTGCGGCGGGAGTTGGCCCGGCCGAGCTGGCCCGGCGAGCCGATCGTGATGTCGGCGATCACGGACATCTACCAGCCGATCGAGAAGCGGCTGCGGATCGCCCGCGGCTGCCTGGAGGTGATGGCCGAGTGCTTTCAGCCGGTTTCGACGATGACGAAGAACTCGCTGGTGCTGCGGGACCTGGACCTGTGGTCGAAGCTGGGGGAGGCCAACGCGGGGCGGGTGACGGTGACGCTGGTCACGCTGGACCCGGACCTGGCGGCACGGCTGGAGCCACGGGCCTCGCCGCCGGCGGCGCGGCTGCGGGTGATCCAGAAGCTGGCGGAGGCGGGCGTGCCGGTGAGCGTGAATATCGCCCCATTGATCCCGGGGCTGACGGACGCGGAGCTGCCCCGGCTGCTCGAGGCCGTGGCTGACGCGGGGGCGAAGCGGGTGGCGTGGGTGCTGCTGCGGCTGCCTTATCAGCTCAAGGAGTTGTTCCTCGACTGGCTGGGGCGCAACGTCCACCCCGAGCGGGCGAAGCACGTCGAGTCGCTGATCCGCCAGGCCCGGGGCGGCAAGCTCTACGACAGCGGCCCGCGGGCCGAGCGGGTCAAGCTCGACGACGACACGTCGCGGATGGTCGCGGACCGGGAGCTGTCCGACCCGACGATCCGCGACTCGGCCGGAACGCTGGGCACCAGCTCACGCCGCGACCCGCGGTTCAACGTGGCGCACGCCCCCGGAAGTATGAGCCGCGGCTCCCACGGCCGGAGTGAAAACTTCCGGGGGGGGCACGATCGTCGGCGGGGGGCGGGGGTCCACGTCGAGAACCTCAAGCGGGTGTTCGACGTCTACTGCCGGAAGTACGGCCTGAACCGCGACGTCCGCCCGCTGGCCCGCAAACACTTCCGCCGGCCCAACCTCAACGGTCAACTCGGGCTGTTCGGCTGAGTCACGGGACCCGAAAAATCTCAAGCGTTGTGCGTTATTCCCGTCCACGCCGACCGCCGAGCCGGGGTGGAAATCGACGCGGTAAATTGTTTCAAGGATTTTTCAACCGTCTGAACCGCCGGCCACCTACAAAATCGGATTCAAGCAAAATGATTCGGATGATAAAACAATGATTCAGCACGCCTAAATGCCTTGACTCATTTATAAAAATGCAATACGGTTGAAAGGAAGCTATTAGCTTTTAGAAGTTTTAGTTAAATGGCTGGAATCTGGCAAATCGTTGTGGCGGAGATGGTTGGGTCTATGATCCTGATCACGTTCGGGTTTGCCTCCATCGCAGCGACAACCCTGGCACAATCGTACGGACAGGGGAGCGTCTGGATCGTGCAGGGCGTTTGTTGGGGGCTCGGACTGGCGATCGGGCTGCTTGCGTCGATTTCGCTAGGGTCTGGGGGCCACATCAACCCGGCCCTGACCGTTGCGTTCGTTGCCGCCGGCTTCCTTCCGATGGCGGAGGCGCCGGCGTATTTCGCCGGTCAACTCCTCGGCGGGTTTGCGTCGGGCGTCTTAATTTGGTGCCTCCATCTGCCCCATTGGAGCAAGACCGAGGACCCCACCGTGAAACTGGCCTGTTTCGGTACCGTGCCCGCCATTCGCTCGATCTGGGCCAATCTGGTGGCCGAGATCATTTCTTTTATGTTTTTCGTGTTCGGGATCTTTGTCATCTTGGCGGCGGTGCCCGCGGAAAATCTTGTCGGCATGGCGTTCGCCACCGGCGCCCTGCTCACCGCCGCCTACTGCGCGACCGGTGGGCAGACAACCTGTGGCTACTCGGTTGATCTGGGACCCCGCCTCGCGCATCAGGTTTTGCCCATCTCTGGGAAGGGGTCTTCAGACTGGGCTTACAGCTGGGTGCCCGTCCTGGGTCCGATCCTCGGTGGATTGATCGCGACATTGCTTGCGGGGCTTCTCGGATTGGTCTAACGATCAGCCTTGCTCGAGAACCGATACGCTGTCTTCAGCACCGGAGAAATTTATGCCACGCCAGACACTACAGCCCCCCGAACTGTTTCCCAGTAAGAAATGGGGATTTTCGCAAGTCGTTATCTCACCCCCCGGTCGCGTCGTCCATATCTCCGGTCAAGTGCCTTGGGATGCCGACGAAAAGCCGATCGTGGGAACGAGAGAAGATCAATTCAGGCAAGCGCTCAAGCACGTGTTTATTGCGGTAGAAGCGGCGGGCGGCACGCCAGACGATATCCAGTCCCTCCGGTTTTACATCCCGAATTTCGAATCCGGCACGGAAGCGGACATGATTTCCCGCGTCCTGGTGGAGACCTTTGGTACCGACTCGCCGCCGGCGTCTTCGTGGATTGGCGTTCAGGCGCTCGCGCAACCCGAATACCTCATAGAAGTCGAGGCGACGGCCATCATTCCGTAAGCCGCAGCAAGGCACACGGGCACCAATCACTTCGGCCGCTTGATCTCCGTCGGGCGGCATACCTCACGAACGGCACGATGTGTAGGGGCGAGACGTGGCGGCCGCTAAACTGTGGGCCTGATGCGGCGGTGTTTGCTTCAAATCGGTTACGTATTCGCGTCGTTGGTCGTGTTGCTGAGCGTCACCGCCTGCGGTCCGGACCCCCTGAGCCGGCTCGACCGTGAGGCCGCCGACATCCTCGAACACCAGCGGGACCGCAGCCTCGGGATCGCCGCGGCCGACGTTAACGTCACGCCGCCTGCCCCGTCCGCTGACCCACGGCCGGACGATTACGAGCGTCAACCCGAGACGGTCAACCCCCCCGCCGACGCCCTGACCATCGAGCCCGCCCCGCCGCGCGACCGCGTGCCCGACCCGGCCGTCCTCGACGACGGCACCCAACCCGACACCCTGCGGCTCGACCTCGAGGGGCTAATCGGCCGGGCGATCGAGAATGCCCCCGACTACCGCCGGCAGCGGGAGGACCTGTTCCTCACCACGCTGAGCCTGATCGTCGAACGCCACGAGTGGGGCCCGAGGTTCTTCTCCGCCGTCACCGGCCGGGTCGACGGCGTGCCCGAGGCCGGCGACAACGAGACCGCCCTGAACCTCATCGCCTCGCTCGGCGTGACCCAGCGCCTGCCCTACGGCGGCAGCGTCTCCGCCACCGCGTTGGTCGACTACGTCCGCCTGCTCGAACGCGCCTCAACCACCACCCTGCCGACCGAGACCGACGCGACCGAGCTGCAGTTTTCCCTGGACCTGCCGCTGCTGCGGGGCGCGGGCCGGTCGGCCGCCACCGTCGAGTCGCGCATCCAGGCCGAGCGTGACCTGGTCTACGCCGTCCGCGACTTCGAGCGGTTCCGCCGCACGTTCTTCGTCGACATCGCCACGCGCTACTTCGACCTGCTACGCCGCCAGCGGCAGCTGCAAAACCAGGAACTGCAGCTGCAGAACTTCCGGAGTTCCGCCGAGTTGTTTTCCGCCCTCGCCGAGGCGGGGCGGGCCCCCTTCTTCCGCGCTCAGCGGGCCGAGCAACGCGTGCTGCGGGCCCAGAACTCGCTGCTCAACCAGCAGGAGGGCTACGTCCGCCAACTCGACGCGCTGAAGCTCGAGGTCGGCATCGACCCCACGCAGCCGCTCGAAATCCTTGCCGTCGAGATCGACGTGCCCGAGATCCTGCTGGACCTCGACACGTCGGTCGCCACGGCGCTGCGTCAGCGGCTCGACCTGCAGACCGTCGGCGACACGATCGACGACGCACGCCGCGGCGTGCAGATCGCCCGTAACGGCCTGCTGCCGGACCTCGACCTCGACGCCGACGTCACGGTCGCCACCGACACGACGCTGCAGCGCGGCGGGCTGGACTTCGAGCTGGGCGACAGCGCGTACGACGTCGGGCTCACGCTCGGCCTGCCGCTGGACCGCAAGATCGAGTACACCGACTTCCGCGCCGCCCTGATCCGCCTCGAGCGTCAGCGCCGCGACTTCACCGTCGAGCGTGACCGCGTCTCGCTGGAGGTCCGCCGGGCGGTGCGGGCGATCGAGCAGGCACGGTTCGTGCTCCAGCTCCAGGAGCGGGCCATCGAGATCAACGAGAAGCGGGCCGAGCAGATCCAGATCGACCAGCGGTCGCTGGGCCCCAACGAGGTGATCGACGTGCAGGAAGACCTGCTCGACGCCCGCAACGACCGCGACGAGGCGGCGTCGGACCTGCGGATCAGCATCCTGGAATACCTGCTGGCGACGGGGCAGATGCGGATCGGGCCCGACGGCCGGTGGCGGGCCCCGGCGAGCCTCCGGCCCGTCGAAACGCCGAGCAACCCGCCGCCGACCGGGTGAGACGGCGTAAACTACGCCCGTTCGTGAACCGACGTTTCCTACAGCATGCAGAACCTTGTCGTGCCAATCCGTGATCGAGACGCACGCCGCCGCGGCGCGGCCTGGGTCGGCGGGGTGGTCGCCGCGGGGATCGCCGTCGGCCTGGGGGTGCTGGCCGTAGCAACCCTCGGCGGGGCCGATACGGGCGACGACCCGGCCGCCCGAAGCGGCGACGCCATCGAGTGGTTCGAGGTCCGGCCGCGCAGTTTTGCGCTCACCGTCACCGAGTCCGGCGATCTCGACGCCGCCGAACGCCTCGAGATCAAGAACCGCGTCGAGGGCCGACCCGAGATCATCTTTCTGGTTGAAGAGGGTACGCGCGCGACCGCCGGCGACGTGCTGGTCCGCCTCGACAGCGACGAGCTGCGCGACAAGCTCAGCGCCGCCGAGCTGCTGCTCGAACGCGCCCGCGCCGACGAGGTCTTCGCCCGCCAAGGCCTGGAGATCGCCCGCCGCGACGCCACGTCCGCCCGCGCCGCGGCCGAGGTCGCCCTGTCGCTCGCCGAGCTGGAGCTGTCCAAGTGGCGGCGGGGCGATGTGCCCCAGGCCCGCCGCGAGCTCGACCTCGCCCTGCAGAAGGCCGAGCGTCAGGTCGAACGCACCCAACGCGACCACGAAGTGAGCATCGAGCTCTACGCCCAGAACTTCATCAGCCTCAACGATCTCGAAGACACCGAGATCGCCGAACTCGAAGCCGCCGACGGCCTGCTCACCGCCGAGCTCGCCCTCGCGGTTTACAACGACTACACCTACGAGACCGAGCAGCAACAGAAGCAGTCGGCCGTAAACCAGGCCCGCGCTGACCTCGCGTCCCAGATCGCCAAAAATCAGAGCGAGCTCGAACGCCTCGAGGCTGACCTGGCGAGCAAGGCCCAGACCCTGGCGATCCGCGAAGAGGCTCTGTCCGAGCTGCAGGAACAACTGTTGGCCAGCGAGATCAAAGCGCCGAAAGATGGCATCGTGATCTACGGCACGTCGGTAGGCCGACGCCGCGGCGACCCGATGGCCGAGGGCCGACAGGTCCGCTTCAACGAGACGATCCTCTTCCTGCCCGACACCCGGGAGATGGTCGCCAACCTCGCGGTCGCCGAGGCGTTCCAGCCGCTGGTCGCCGCGGGCCAGTCCGTCCGCGTCACCGTTGACGCCCGCCCCGGCCAGGTCTACGCCGGCACCGTCGAAAAAGTCGGCCCGCTGACCCAGTCCGGCGGCTGGCTCAACCCCGGGCAGCGCGAGTTCACCGCCCGCGTCCGCCTCGACACCGACGCCGACCACGGCCTGATCCCCGCGATGCGTGGCACCGGCGAGATCACCGTCGGCCAAGTCGAAGACGCCCTGGCCGTCCCCGTCCAGGCGGTCTTCACCGAAGGCGAGCAGCACTTCTGCTACGTCCCGGCCGGCGGCGGCTTCGTTGCGGCCCGCCCCGTGGAGATCGGCCGGGCGTCCGAGACGCTGGTCGAGATCGAGGCCGGCCTCGAACCCGGCGACCGCGTCCTGCTACGCGACCCCCAGCCGGGCGAGCTGCGGGAGTCCGTTTCGTAAAGGGGCATCCGCCACCCCGCACCGTTTGCCCCCTACGCTCCGCCATGCCCGAAGCCCCCCCCGCCCCCCGCGTCGCCGTCGTCTGCTGCTCGCTGAACCCCGAGAGCCGGTCCACGGGGATGGCCGAGCGGCTGCGCGACCCGCTCGCCGCCGCGGGGGCCGAGGTGGACTGGATCGACCTGCGCGACCACGACCTGCCGCTGTGCGACGGCGGCGCGGCGTACGGGCACCCCGCGGTGGGCCCGCTGGCGGATCGCCTCGCCGGGGCCGACGCCGTGGTCCTTGCCCTGCCGGTCTACAACTACGACGCCAACGCCGCGGCCAAGAACCTCATCGAGCTCACCGGCAAGGCCGCCTGGACCGAGAAGGTCGTCGGCTTCGTCTGCTCGGCCGGCGGCCGCGGCAGCTACATGTCCGTCGTATCGCTCGCCAACAGCCTGATGCTCGACTTCCGCTGCATCATCGTGCCGCGTTTCGTCTACGCCGACGACGGCGACTTCGCGGGCCGGACGCTGAGTGAGGCCGTCGCCCCCCGCCTCGACGAGCTCGCCGGGCAGGTCGTCCGCTTCGCCCGCGCCCTGTCGCCCGACCCGCAGCCGGTCACCGGGTAGCGGGCGGACTTGTCCGCCCGTCGCGTCGCTTCACCCTACGTCCCCGAGCCCCAGCGCCGCGCCGTACTGCCGCAGCAGCACCCGCCGCAGCGTTTTGTGTTCCTCGCTTCCCAGCGTCGGGTCCGCGGCGACGACCGCTTTCGCGTCACGCTGTGCCTGCCGCAGCAGGTCGGTATCGCCCGGGATCGCCGCGTGCCGCATCGGCGGCAGCCCCGACTGACGCGTCCCGAGGATCTCACCCATCCCGCGGATCGCCAGGTCCGCCTCGGCGATCTTGAACCCGTCGTTGGTCGCCGCGATCGCCGACATCCGCTCCGCCGCGTCGTCCGTCGTCGGCTCGGCGATGAACACGCACAACGACTTGCCCCCGGAATCGCCCCGCCCCACCCGGCCGCGCAGCTGGTGCAGCTGCGCCAGACCGAAACGCTCGGCGTTCTCGATCACCATCACCGTCGCGTTCGGTACGTCGACCCCGACCTCGATCACCGTCGTCGCCACCAGTACGTCGATCTCGCCGCGGCGGAACCGCTCCATGGTGCGTTGCCGCGTCTCCCGCTTGAGCCGGCCGTGCACCGTCCCCACCCGGAAGCCCGCGAGGTGCTTTTCACTTAAGCGTCTCGAAACCGCCTGCACCGATTCGAGTTTTTTCTCGCCGCCGCCGGATCGACTTCCGGGGGCGGCCTCGATCGTGGGCACGACGACGTACGCCTGCTCGCCGCGGGCGACCCGCTTGCGGAGGTAGCCGTACACGTCATCCGCTTTCCCCGGCGCCACGACGCGGTTCTCGATCGGACTGCGGCCCGGCGGCTTGCCGGTCAGCGTCGTGTGGTCCAGGTCGCCCAGCAGCGTCAGGCTCAGCGACCGCGGGATCGGCGTCGCCGTCATCACCAGCGTGTGCGGCACCCGCTCCCGGCCGTCGTGTTCGTCTTCCGTCGACTGCCGCAGCCGCGCCCGCTGCATCACGCCGAAGCGGTGCTGCTCGTCGATGACCACGACGGCCAGGTCTTTGAACGCCACCGACGCCGACAACAGCGCGTGGGTGCCGACCACGAGGTCCGCCTCCCCATGGGTCACCGCGTCGAGCCCGTCACGCTGTTGGCCGGTCAACAAGGTAACGCGGACGTTCGAGCCCTCGAGCATCCGCGTGATCGAGGCGTGGTGCTGCTCGGCGAGCAGCTCGGTCGGGGCCATGAGTGCCCCCTGCCGGCGGTCGGCGACGGCCATCAGCATGGCGTAGAGCGCAACCACGGTCTTGCCCGCACCGACGTCGCCCTGCAGCATCCGGTTCATCGGCCGGTCCCGCGACAGGTCCACGGCGATCTCGGCGACGGCGGCCGACTGTGTGTCGGTCAACTCGAACGGGAACCGCTCCCGGATGTGCCGATCAATCGCGTCGGAATGTCGCAGGGCCGGTGCGACGCATCGCTGCTCGACCTCGGCCCGGCGGACCGCGATGCCGAGTTGCAGCAGCAGCAACTCGTTGAACGCCAGCCGCCGCCGCGCCGCCCGGTGTTCGTCCGCCGTGGCCGGGCGGTGCAGCATCCGCAGCGCCTCGGCCAACGCGGGCATCTCGTGGTGTTTCACCAACGTCGCCGGCAGCGGGTCGATCACCTGCGGCAACGCCCACGGCAAGACCCCGTCGATCAACCGCTCGATCGCCGACGACGCCAGCCCTTCCGTCGCGGCGTACACCGGGCGCAGGCGGTCCGACGCCTCGTCCACCCCGCCGCCCGCCCGCTCGTCGTCGAGCACCTCCCACTTGGGGTTCACGATCTGCGGGTAGCCGCCGAACATCTTCGCCTTGCCGCGGACCCGCAGCGTCATCGCCGGGTGCAGCCGGTCGCGGAGGTAGCCGGCGTTGAACCAAGTCAGGCTCAGCGTGAACCCGTCGGCGTCTTTCAGCGTCGCCTCGAACCGCCCTTTTTTGCCGAAGCCCATCGACGGGATCCAGCGGCAGGCGACGATCACCCCGCGGACCGCGCCGGCCGTCTTGCCGTCGGTGGGCAGCCCCTGGACCCCCGCCTCGGCCGCCTCGGTCTCGTACCGCATCGGACCGTAGCGCAACAGATCGGTGACGGTCAGGACGCCGAGCCGACGCAGCTTGCCCGCCCGCGCTCTGCCCACGCCCGGGAGTTCGGCGACCGGCGTG
>JBCCRT010000047.1:0-18844 GCA_039201235.1 Planctomycetota bacterium
CGCATCCTCCAGGCCTCCACCTCCGAGGTCTACGGCGACCCCACCCCCGAGCACCACCCCCAGACCGAGGCCTACCGCGGCAACGTCAACCCCATCGGCATCCGCGCCTGCTACGACGAGGGCAAACGCGCCGCCGAGACCCTCTTCTTCGACTACCACCGATCCAACGGCGTCGACATCCGCGTCGTCCGTATCTTCAACACCTACGGCCCGCGGATGCACCCCTTCGACGGCCGCGTCGTCACCAACTTTATCGTCCAGGCCCTCCGCGGCGAAGACCTCACCCTCTACGGCGACGGCTCCCAGACCCGCAGCTTCTGCTACTGCGACGACCTCGTCGACGTCATCATGGCCCACATGAACAACGACCCCGACAGCGGCAACCCGAAGGACGCCTTCGTCGGACCCGTCAACATCGGCAACCCCGGCGAGTTCACCATCAAGCAGCTCGCCGAGAAGGTCATCGAACTCACCGGCAGCGCGTCCAAGCTCACCTACCTGCCCCTGCCCAACGACGACCCGCTGCAGCGCAAACCCGACATCTCGCTGGCCAAACAGGAACTCGGCTGGGAACCCAAAATCCCCCTCGCCGAGGGCCTCAAGAAAACCATCGACTACTTCCGGAGTGTCGACCTCGACAAGTTCCGCAAGCCCACCGACCACGACGCCCACAAGAACAGCCAAAACACCCGCCACTAACCCCCCGGAAGTTTCCCCCGGAAGTTTTCACCCCGCAGGGGTCAATCCACCCGGCCGGGTAGCGGCGGAGCTTGCTCCGCCCCCCCGCCCTCACCGACCCAATCCCGTTCCATCACCGCCCGTGCCGCCGGCACCACCGCCCCGCCGCTCGCCCCGGCCCGCGCCAACGCCCAGCGCAGCTTCACCACGGCCATTGCCTCGCTGACCCCGCCAGCCGGGACCGCTCCCGCTTCCCAAGCCGCCGCCGCCCCGGCGTAGTCCCGCAGCGTCGTGCCGCCCACCAAGGGGCTGCTCAACACCACCGGCTTGTCCCGCCGCGTCGCCTCGGCGATGAAGTCGATCCAGGTGCCTCCGCCGCCGAACTGCGTGAGCGGCACGTTACCCGAGCCGTAACCCCGCAGCCACACCCCCCGACAAGCGTCCGACCGCATCGCCTCCAGAAACAGCCCCGGCCCGACGCCCGGCGACAACGCGATCGGCAGCACCCCGTCCGCGAAGCCGTGACACCTCGGCAGCGGCGCGGCGTCGCCGAGACCGTTCTCTTCGTCCAACGGCCCGAGCCCCGGCGTGTGAAACGCGTCCAAACCGTCGCGATCGGGCCCCACCCGTTTGACGACCCGCGTCCCCCGCCAAACCTTCCCCGCGAACGCGACCACCACCTCGCCGTAGCCGCGTGACGCGGCGGCGCAGGCATCCGCCAAATTCCCCGGCCCGTCGGGGCTTGCGTGGTCCGCCCGCCGCATCGCCCCGGTCACCGCCACCGTGCGGGCCAGCGGCGGCCGGCCGAGTTCCAACGCCAACGCCGCGGCCGTGTACGCCAGCGTGTCCGTGCCGTGACTCACGACGAACCCGTCGTAGCCCTCCCACCGCGACGCGACCGCCTCCACCACCGCCGACCAGTCGCCCGGCCCGAGGTCGCCGCTGTCCTTGCGGAACAACCCGACCACGTCGATCCCGTAACGCCCCCGCAAGCCCGGATCAACGACCGTCGCTCCCGACACTGGCAACGCCGCTTCAGCGGCGTTGGCACGCACCCCCGAAGTCATCGACACCGTCCCCCCCGTCGTCACCAAACAGAGCCGCGGCTTGTTCCGGGGATCGACCGACAGGACATCACCCCCCCACCGACGCCGCGGCCGCGACCGCCTCGACCCGTCGCGCCGCGGCAAGAAGCCTGACTTCGGCCAACGCCGGGGCCACGACCTGTACGCCCACCGGCAACGCGCCCCCGGGCACCGCGGCGGGCACGCTGATCGCCGGTAACCCCGCGAGGTTGGCGGGCACCGAATACACGTCCTCTAGGTACATCGACAGCGGGTCGTCCGTCTTCTCGCCCAACCGGAAAGCGGGGTGCGGCGCGACCGGGTGCATCAACACGTCGAACTTCTCGAAGGCGGCGACGAAGTCGTTTTGGATCAGCCGGCGGACCCGCAGCGCCTTCTCGTAATAGCCCGCGGCGTAGCCGGTGCTCAGGGCGTAGGTGCCGAGCATGATCCGCCGCTTGACCTCGTCGCCGAAGCCCTCGCCGCGGGTACGCTCGATCATGTCGTCCAGCGACGCGGGGTCCTCGGCCCGCCGGCCGTAGAGCGTGCCGTCGTACCGCGCGAGGTTCGAGCTCGCCTCCGCCGAGGCCAGTAAGTAATACGTCGCCACGGCGTACTCGCTGTGCGGCAGGCTCACCTCTTCGACGATGTGCCCCGCGTCGGCCAACGCGTCGAGCGTGCGCCGCAGCGCCTCGCCGACCGCCGGGTCACCGCCGGGCCGGTCGTACTCCCCGGGTACGCCGATCCGCAGCGTCTCTACGTCGCCCGCCTCGTCCTCGCTCAGGTAATCCGGGACGTGGCAGTCCAGCGAGGTGGAGTCGCGCGGGTCGTGCCCCGCGATGACGTTGAGCAGCAGCGCCGCGTCGTCCACGCTCCGCGTGATCGGCCCGACCTGATCCAGCGACGACGCGTACGCCACCAGCCCGTACCGCGACACCCGGCCGTAGGTCGGCTTGAGCCCGACGACGCCGCAGAACGACGCGGGCTGGCGGATCGACCCGCCGGTGTCCGAGCCGAGCGCCAGCGGCACCATCCCCGCTGCCACCGCCGCGGCCGAGCCCCCGCTCGACCCCCCCGCCACCCGCGACGCGTCCCGCGGGTTCCGCGTCTGCCCGAGCGCCGAGTTCTCCGTCGACGAGCCCATCGCGAACTCGTCGAGGTTCGTCTTGCCGATCACGATCCCGTCGGCGTCGAGCACCCGCTGCACGGCCGTCGCGGTGTACGGCGGCACGAACGGCCCGAGCAGCCGCGAGCCGCAGGTCGTCGCCGTCCCCTCGACGCACAGGTTGTCTTTCACCCCCACCGGCAGCCCGCCCAGCGCGCCGACCGGCTCGCCCCCCCGCCGCCGCGCATCGACCGACGCGGCCGCCGCCCGCATGGCGTCCGGCTCGCCCCGCGACAAAAAAGCCCCGACCTCCGCCTCGCGGGCCTCGATCCGCCCGAGCGTCGCGTCCATCACGTCGACGCAGGTCACCTCACCCGCCTCGAGCCGGCGCAGCAGCTCGGCCGCGGTCTGGTCGCACAGTTCGCTCACGGGTCACGTCCGGCGGGGCGTAAAAAAACGCCGCGGCGCGGCGTCGTTTCCGAAAGCGGGTGAAGAGATTCGAACTCTCGACATCTACCTTGGCAAGGTAGCGCTCTACCACTGAGCTACACCCGCAGATTGTCTCGCAAGCCTTTTCAGACGGTCGGCTCGCGGGGCCGGAAGCCGCCCGGTTTTTGATCGCTGGGCCGGGGCTCCAACCACGCGTCGAACTAGCACGCTTCCGAGCCGCATATTACCACGTCAACGGCCTTTTGCCAGCCGGCGACCGACCGTTGACGGGCTCCGGGTCGAAACGCACCCGGTCGAGAAACCGTGCACGCGACACACGGGCCGATCGTCTACCGCGGTCCCGTCAACGCCTCGGCGATCCTGTAGCCGCCGTGGTTTTCGTCGGGGACGAAGCGCAGATGCTGGTGGGCCGAGGCCCCGGCGTATTCGGCAATCACGGTCATCCACCGGCCGTCGGCGCGGCGCTCGACCCGTTCGGATTCCGTGGGCTCCCAGCGGACGGCCGCCCCCGCTTGGGTTAACCCCTCGGGCAGCTCCATCACCCCGGCCGGATCGTGACCCGCCGCGGATTCCAGGCGTTGCTCGGTCGCCACGGCGGCGGCCAGCAGCAGCTGACGCAGCTGCGCGTCGACCGCGGCGGCCTGCGTCCGGCGGTGATCGATCCGCAGCGTCGTGGTCATCGCCAGGATCGCCGTGGCGACCAGCCCCAACGACGCCACCGCGAAAAACGAGGCGACCCCCGCGCGGCGGCGATGGCTGGCCATCCTCTTCACGGCCGATCTCCGGTGGGGTCGACGGCGGACCGCCGCCCGCGCAAGACCTGGCTGACCAGCGGCACCTCGTGGTCGCCGACCGTCAAGCGGACGCCGATCGGCGACCGGATGAAACCGATCGGCTGCGGCACTTCGTAGCGTTGCGCTAGGCCGGGCATTACCGGTTCCTCTGACGTGGTGGTGAAGCTTCGGGTCAGCCAGCCGCGGCCGGGGAAGCGGGTCGACGGGTCCGCCGCGTACGCCCACTGCGCCGCGTCGCCCGGCCGGAGTTGCAGCCGCAGCGTGCCGTCCGCGTCGACCTCGATCGCCGAGGCCGACCACACGTCGCGGCGCAGGTCACGCACCGCGTGCTGGGCCCGGGACACGGCCCACTCCATGTCGACGGCCTGCCGTTGGATCACGAACGCCTGCCGCACCAGGGTGCCGGCGAGCATGAGAAAGATCACCATCAGGCTCAGGACCGCGACGATCTCGAGCATCGTGTAGCCGGGGCGTGAACGCGTCACGGCTGCTGCCCCCCTTCGTCGTCCGCCGCGGTCGGCCCGAGGTAGACGAACAACTCGGTCGCGCGGCCTCGCTCGTCGCGGTGGACGAGGCGGGCCCAGCCGGACCCGTCGGCGTGCCGCGTAATCTCGGGGGTGTCGAGCGGTTGGCCGACCGCGAGGCGTTCCGCCTGGGATTCGAGGGTCCGCACGGCCTGCCGCTGGTCCGCCATCGCCCGGCCGGTCTTGCGGTGCTGCGTATGCGTGGCGGCGAGCGTGGCGGCCAACGCCGCAACGAGTGACAGCCCGATCAGCGTGTCCATCCACGCCATCCCCCGACGGCGTGCGGCTGCCGCCGACGTCGCCCGATTTGGAGCGGTCGGCATCCTCACAACACCTCCCAGTTCGGCGTCACGCTGTAGATCAGGACCACCAGCGGCAGGATCAGGCTGTACACCACCCAGCCGACCACGACGGACAGCACGATCACCACCGCGGGCAGGACCGACGCCCGCAGCAGGCCGGCCGATCGGCTGAACCGGCTGCCGTGGTACCGCGACAAGAACGCCAGCGTATCCGGCGCGTCGCCCCCGTGGTCGAGCGCGCCGAGCAAGCCGCGCGACAGACCGGGCAACCGGGCAAGCTCCGCGGCGGCGGCGAAGCCGCTCCCGTTGTCCATGGCTTCGGCCATGCGGGTCAGTTGGCCGCGGACCCGCCGGCCGGTGACGGCGTCGGCCGCGAGCCGAAGCGACTCGGGGGCCGGGTAGCCCGCCGCCAACGCGTCGCCGGCCGTGGCGTACGCCGTCGCCCACGAGCGGTCACGCAGCATCCGCCCGACGACCGGGACCCGATCCACCAGGCGCACGACCCCCGGCAGCCGGGCCCACTCCCCAGAGCCCGGCCGGCCGATCGAACGCAGCGCACCACCGGCCATCAGACACACCGCCGCCACCGACACGCCCAGTAGCCACCAGCTCAGCGACCGACCGACCGCAAAGGTCACCGTCGTCGACCCGGGCATGGGCGTCTCGAAGTCATCGAAGATCTCGACGTACTTCGGCAGGATGTAGGCCGCGATCCACCCGAGCAGCAGCAGCAGGAACGCGCTGAGGCTCGCCGCGTAGCTCCAGCCCAGCGACGCATCGTGCTCCCCGCTCTCGCTGCGCAGCCGCCTCAGGGTCCGCCGGTGGACGCGGGTGAGCGCGGGGGCCAGCCGGCCGATGCGTTCGTTCACCGCGATCTCGCGCCGGTCTCGGCCGGCCACCTCGGGGGCGTAATGCTCCAGTGCTTCCCCCACGGGCATCCCGGCCTCGACGGCCCGGCCGAGGTCCCCCAGCCGCCGACGCGCCGCCCCGCCCTCGCCCCGCTCGGCCGCGCGCAGCATCGGCGGCAGCGGCAGGTTCAGCCGCGCGGCCTGTTCGAGGTGGCCGACGATCGTCAGCGACCGCCGCTGCCGCGCCCGGCCCACCAGCCGCGCGACGACCATGACGGCGAAGATCGCCAGCAGCGGCGACGGCACGCCGAGCAGCGGGCTGCCCACGACCCCGATCACCCCGGCCAGCAGCACCAGGATCGCGCCGCCGGCCAGGGACCAGGCGAGCACCGACATCAGCGAACCCAACACGCGAAACACCCGGCGGACTCCCGTGGCTTACATGATCGATTGCATGAGCTTGACCAGCGGCAGGAACAGCGCGGTGGCGACCGTCCCCATCAACACGCCCAGCACGAGCAGCAGCGCCGGGCCCAGGTACGTCTGGACCCCGATCAGGCGGACCTCCGCCTGCTGTTCGTAAATCACCGACAGGTCGCCGACCAGCGCGGCAAGGTCGGCCCGCTCCGCGGCGAGCTGGATCGCCGCGGGCACCGACGCGGGGATCAGCGCCAGGCGGACCGACTCGTCGAGCGTCCCCCCCGCTTCGATCACGTCGATGAGTTGCTGCGTGTCACGCTCGAGCCGGCGCGACCCGACGACCCGGCCGCTGAGCCGCAGCGCGGCCGGCAGGTCCAGCCCGGCCGCGACGCCGACGCGGAGCATGTCGCACCACCGGGCCATCAGGTTGCGGTGCAGGGCCGGCCCGACGAGCGGCAGCCGCAGCAGCACGGCGTCACGGAACCCGCCGCCCCGGCCGACCCACCCGAGCAGCGGCAACGCCGCGAGCACCGCCAGGAACGCGATCGCCAGCGGCCAGGTATACGCCGAGATATCGATCAGCAACGCGGTGAGAGGCGGCAGACCGATGTCGATGTCGCGGTAGATCTCGGCGAACTGGGGGACCAGCGTGCCGCCGATGAACACCATGACCGCCACGAAGCAGACCAGCACGATCAACGGGTACGACGCGGCCCGCCACAGCGCGCCGCGGAGCCGTTGGACCAACTCGAGGTGTCGGCCGAGGTTCAGCAGCACCGCCGAGAGGTTGTTTGATTCGACGCCGACCGCGACGACCTGGCTGTACAGCTTCGGGAAGCGGTCGGCGTGGCGGGCGAAGGCTTCGGGCAGGTCGACGCCGCGCTCGAGTTCGTCGACCACCGCGTCGATCGACGCCGACAGCCGGCCGCGGCCCAGGTCCCGGGCGATCAGCCGCAGCCCCGACTCGAGGGGCAGCCCGACCTTGGTGAGCTGGGCGAGCTGCTGGTTGAACGCGGCGAAGTCGGCCCCGCGCAGCGGCCGGCCGGCGGCGGGTTGGCCCCGCTCCAGCGTCAACACCCGGAGGCTCGCGGCTTCGAGCGCCTGCTGCGCCTCGTCGACGCCGGCGGCGCGGATCACGCCGTCGAGCGTCTGGCCGGTGGGCGTCTGCGCCGCGTAGCGGTAGGTCAGCATCGGGGCGGCTCTCGCGTGGAGGGGGTCAGGGGCGCGGGCCGGCACGGGCGGCGAGCTGTTCGAGAGTGAGGCCGGCCTGGGCTTCGATCAGCGGACGGGCTTCGCGGAGGTCCATGCTGCGGACGTGCGAATCCGCGAAGACCACGCTGACGTCGCGGCCATCCGCCGTGTACGCCAGCACATGATCGGAACGCAGCGACTCGCCGGGGCGACGCACGTACACGAGGCCGGGCGAATCGGCCGCGGGCTCAGCCTCGGCGGGCTCGGCCAGTGCGGCCTGGACCGACTCGACGGCCGCACGGCTCGCGCCGCCGAGCGGGGACACCGCGGGGTGCGTGGCCAGCAGGTAAACCAGCAGCCCGAGCGACACGCACGCCCCCGCGCCGCCGACCGCGGCCAGGCTGGCGAGTTTGAACGTCCACGGGCCGAGCTGCACGACGGCCCCGGCGGGACCGGTTTGGGCCCCGCCGAGCAGGGCCATCTTGTTGAGCTCGGCGGTCAGCGTGGGCGGGACGGCGGCGGAGGCCGGCGTCGACAGCCCGCTCAGCAACGCCGCTACCCCCGTACCGCCGACGGCGGCGGCGGGGAGGCCCATCCGTTCCCGCATCGCGTCGACCGCGGCCGACATCCGCCGCGACAGCGTGGCTTTGGAACACCCCGCGGAGCGGGCCAGGTCGGCCTGCGTCCGCCCGTTGAGGAAATGTTCGACCAGCAGCTCACGCTGGGCGGGGTTGAGCCGGGCCAACGCTTCGTCGAGCCGGGCCGACACCGAGGGCCACGGCTCCGCGGGGGCGCGGCGGCGTTCGGCCCGCTGCTGATACACAAGCTCGCGTCGCCGACGCGCGGTGTCGCTCCGCAGGATGTCGATCGCGCAGCGGGTGGCGACCCGGTGCAGCCAGGCGGCGAGGCTGTGGTTCACCTTCTCGGGGTGCCGCATCAGCCGATGGAACGTCTCCTGGGCGGCGTCCTCGGCCCGGTCGCGATCGCCCAGCACGCGGAGGCAGGTGTGGAACACCAGCGGGGCGTGACGACGCACCAGCCCGGCGAATGCGTCGCCGTCGTCGCCGTCGACGTAGCGCCGCAGCAGGTCGCGATCGGCTAGTGCGGTGGTCAAGCGGGGTCCTTCTTCCGAGGTGTTCGTCACGCAAAATCTATCGAGCCCGTCCGTTTTCCTCCGTCCGAAGGACGATGTCACCGTCCGTTTGTTTCACCTCCACCCAAAACGCGGCAGACTTCGTCGTCGTCGGTCTCGCTCCGATCTACCAAGCGTTGCGCCGCGGCACGGAACGACGTGAACCCCGCTTGTTTTTCCGTGAGTGATTGGATTTCGTCGAGGCCCGCCCCGGCGACCACGGCTGAACGTACCGCGTCGTCCATCCGGCCCAGCGACGCCACCGGTACGCGGCCGCGATAACCGCCCTTCCCGTCGCTCCGCCGCAGCAGCCGCAGCGACACCACGCCCCACAACGCCCCGGCGACCTGGTACCGCTCCAGCCCCATCTCGAGCAAGCGGGCGACCGCCCCGGCGGGCGACGCGGCGTGGAGCGTTGAGACCAGCCGGTGGCCCGATAGCGACGCCTGCACCGCCGCCGAGGCCGTGTCGGCGTCGCGGATTTCGCCGAGGGCCAGGACCTGCGGGTCCTGACGCAGCATGCTCCGCAGGGCCCGGTCGTAAGTCAGCTCGCCGAAGGGGGTGACCTGAACTTGGGTTACGCCGGGCAGGTCGCGTTCGATCGGGTCTTCGAGCGCGACGATGCTGATCCCCTCCGACGCCCGGCGGATCGCTTCGAGCAGGGCGTAGATCGTCGTCGTCTTGCCCGAGCCGGCCGGGCCGGTGAGCAGCAGCATGCCGTTGTCCCCTCGGGCGAATTCGATAAGACCCGACACCACGGCCTCGGGCAGCCCCAGCTCATCGAGTCGACGGGGCTGCCGCAGGTCGGCGGGGAGCCGGACCGCGGCCCGCAGGCCGTGGTTCGTCGGCATCACCGAGACCCGCAGGTCCAGATCACGCGCTCCCACGCCCCCGCCGGCCTCCCCCTCAGCTTCGGCCGCGGGGACCGTGTACCGCCCTTCCTGCGGGATGTTGCGGCGATAGGTGAGTAGCTTGGCGCCGACCATCAGCCGGTTGACTAGCCCCTGGCCGACCTGCGGCGAGACCTGCTGGCGGGTCTCGATCAAGCCGTCGATCCGGAAATTGATGTCGTATCCCAGGGCGGTGGGCTCGAAGTGCAGGTCAGAAGCCCGCCGCGCAACCGCCTCACCCAGCAACCGGCCAACCGCGACGCGGGCGTCTGAGTGAGCGGGTTTGGCGGCATCTGTTATTTGCATGAGCGTTCGTCTCTGACAGAAAGAACGTAATGCTTGGACAGGAATTTCGTTCGAACTCTCGGTTGTCCGCACAGAGGTCGGTTTCATGCTGATCCGGTGGGTGGCGGATCGCCGGACCGCCCCGCGGTCAATTTACAACGCAACTATAAACTGCCAAGGACTTTGAGCAGCATATGCATCGGCGTCTCACGATCGCAATAAGTCGCCTAGCACTGAACGCACAGACTTAGCATCTACCACGCGCGATTTGCATTGCCAACCATGAATCCCGCAAAAAAAACCCTGCCGCGGCCTTAGATAAGCCGGAGCAGGGCGGAGGAGAAAAGATCGGGGAGTTTAAGTAACCCTTAACTTGTACGACTGCTGTCCAAAGAGAGTTCGGAAGGAGCTAAGTGAAATATAAAATGTTTAATTTAAATAATTTATTAGATATTAATCGAATTCCGGTCCTTTAATCTCTGATTGCTTGAATGTGATATGTTCCACGTGAAACGTTCATCTTGTAAAGGAGTGTCGGTATGTCAAAATCCAAAGCGATCAAGTCGAAGCCGTCGCGGCTGGGCCGTGGATTGAGTTCGCTCATGGCCGGCCCGGTTACGGTCAGCGATGAGGAATCCGGCGGTGTGGAAACGCCTTCACCAATCGGATCGCAGCATGCCGTGGCGGCCGATTCGGACGGCCCGCGGATGCTACGTGTCATGACCGAGGAGATCGTCCCCAATCCCACGCAGCCCAGGCAGCGTTTCGATAACGCTGCGCTCGATGCTCTGGCCGAGTCGATCCGGCGGGACGGGGTGATGCAGCCGGTCTTGGTCCGGCGGGCGGCTGCGGGGGGGTACGAGCTGATCGCGGGGGAACGACGTTGGCGTGCCGCGCAGCGGGCGGAGCTGAAGACCCTGCCCGCTATTGTGCGGGACCTGGATGATCAGGCGTCGGCCGAATGGGCCCTGGTCGAAAACCTGCAGCGGGAAGACCTCAATCCGATCGAGCGGGCGATGGCTTTTGCGCGGTTGAGCGCGATGTTCGGGATGACCCACGATCAGGTGGCCGAACGGGTTGGCCTGGAGCGATCTTCGGTGACGAACCACCTCCGCCTGCTCCGTCTGAGCGAGCCGGTGCGGGATATGGTGTCGGCCGGGACCCTCGGCATGGGGCACGCCAGGGCGTTGGCCGGGCTCGAAGACGCCGAGGCCCAGCGGCGTCTGGCTGAGTCGACGGTCCGGGAGGGCTGGTCCGTGCGGAAGGTGGAGACGATGGTCAAGCAAGCCGTGTCAGAAGGGGGGCGGCCGGCAAGAAATCTTCCGGGCCGCCCCGCTTACCTTCAAGATCTGGAACGGCAGATCACGGACCAGCTCGGCACGAAAGCGCGACTGAAAACCGGCCGAAAGAAGGGCACGGGCAGCCTGAGCATCGATTTTTACAGCATCGAGCAGTTCGATGAACTATTAGCTAAACTCGGCGTGACGCCCGAGTGAATCGCCTTCCCGTCAACGCGGCGTGGGCCGAAACGCGATGTACCGAGGTTCTTGACGCAGATGTTCCACGTGGAACGCCACTACTTCGTACATCGAATCCAGGTCCCAGTGCGGGTCCGCGTCGAAGCTTGCCCAGGCCTCTGGTTCGGCGAGTAGCACAAGTTCTTCCCTAGGTAACGCCATCCACACCTCCGGAAGCACCCGCGGATCGATCCGGCGGGTGGGGCGGTTGGTGAAGAACGGCAGACGCCGATCGGTGAAGCCCACCGTGTAGACTCGCGGCTCCGTCAGGCCGGTTGCTCGCCGCAATTCCGCCACCACGGGTCCCAGACGTGACCGGTGAGCGTATCCGTCTTCCGCCAACGCCAAGCCGGTCCACGTCAACAACCCCAGCACCCAGGCGTACCCTAGCGGAAGGGCGGCGTCCGGTCCCCGCCGTTTCCAGGCCCAACCCGCTAGCCAGAGCCCCGCCAGCCCCCAGCCCCCGGCCGTGATGCATAGACCGATCACCCAACCCGTAAAGACCGATAAGACCAACCCCGCAGCTGACGGCAGAGCTACCGCGGTGATGAACCACGGTCGCTGTAAGATTTTAAACAGCTGCCATAGATTAGGATAAGAAGTTTTTGTTTGCCGCGAACGCTCCGTAAACCAAGCGGTTATCAGCAACACCAGGCTAGGTGCGGCCGGGGCGGGGTAGCTCATCAGCTTGCCGGAGATCAGGCTGAAAAAAAACAGGGTGGCTAGCAGGTGGAGGACCCACAGCCCCTTCGGATCGGGTGCTTGAGCGCCACGGAACATCTGGACGGTGCGTGAGACCGATGTCCCGAAGTTCCGCGAAGGACCACGCCACGGCAGCAGAGCGGTGGCGGGCAGAGCGCCCAAGAAAAAGACCGGAATCAGGAACCACCACGGCTCCGGATGGTCGCCCCGGCCGGTCGCTCGCGAGAGCGTCTGGAAACGCCAGACCTCCCACGCCTCCGGCAGTTTGGCGGCGATCCAGCACGCCCATCCCGCCAAAGGGAACAATGAAACCAATAAAACAATAATTAAATTTAGTTTATTCTTATTACTGCGGCCCAGAAGCAGCCACAGCACGGCCGCCGCAGCCGTGGGCAGCAGGGCAGGACCCTTGGTCAGCCAGCCCATTGAGGCCGCTAACCCCGCAATCAAGCACCATCGTGCGCTATTCGGAGATCGCGTCGCCATGACGACCGCCGCGAGTAGGGAGGTGCTGAACAGGGTGAGCGGCGGGTCGGTCAGGGCCAGCCGATGCACGATCACGAAAAGGGGGGTGATCGCCAGCATGCCTGCCGCGAGGGTCCCGGCCCCGGGTCCGCGGAGATGGTGGGCGAGTAGGTAGACGATGCCGAGAGTCAGCCCGCCGCACACCGCCCCGGGCAGGCGCAACGCCCAGAGGTTGTCCCCGAGCGCCCGCAGCGAGGCCGCGTGGAGCCAATAGGTCAGCGGCGGCTTGGTGAGGTGGGGCTCACCCAGCAGGGTGGGCACCCACCAGGAAGCACCGCCGAAGGCCATGCCCCGGGCGACGAGGCCGTAGCGTGCCTCGGAGTCGCCGGTGATCTCGTGGTTGCCCAGGCTGAAGAACAACGGCAGCAGGCAGAGGGCAACGAACAGGCCGCTTCGGACCGCGCCGGGCCCGGTCGCGGGATCGTTCAGACCGGGTTGCCGCGGCATGGGCGCATCCTACCCGCCGCCGGAGCTCACTCCGCCGCGAGCGTCAGCTCGGCCGGCGGTTCGGCGGGTGTCCAGCCGAAGTCCCGCTCCAGCTCGCGTCGGTCGACCCAGCCGCCGAGCGGGTCGAGCGGGGCGGTGCGGGGCACGTCGGGCAGCAGAAGGTCGGCGGCCTCGTCGGGAGAGTGGCCCGCAACGGCGAACGTCTGGGCGGGGAACAACACGCGGTGCCCGGGCTCGACACGCTGCACCAACGCGGCGAACAACCGGGCCGCGTCGTCGATTTTCAAGTAGCTCAGGCCGTCGTAAAACCGGTGGGTATCGTCCGGCCGGAGGAGGCGTTGGTGATATTGTCCCACTCGGCTTTCGAGGTCCCGGATCATCTGCGGCAGGCGTACGGAGAGCGTGGCGAGCTCGGGGTGGGCCGCCGCGAGTAACGCCAGCGACTGCTCGCCGAACGCCTTGCTCATGGCGTAGTGGTTGTTGCGGGGGTTGGCGGGCAGGGCGCCGTCGAGCGGCAGGCGGGCGGGCGGGGCGGTTTCGACGGTTCGGCCGTCGAGGTCGAGGCGCATGCCCATGACGACCTGGACCGTGCTGACGAACACGACGCGGCGGACGCCGAGGTCCACCGCGGCGGCGAAGACGTTGGCGTTGATCGCCACGTTCTCCGCCAGCAGCCGCTGCCGTGGCTGGGCCGCGAAGGCGTTGGGGTGGTTGCCCAGGTGGACGACGGCGTCCTGGCCCTCCAGGATCCCGTACGACGCGATCGGGTCGCGGAGGTCGGCGAGCTTCACCGGGACCGCCAGCCCGGGCCGGTGGATCAGGTCGGTGGCGGTCACGTTATGCCCGGCGTCGGCCAACGCCGCGGCCGCGGCCGACCCCACTTTCCCGGCCGCGCCGGTGACGAGTACACGCATGCGGACGGAGCGTAGCGTGTTGTCCGCCGAACGCCAGCGGGCCGCGCCGCCGCCGCCGGGTGGTTTCTCGGCCGATGGGCTCGCCTCAGCCATCGAACCGCTGGAAGTGCGCGTCCTGCTGCGGCACCGCGTGGTCGAGGATGTCGTGCAGGATGCCCGCGGGCGAGCCGATCGAGTCGATCTCGACGATCGTCTCGGGCGGGTAGTGCCCGAGCACCGGCGCGGTCTCGCGCTCGTAGACCTCCCAGCGCTTGCGGATCACCTTCTCGTCGGCGTCGTCGTGGCGGTTGGCCTTGAGCGCCCGCCGCCGCAGCCGCTCGAACATCGCCGTCTCGTCCCGGCAGCAGAGGTGGACGACCTTGAGCACCTCGATGTGGTCGTCCATGATCACCGCCTGCTCCAGCGTCCGCGGGATGCCGTCGAGGATCAGCAGGTCCGCCGCCGGCTTGTAGTCGCCCAGGATCGTCCGCGCCCGGATCGCCTGGGCCCACATCTTCACCGTGACCTCGTCGGGCACCAGCTCGCCCCGCGACGAGTAGTCGTAGAACGCCCGGCCCAGCTCGGTGTTGATGTCGATGTTGCGGAACACGTCCCCGCAGGCGCAGTGGTAGAACCCAGGGATCCGCCCGAGGATCGCCCCCTGCGTCCCTTTGCCGGCCCCCGGGGCCCCGAAGAGCAGCACGGTCTTGTATCGCGGGTGATCCGACATGACGCTCTACCATCGGCCGACGCGGAGCCCGCAGTTTACCCGCCGACCCCCCGCCGCCTAAAGTACTGGGAATGAACCGGGGCCGTGATATGTTATTTTAAGACGGTTAACCGCACCCCAAACCCACCGAGCAGACCCATGGCCATCGAACTCTCCGAAACCGCCGCCCGCGAGATCAAGACCATCATCGAGCAGCAGGAGCTCGACGCCCAGAACGTCCGCCTCCGCGTCGGCGTCAAGGGCGGCGGCTGCTCCGGCTTCTCGTACCTCCTCGACCTCACCGAGCAGTTCCGCGACACCGACGAAACCTTCGAGCAGCACGGCGTCGCCATCGTCTGCGACCCCAAGAGCTACCTCTACCTCAACGGCACCAACATCGACTTCAAAGACGAAGTCATGGGCCGCGGCTTCGTCTTCAACAACCCCAACGCCACCAGCTCCTGCGGCTGCGGCAGCTCCTTCAGCGCCTAGGCATTCCGCTCCGCGGCCTATGGCGGGTGCAGCAACCTAGAAACACAGAAGCCCACGGACTCCGTCCGTGGGCTTTTTCCATCCGATCGTTGGTAAGGTTATGCCGCCGACACACGCTTGCGATGAAGGATCGCTAGGATCAAAAACATCACAGCTGGTAATGCCCATGCCTGCCAAGCGTAATACTGCGTGATCTTTCCAAAGCTCTCCGACGAGATGGTTCGGTAAAGCTGCACCGTGGGCATCGAGGCCAACAAGCTGATCGCGATATAGGCGGAGGCTGCGGTGATGATTGTCGTGGCGTAGTTAATCCATCGCATCCATACAGGTAAGCGGTGAGAAGATGGCTTTCGCATAAGCGACCAAGCGGTAAAACTAAACACGGCAATGAGCAGCCAATGCACCCACAGGCCAGCCCCTAATTGTTCAGGGAAAGTGGGGAAAGACGGCGGAGCGGCATAGTCCAGAGGCAATACTCGACGAACAAACAGGTAGGTGGTAAACGCCGCGAGCAGAGCAACCACCGTCCCCCAAGCTCGACGAGCATCGATCCGCTTAATGAACTCTACGGGTAATCGCCGGACCCATTGGCCTCCACGTGCCATCTCAATAATCAAAGCGATGAAGACGACCTGGCCCATGGCCAAAGCCACATAAGCCGTGATCAATATCGCAATATCCGAAGCGCCCGCCCAAGCCACTACAAGGCTTGAGAGGTTGACCCCAAATGCCACCAACTGTTGCAAAAGCGTTACCGCCAAAAATCCCCACACCATCCATTGGAGTCTTTTGCTCCAGACCCGTACCGGGTTGCCGGAGTCATACTCAGCAATCACGGCGGCAGGCGCACCGACGTGACGGGCCGCCACCCATACCGCGTCATCCGCTGATATACCTTTAGCCATCAGGGGTTCAGCGTGCTGACGCAGATGATCCTCCAACTCATCGAGGTCTGAACGGTTTAGGGTATCTCCAGCCCAGTGCTGACGCCATTGGCGGATCGACAAATCTAAATCTTGCATGATGGAACTCCCCAGAGTTGGGCGAGGGTGTTGTGGACGTTGACCCACTGCTGTTTTTCGGCCTGTAGGGCTTTGCCGCCGTCGCGGCTGAGTCGGTAGTACTTGCGTTTTCTTCCCGTGTCCGATTGGCCCCAACGGGATTTGATCAGGCCTTCGCGTTCGAGGCGGTGCAGGACGGGGTAGAGCATGCCGTCAGTCCATTCCAGCTCGCCGCCGGAGAGGGCCTTGACCTCCTGGATGATGGCGTAGCCGTAGGACTCGCCGCGCTCCAGGATCGAGAGCACGAGCGGTCGGCTGGAAGCGGCGACGAGGTCCTTGGTGGCCATAGCGGCACGATACATTGTGGAGCAATGTATCGCAACAAAAATGTGTAGCGGGCGGACTCGTCCGCCCGTCGGGCACTGATAACCGGGAACCGGGCGGACAAGTCCGCCCGCTAAACGTCGCTCATTCGGCCCACGGCATCGGCGACGGCGGGTCGAACGTGGACGTCAGCTCGGCGGGTTGGTGCCTCTCGGCGACGCGGTAGATCGTCTCGATGATCTCGACGACGTGTGCGGCCTGACGGCCGGTAACGCGGGGCGATCGACCTTCGTCGAGCGCTTCGGACAGCTCGACGATCGAGCGGGCCCACTCGATGCCTTCGTACGGCGTGCGGACCGGGGCGACGGGCTCGAGGTCCTGGCCGAGCGGGGCGGCCTGGACGTCGGCGTGGAAGTCCTGGAAGCTGCCGAGGGAGACGGAGCCGGCGTCGCCGTGGACTTCGAAGCGGCTGCCCTGGGTGGTGTTGTTGCGCTGGACGTAGAAGTTGGTGGTCAGCCGGACGGTGACGCCGGACGCCAGCTCGATCACGGCGGTGATGAACTCGGGGGCTTCGATGGTGAAGGCGGTGCCGTCCAAGGTCTGGCGGTGCGGGAAGAGGGTGGTCTGGTAGGCGGCGGCGACGCGGGCGGCGGGGCCGAAGAAGGTGGTGGCGAGGGTCAGCGGGTAGACGCCGACGTCCCACAGCGGGCCCACGGCGTAGAACGGCCCCGGCGCGGGGTGCCAGGCCTCGATGCGGCCCTGGTTGACCTCGGCGTAGACGAGCCGGGGCGTGCCGGTGACGCCGCCGCGGACCTGCTTCCAGGTCGTCTGCTGCGCTTCGCCCATGAACGTCATCGGGGCGCCGCTGAGCGTGACGCCCTTGGCCTCGGCCAGTTCGCAGAGCTGTTTCGCCTCGGCGTAGGTCAGGGCCAGCGGCTTCTCGCTCAGCACGTGCTTGCCGGCCTCGAGCGCCGCCTTGGTCGTCGCGAAGTGGGCGGTGTGGATCGTGAGGTTGAGCACGGCGTCGACGTCATCGCGGCCCAGCAGCTGGTCGATGGTGGCCACCGCTTCGCCGCCGAACTCCGTGGCGTACGCGGCGGCGCGGTCGGGCAGCAGGTCGTAGAACGCGACGGGCCGGGCGTGCTGCGGGTAAGGCTTGAGGGTATCGCAGTAACGCTTGGAGATGTTGCCGCAGCCGAGGACGCCGAGGCGGAGGGGGTGGGACGGGGGCATAACGGGGGTCCTTGGTGTCGGTACGCGTCGAACGGATCGAGGTTATACCCGCGCCGCGGCGACCAGGCGTTAGAGTGCGGCGATGCTCCAGCGGGCCGTCGCGTCGTTCCACCCCCGATCGCAGCCGTGGGGGACCCGGGCGGCCTACCGGCGGGAGCTGGTGGCGTCGTCGACGTTCCCCGCGGCGGTGGCGATGCTCGAGGGCGGGGTCGTGGGGGTCATGGCGAAGACGGTGTTCGACGTGTCGAACCTCGGGTTTGCGACGATCGCGGCGGCGCCGATGTTCGCGAACCTCACGAGCCTGTTCTGGACGCGAGCGGCCCGGGGCCGACGCAAGCCGGCGTTTGTCGCGGCGGTGATGGCCGCGCTGCTGCTGCTGGTCGCGGCGGTGGGGCTGCTGCCGACCGAGGGCTGGGGCCCGGCGGGTCTGGTCGTCGCCGTGGTGGTGGGGCGGTGCCTCTTGGCGGGGATGATCGCGATCCGCAGCGCGATCTGGCGGATGAACTACCCCCGCACGGTGCGGGCCCGGGTCACGGGCAAGCTGGTGGTGATCGCCACGCTGCTGCTGGGGGCGGTGCCCCTGCTGGTCGGGCCGCTCATCGACTGGCAACCCGGGCTGTTCCGCGCGGTGTACCCCGCCGCGGCGTTGGTCGGCGCCTGCGCGGTCTTCGCCTTCCTCGGCATGCGGGTGCGTCAGGAGCCGCAGCTCTTACGCAGCGAGACCGCGCCGCCCGACGACCGCGACACCGCCCCACGCCAGCCCGACGGCCGGCGGCACACGCTGGTGTCGGTCCTGCGCCACGACCGCCACTTCCGCGCCTACATGACCTGGCAGTTCGTCGCCGGGGTGTGCAACATGATGGGCAACACCGCGTTCCTGCTCTTCGTGATCGACGCCGTGGAACACCGCGACGACGCCAACACGCTCGGCATGCTGCTGGGCACCACCGTCCCGCTCGCGGTCACCACCGCGACCGTGCCGCTGTGGTCCCGCCTGCTCGACGGCACGCACATCGCCCGCTACCGCGTGTTCCACGGCCTCACCTGGATCCTCGGCCAGTCGTCGTGCTACCTCGCCGCGGCGACCGGCCAGCTCTGGCTGTTCTTCCTACCGATGGCGCTGCGCGGCGTGATGCAGGGCGGCGGCGTGATCGCCTGGCAGCTGGGCCACAACGACTTCGCCGACCGACGCCTCGCCGCCCTGTACATGGGCATCCACCAGACGCTCACCGGCCTCCGCGGCGCGTTCGCCCCGTTCCTCGGCGTGCTCCTGCTCGCCGGCTGGGGACCGGCCACCCTCCCCGGCACCGGGCACACC
>JBCCRT010000048.1:0-18830 GCA_039201235.1 Planctomycetota bacterium
CTGCATCGGCTGATCGACGTCCATACCCGAGAAGACCCAGTAGCCGAAGTCGCCCTTGACCGACAGGATGTCGCCGAAGAAGCCGAGCTCCTTGAGCATGGCGAGCTTGCGGAAGCTGCTGAGCCAGAGCTTGTCCTGCACGACGCCGTTCTTCTTGCCCGCCTGCTCGACCATGTCGGCGATGGCGACGGCCTTGGCGGTCTCGGTCGCGGTCGGCTTCTCGCAGTAGACGGCCTTGACCATGTCGGACGCACAGGCCTTCTCGAGGAAGCCGGCCCGCTGCAGCGTGCCCGAGGCGTCGAAGAACACCTCGTAGTCGCCCTCTTTGCCGGCGATCACGCCGTCGACGTCGGTGCTGAACTTGTAAGGCTTGCCGATCGCGCCGGGGCCGTGGGCCTCGGCCAGGGCGCGGAGCTTGTTGGCGTTGCGGCCCGTGAGGATCGGGTCGGGCATCAGCGTCAGGTCCGGGCTGACTTTTACGCCGCCCTGCTCGATGATCGCGGTGACCGAGCGGATGAGGTGCTGGTTGGTGCCCATCCGGCCGGTCACGCCGTTCATGATGATGCCGATGCGCCGCTTTTCCATGGTGCAAGCTCCTGATAGGTGCGGCTTCATTTAAACCCAAGGCCGGCCCCGATTCCCCTACGGATCGTGACAAGAAAATGACACATCCGGACACGCGATCTCGGAAGCGCAACCCCGCCAAGCTAAAACTTCCGGGGGTCGTCGCGGAACGCCCGCGGCGTCGTCCCCGCCAGGCGGGTGAACCAGCGGGAGAACGCGGCGGGCGAGCTGAAGCCGAGCTGCTCGGCGACGCCGGCGACGCGGCGGTCGGCGTCGCGGAGGAGGCCGCGGGCGGCGTCGAGGCGGCGGGCCTGGAGGTAGGCGTGGGGCGTACAGCCGAAGTCGAGGCGGAAGCGGCGGGAGAAATGCCGGGGCGAGAGGCGGGCGGCGGCGGCGAGCTCGGCGAGGTCGGGCGGGTCGTCGAGCCGAGCCCCGAGCGTCTCGGCGGCGTGGCGGACGCGGGCCGAGGGCCCGTCACCGACCGGCGGGGCGTTGCCGTGAGACGATTCCACGGGCGCCGTCTCGTGGGGCGAAGCGGGCCACAGCGCGATCAACCGCGCGAGGTCGCACAAGGCCGAGAGCCCGACGCCCCGCGGCGTCCAGCCGCGGACAAAGCTCGCCGCCGCGGCCCGCAGCGCCGGGGCCGCCCGGGGGTCCGCCACCGCGTGGGGCAGCGGCGGAGCCCCGCCCCGGCCCAGCCGCAGCTTGATCAGCCACACCGCCGCGTCCCGCCCGGCCGGGTGCAGCGTGTAGCCGTGCCGCCGCCCCGGCGGGGCCAGCAGCACCGTCGTCTCGCCCAGCGGGGTCGGCCGGCCGTCGATCACCGACTCGCCCCGGCACGCGTGCACCACGTCCAGCTGCAGCAGGTCCGCGTGCCGGTGGGCCGGGACCTCGAACCGCCGCGTGATGCGGTGCGACAACGCGTCGGTGATCCGCCCCGGGTTGTCGAACACCGCCGCGCACGCCGCCCGCCGCCACGCGTCCGCCCCCCGGCCCGCGGCGGCGGGGTCGGCGAAACGGCGGCGGGCGCGGGGAACGGCGGGCGGCACCCAGTTAGCATATCCGGCCAACGACCGGCGGGAAATGACAACCCTAAAGCCCTTCCCGTCCGCTAGCTTTACCGTGTCTGCCCCGCCCCGAGGACCGCGTACGTGAAGATCGACCCCCAGCTCACCCCGGCCGACCTCGGCGACGCCGCCCAACGCGTCTTCATCCTCGCCGCCCGCAAGGCTCGCGCGATCGACCGCGCGTGGGACACGACTAAGGGCACCCCGGTCTTCACCGTCGAGGGCCAATACACCACCCGTGGCTGGACCGAGTGGACCCAGGGCTTCCAGTACGGCTGCATGATCCTGGCCGGCGACGGGCTCGGTGACGAGAAACTCATCGACCTCGGCCGACGTCGCACCTTGCAGCACATGCTCCCGCACGTCACGCACACCGGCGTCCACGACCACGGCTTCAACAACCTCTCGACCTACGGCAACCTCCTGCGGCTGCTCAATGAAAAACGCCTCAAGCCCAACGCCTGGGAAGAGAAGTTTTACGGCGACATCCTCGCCGCGTCCGGCGCGGTTCAGGCCGCGCGCTGGTCCGGCACCCCGGGACGTGAATCTCCCCACGCCGCGAGTTCCCCCGAACTCGGCTACATCTACTCGTTCAACGGCCCGCACTCGCTGTTCGTCGACACGATGCGCACCACCCGCATCCTCGGCGTCGCGTGGCAGCTCGGCCACGTCCTGATGCACGAGGGCGACCGCGCCGCCGACCTGCTCAAACGCAGCGTGCTGCACGGCCTGACCACCAGCCGGTACATCGTCTTCCACGGCGACAGCCCGCACACCTACGACGTCCGCGGCCGGACGGCGCACGAGGGCACGTTCAACCGCAACGACGGCGCGTTCCGCGCCCGGGCGACCCAGCAGGGCTACTCCCCGTTCTCGACCTGGACCCGCGGCCTCGCCTGGGCGATGCTCGGCTACGCCGAGGAGCTTGAGTTCTTCAAAACCATCCCCGCCGCCCGGTTTAAAGCCGCTTGCGGCTTGGCCAAGATCGACGTCCTCAAGGTCTACGAACGCTGCGCCCGCGAGACCTGCGACCACTACATCGACGACGTCTCGGCCCTCGACGGCGTCACCTACTGGGACGACGGCGCCCCCGGGATGGGGCAGCTCGGTGACTGGCGAGAGAGAGACGCCGAGCCGATCAACGACTTCGAGCCGGTGGACGCGTCGGCGTCGGCGATCGCGGCGCAGGGGCTGATCCGGCTCGGCCAACACCTCGGGCCGCGCGGCAAGGGCAAGCGTTACCTGCGGGCCGGGCTGTCCGTGGCCCGCACGCTGTTCGACGAGCCGTACCTCTCCACGGCCCGCGACCACCAGGGCCTGCTGCTGCACTCGATCTACCACTGGCCCAACCGCTGGGACCACGTGCCGGCCGGGGCGAAGGTGTCGTACGGCGAGTCGAGCCTGTGGGGCGACTACCACCTGCTGGAGCTCGCGCTGCTGATCCACCGCCTGGGTGAGGGCCGGGCGTACCTCAAGTTTTTTCTGTAAGCGTGGGGCCTCTCCCCAAGGAATCCAATCATGACGGAACGATCGACCCGCCGCGTCGCCCTGGTCACCGGCGGCAGCCGGGGCATCGGGCTCGGGATCGCCGAGCAGCTCGCCGATCGTGGCTACGGCCTGGTGATCAACGGCCGCCGGCCCGAGGCGGACGTGCGGGACACGCTCGACGCACTCGCCGACCGCGGGGCCGAGGTGATGTATCACCCGATGGACGTCGGCGAGCTGGCCGACCACCAGCCGCTGCTCGACGCGATCGACAAGCGTTTCGGCCGGCTCGACGTGTTGGTGAACAACGCCGGGGTCGCGCCCGACGTCCGGGCCGACATCCTCGACGCCGACGCCGAGAGCTTCGACCGGCTGACGCGGATCAACCTGCGCGGGCCGTACTTCCTGACCCAGGCCGCGGCGAGGTGGATGATCCGCAGGCGCGGGGCCGACGCCGACTTCCGGGGGGTGATCGTCAACGTCTCGTCGGTCAGCGCGACGGTCGCGTCGGTCAACCGCGGCGACTACTGCATCAGCAAGGCGGGCGTGGCGATGGCGACGCGGCTGTGGGCCGCCCGCCTCGGCGAGTACGGCATCGGCGTGTTCGAGGTCCGGCCCGGCGTGATCCGCACCGATATGACGGCCGGCGTCCAGGATAAGTACGACAAACTGTTCGCCGACGGGCTCACCGTCGAGCCGCGGTGGGGCGAGCCGGAAGACGTCGGCCGGGCCGTGGCGGTATTGGCCGCCGGCGAGCTGACCTACGCCACGGGCAACGTGTTCATGGTCGACGGCGGCCTGACACTGCCGCGGCTATAAGGTGCTGATCCGATGGCCAACGGCGATCTCATCAACGACCATACTCCGACTGCGCCGCGTCCGGTCCGCTTGGGGATCGCGGGTGTCGGCGGTTACGGGCAGACGGTGATCGCGGCGGTACGCGAACTCGGGGGCGAGCTCGCCGTGCCGTTCGTGCTCGCCGGCAGTTACGAGGCGTTCCCCGAGCGACACGCCGGGGCGGTGGCCGACCTGGCCGACGCGGGGGTCCGGCGTCACGACGGCCTGGCCGCGATGGCCGAAGACCCCGGCGTCGACGCGGTCTGGCTGGCTCTGCCGATCCCGCACCACGCGGAGGCGACGCGGGCGGTGCTCGCGGCGGGCAAGGCGGTGATGTGCGAGAAGCCCGCGGCGGCGGCGCTGGGCGAGATCGACGCGATGATCGCGGCCCGCGACGCGGCCGATCGACCCACGCTAATCGGCTTCCAAGAGATGTACCACCCCGAGACGCTGCGGCTCAAGCGGCTGCTGACCGGCGGCGGCATCGGCCGGCTACGCCGCGTCACGGTCACGGGCTTCTGGCCACGCAACCGCGCGTACTTCCGCCGCAGCGCCTGGGCGGGCCGCCGCGTGTTCGACGGCCGGCCGGTCCACGACAGCCCGGTCGCCAACGCGATGGCGCACTTCGTGAACCTCGCGTTGTTCTTCGCCGGGGCCGAGCCGGGCGACACCGCCGAGGTCACCGAGCTCAACGCCGGGCTCTACCGCGCCGCCGCGATCGAGAACTTCGACACCGCCCTGGTCCACGGCCGGACCGACGCGGGCCCGGAGGTCTTCATGGGGCTAACACACGCCTGCGTCGAGCAAGCCGACCCCGTGATCCGCCTGGTCGGCGACGGGGGCGAGGTGACGCGGACCCTCGGCGAGGTCACGATCCGCCGGGCCGGCCGCGACGACGAGGCCTGGCCGCTGCCGCACCGGTCGCTGCGGCCGATGTTCGAGGCGTTCGGCCGGGTCATCCGCGGCGACCCGCCGGACGACCGCGTGGCCGCCACCCTCGAACGCTCGCGGCCCCACGTCGCCCTGATTCAGCAACTCGCCAGCCACCCCGTCCGCGACGTGCCGGCCGACCTGATCGAACCCGCCGGCGACGGCGAGCGGCAGGTCCTCGCGGTCCGGGGCATCCACGACACGCTGACCCGCCTGGAGAACGGCGTCGCCGCGGGCGAGTTGCCGTACGCACCGGACGACCGACGCGGCGTGACGCTGCCGGGCACTTAACGGGACGCGGCGTGTCACCCGCCACACGTCAGCGTTTCATCGCCTCGCGGCGGGCCTTCGGGGCGTGGTGGCGGAAGGGGGTGGGCCGCGGCTTGTCCCGCCACGCCAGCGACTGCTCGTTCATCGCCGCGATCGTGGTCTCGTCGGCCCGCGACATCCGCTCGGCGATCGCCACGGCCTGCGCTAGCTGCGTGTCGTTGAGCTGCTTGTAGGCCCGCAGCCGGCGGTCGAGGTGGTGGTACCAGCAGTCGGCGAAGACGTGGTCGAGCACGACCCGCATGAAGCAGTGGTCCTCGCGGATCGGCCAGCCCCGCGTCCGACCCAGCGACGGCAGCACCACGCGGGTCAGGTCGAGGTAACGGTTCTGCAGGTCGTAGCGGTCCATGTTGAACCATAGCCCGCCACGCGGCGGATCACGCGAAACCGGGCAGGAAGTCGGCCTCGGCGGCAAACATCTCGTGGGTCATCGCCTCGATCTCGCCGGGCGTGAGCACCGCGGCGCACAGCGGGTCGAGCATCAGGGCGTGGACCGCCGCCTGCTTGCTGCGGTGGACGATCGCCTCGGCGGCGAGGTCAAACATCGCCATGTTGCTCGCGCAGACGTGCGCCATCTGCCGGGGCAGCGCGCCGTAGCGGGTCGGCTGCACGCCGTTGCCGTCGACGTAGCAGGCGACCTCGACGCAGCCGTCCCCCGGAAGATTGGTGATCAGTTTCCCCGCCTCACCGCTGTTGGTTTTTCCGGGGGCCGTGGCGTGGTTGATCACGTTGCCGTGGATCCGCAGCGGGGCGTTCTTCTCGATGGACTCGATGATCCACGAGCCGTATTCCCACGACCGCTTCATCTCGATCGTCTCTTCGCCGCTGACCCACTTGCGCCGCTCCTCGTCCATGTTCTTCCGCCACGTGGGCCAGTTGCTGGCGTAGAACCGGCTGCCGCCGTGATAGCCGAGGCGCAGCAGCTTCTTGCCCGCGTCCGACTTGCGGTAGTACGGCAGGTACTCGCTGAGGTGGCCCGAGCTCTCGGTGATGAACGCGCCGAAGTTGACGCACATGTCCTTGCGGATCAGCTCGTCGTACTCGTAGGTCTTGGGCGAGTTTTCCTCGCCGTGTTTCTGGTCGCGGTTGTCGAAGCTGGCCTTGCCGGCCTCGGCCTCGGCGATGCCGGCGGCGATGTCCTTGCGGAACTGCTCGTACAGCTTCGTCGTGTAGAGGTCTTCGCCGCGGTGCCGCAGCTTGGTGAACCAAGCGAGGTGGTTGATCCCGGCGCACTCCCAGTCCAACTCTTCGTACGGCACGTCCGCCAGCCGCGCGAGGTGGTGGCTCGTCCCTTGCACCGAGTGGCACAGCCCGACCACCGGCACCGCCGGGACCGCCCGCCCCGCGGCGAGCACCATCATGTTCATCGGGTTGGTGTAGTTGAGCATCGCCGCGCCGGGGCACAGCTCGGCCATGTCTCGCAGGATGTCCATGAACACCGGCACGGTGCGGAGCCCCTTGAACAGGCCGCCGGGGCCGATCGTGTCGCCGATGCACTGGTCCACGCCGTACTTCAGCGGGATGTCGTTGTCCCAGGCCACGCAGTCCACCCCCGAGACCTCGACGCTGCACACCGCGTAGTGCGCCCCCGGAAGAACTTCCCGCCGGTCGGTGCTGGACTTCACCGACCAGCCGGACTTGCCGAGCTCGTCGACCATCTTCTCGACGACCTGCGTGGTCAGCGCCAGCCGCTCGGCGTCGATGTCGACCAGCCGCAGCTCGCCGCGGTCGGCCGTATCGATCATCAGGATGTCGCGGCAGATCTTGGGGCAGAACGTCGAGCCCGCGCCCAGGAACACGACGTTGATCGGCCGGGTGAACTTGCCGGGCAGCGGCGTCGCGTCGTCGGCGGCCTTGGTGTGAGCGTCGTGACCCTTAGCGTTTTCATCGACGGCGGGCGGGGTGGCGGTCGCGGTGGTCATGGGTGGGTCCTGGAGTGGATCGCGAGAGAGTCATGCGGAAAACTGGTCTGCGGATTAGCGACACAAGTATCGCTTCTTTTCGGCCGCGGGCAAGCGGCAGGTCGTGATCCCTATTGTACAATTCGTGATCGAATGAACGAGACCGACCCGATCCCCGCCGAACGCACGCTGTGGCAGGTCGTGGGCCACGGCCGAGAGAGCTACCCCGCCGGCAAACGCTACCGCTTCGACGTCGGCGAGCGTACGGACGACGGCTCGGCGGTCGTCCAACTCACGCGGTCGGGGCGGATCACCGTGCGGGACGCCGGCGGGACCCATGACGCGAACGCCGGCTGCCTGCTCTTATTCCGCAACGGTTCGTCCGTTGCCTACGGCCACGACCGGCCGCTGCCGACGCCCTACGCCTGCACCTGGGTCGCCCTCCAGGGCGCGGGGCTGGCCGAGCACGTCGCGCGGCTGACGCGGGACTTCGGCCCGGTCCTGCGGCCGGGCCTCGACCACCCGCTCGCGGCTGCCGTCGAGCGGCTGCGGACGCAGGGCGCCGCCGACCGCCGGCCCACACCGACCCGCGAGGCCGCCGAGATTTACCAATTTGTGATCGACCTCTTCGAGTTCGCCGAGGACCGCCGGGGCGTGCGGATGGACCCGGCCGACCGCGCGGTGCAGGCCATGCTCCGCCGCCCCCACCGGCCGTGGTCGCTCAAACAACTCGCCGCCGAGCACGGCATCAGCCGCGAACACCTCTCCCGCCGGTTCGCCCAACGCGTCGGCCGGCCCGCACAACCCTGGCTCAACGACGCCCGCCGACGACGCGCCCTCGCGCTGCTCCGCCAGACCCGACTGCCGCTGGCCGAGGTCGCCCGCCAGGCCGGCTACGCCAACCCCCACAGCGTCGCCCGCCACGTCCGCGACGCCACCGGACTCTCCCCCACCGCCTACCGCCGCCGCGCCGACCCGTAACCTCTCACGCCACCCCGACCCCCGGCGTCGTGAACACCAGCTCGGCCGACACCGCGCCTTCCCCCAAACCCAACATCACCGACAACGCCCGGCGGTACGCCGCGAGCTGCGGCGCGTAAATCTCCGCCCGCTCGGCCAGACGCGGGCCTCGCCCCGGCACGTCGTCGGTCTTGAAATCCACCAGCCGTGCCGACACCGCGCCGCCCGCCGCGCCCCGTACCACCGTCACGCGGTCGAACACCCCCCGCAGCAACCGCGGCCCGTCCGCGGCAACGAACGGCCGCTCCCGCCAGACCTCGGCCGTCTGCCCGCCGTCCAGTTCCGGACGACGCAGCGCCGCCCGCACCGCGTCTTTCGTCAACACGTCACGCAGTACGTCCGCCGCTTCACTCGGCAACGCGTCACCGAGCCATTCGATCCGGGCCAGCGCAGCGTGGACCGCGTCACCACGGGCCGCCGCCTCGCTCGGCGTCAGCCGCAGCAGCTGCTTCGCCTCGACCCGGCCGCCGGCGTGCAGCCGCGACGGCGCGACCGTCGGCCGGTGCCGCGGCTTGCCGTCGTGCAGCGACAACCGCCGCACCGGCGGCGTGATGGGGGCCGGGGTGGGCGTGGCTTCGGGCGGGCCGCACCACGCCGGGTCGCCCCGCGTCACCGCCCCGTCGCCCGGGTCGCCCAGCGTGTCACGCAGCAGCGACGCGAAGCACGACCCGACCCGTCGCGGCTTGCCCTCCGCGTCCACGCCGGGCCGGACCAGCAGGTGTAACGCGTGCCGTGCCCGCGTCATCGCGACGTACAGCGTGCAGAGGTCTTCCTGCCGCAGGCGGTAACGCTGCTCGGCGTAGGCCGACTCGAGCTGCGGGTCGGCCGCGCGGTGCTCCTTCCGCACGCCGCGGAACACCGCGTGGATCGGCCCGGTCGGGTCGGGCCGGTCGATCAGCGGGTCGATCGTGTTGTTGAACCGCCCGTCGAGCTCCGGCAGCACCACCGCGTCGAACTCCAGCCCCTTGCTGCGGTGGATCGTCATCACCCGCACCGCGTCGGCGGTCGGCTCCTCGACCCGCGCCGCTTCGACATGGTCCACGAACCGCCCGGGCCGCACCCGGTCGGCCGGGTCGCCCGAGCCCTCGGCCGCGTACGCCTCGGCCAGTTCGACCAGCCGCGTCAGCTTGGTCAACCCGGCCGCATCGCAGTCGCCCGCCAACGCCGCGACCCACCCGGCGAGCGTCCCCGCCAACCCGTCACGCAACACCGCCGCGCGGATCGACGCCGCCACCCGCTCGCGGTCGGCCGTCGCGTCGAGCCCAACGACCGCGCCCAGCGGGGCATTGAGCACGTGGAACGCCGACGCCGTGTCGCCCGGGTGGTCCGCCAGCCACAGGGCCGAGAGCACCGCCGACACCCCCGGGTCGTCCGCCGGCGAGGCCCCGCCCTCGCCGCTGGCCGGCAGCCCCAGCCGCCGCAGCTCGTGCAGTAGCCGCGCCGCCGCGGCGTTACCCCGCGTCAGCACGCCGATCGTCCGGCCCCCGCCCGACGCCGCAACCGTTTCGTGCAACGCCGCGATCCGTTCGGCGCAGAAACGGTCGTGCGGGTCGAGCGTCCAGCCGTCGTCGCCCGCTTCTTCGGGAGGATCATCGTCCGCAGCGGGCTCGGCCAGTGGTGAGCTTTCCAGCACGACGTGCCCCCGCAGCTCCGGCTTCGCCGAGACGTGCGGCTCGAAGCGCTCGCCCCACGCCGCCGCCGCCGCCGCGTCAATCGGCCGCGTCTGCGGGTCGAACGCGTCACACCCACCCAACCCGGAAAACACCGTGTTGACCGCGTCCAGCACCACCGGCGACGAGCGGTAGCTCTCGGCGAGCGACGCGAACTCGATCAGCGGCGCGGAGTTCGGCACCGCGTCGAACAGCTCGACGCAGCCGCCCCGCCAGCCGTAGATCGCCTGCTTCGGGTCGCCTACAACGAAGAGGCTCCGCGACCCGTCGCCCGCCGCCCCGATCTCGTCCACGAACGGCCGCAGCACGTCCCACTGCTCCAGGCTGGTGTCCTGAAACTCGTCCAGCAGCAGGTGCGTCACCCGCGTATCGAGCCGGAAGTAGACCTCCTGCCGCGTCGCGTCATCGACGCTCCGCGGCGTGTCGCCGGGCCCCACGAACAGCCCGCCGGCGAGCCGGTGGGACAGGTCGGCGTAGTGCATCACGCCCCGCTGCGCCCGCAGCCGCGCGTACGCCCCGTCGAACCGCCGCATCAACTCGTGCGTCGCCCGGGTCTGCCGCGCAATACGTTCGATCAGCACACCCCGCGCGTGGTCCGCCCACGGCCGGCACGCCGCGACCCACGCCTCGGGCATCGGGCCGTAGTAGTTGTTCTCGCCGAGAAAAACCTTGGCAACCAAGCCCGTACTCAGAAGCTTGTCCCAGTTTTCGGTGGCGACGTCGCGACGGACGTCTTGCCAAGCCCTGAGCCATCGCTTGTTGGGCTCGCCCTTCGCGGTCGTCGGCAACTGCGCCTCCATCGCGTCCCACGCCGCGGCCGCCGCCGCCCGCTCGGCCCCGCTCAACAACCCCGCCGGGTCCAGCGCGTCCCACGCCGCGGCGTCCGGCGCGCCGCGGTACACCTCGGCGTGCTGCGTCACGATCCGGTCGATCGCCGACGCCACCCCCCGCGTCGCCGCGTCGTGGTGCAGCCGACGCATCAGGTCCAGCAGCGCCCGGAACGCCGCGTCGTCCGCCGACGCCTCGGCCAGCACCGCCTCGATCGCCTCGGCCCGCAGCGCCGCCGCCTCGGCCCCGCCCTCGTCGATCAGCCGCGGCATCGCCGGCAGGTCCAGCTCGAACCGAAAGCCCTGCGCCAGCCGATGAAAAAACCCGTCGATCGTCGTCACGCCGACCCGGTGCAGCGTGTCCGCCACCTCGTCGAGCAGCGTCGCCGCGTCCTTGAAGCCCGGCCGCATCAACTCCCCCGGAAGTTCCCGCCCCGCCGCCTCGGCCAGCAGCCGACGGATCAGCCGGTCCAGGATCTCGCCGGCCGCCTTGCGCGTGAACGTCGTGGCCAGCACCGACCCCACCGGCGCGCCGCGGCGCAGCAGCCGCAGCAGGTGCTGCGTCAGCTGGTACGTCTTGCCCGCCCCGGCCGACGCGCGGATCAGCCGGTGCGGCTTGTCCAGCGACAGGAACGGGTGCGGTGGCATCACGACGAACTTTCTCCCGACCGGGCGATCAGCTCGCCCCGCCCCGGCGCGGCGTCGGCGGCGATCCGCCCAAAGCCGTCGGGGTAACGCGGCACCTCTTGCTTCGGCGGCCAGAACCGCCCGGCCCGCACCGCCCGCATCACACCCCCCGCCTCCCGCCACGCGTCGGCCAACGCGTCGGCGTCCCAGTCGGCGAGCTTCACCCCGCCGCGCTCCGCGTCCTTCGGCAGGTTGAAGTAACCCAGCTCCGCCGCGGCGATCCCGAGGCTGCCCGCCAGCGTTAGGTACAGCGGCAGCTGCAGGTCCACCCACTGCCGGCGGCGCAGGTGCGTCTTCCGGGGGCCGTCGCCGGCGTCCGACGTCTTGTAGTCCAGCAGCCGGAAGCCGTGCTCGGCGTGCTGATCGATCCGGTCGATCCGCCCGGTCAGCGTGAACGGGCCGCCGTCGAGCCCGACCGTCGCGCTCAGGTCCAGTTCGATCAGGTCCTGCCGGATACGCCACCCGCTCCGCGTCTCGGCGGCCTGTTGCTCGGCGAAGCGCGACAGCCTCTCGCGCAGCTGCGCGAGCTGCACCCGCACCGCCGGCCGCCCCCCCCCGGAACGATCAACGCCCGGGCGTTTGGCCGCGGCGTGTTCGAGCGTGTGGTGCAGATACGCCTCGATCGTCTCGGCGTCGGTTGCGAAAGCGACCTCCGACCGCCCGAACGCCTCCAACACGTCGTGGGCCAGGCTCCCGTACGCCAACGCGTCCAGCTCCGCCGCCCGGTCGTCCCGCACCCGCAGCCGGGCGACGTGCTTCAGGTAGAACCGGTACGGACACGCGAGGTAGTCGCGGAACTGCGTCACCCGCAGCGTGTCGATCGGCGACATATCCAGCAGCGGCCGGGGGATCAGGAACCGGCTCTCACCGCCGGGCGTCAGCGGCAGCGGGGCCGGCGGCGTGTCGGCCCGCTCGTCCGGGTCGGGGTAAAACGCGGCGAGCCGCCGCCGCTTCAACCCGCGGTCCCCCGCCAGCAGCAGCCGGCTCGGCACCCGCGGGTCGCCCTCGCCCGACGACCGGCACGCCAGCACCGTCAGCCGACGCCGACTCTTCGCCGCGATCGTCAGCAGCAGCTTGTCCCGCGCCAGCCGCCGCGCCTCGTCCGGCATCCCGAGCGTCCGCCGCAGCGTGTCCGGCAGCCACGCGTCCGCCGCCCGCGATGCCGGCAGCAGCCCCTCGTTCGCGTCCGTCACCACCGCATAAGCCGCGTCGTCCCACGGCAGCTCGAGAAACCCCACCAGCTCCACCGCCGGCTCCCCCGCCGGCTCCGGCAGCCGCACCTCCGCCAAACGCCCCAGCAACAACGCCACCGCCGCCCCGAACCCCACCGCCGGCGTCGCCTCGGCCTGTTCGTCCAACGAAGCCAGCTCCCGCAGACCCCGCCCGACCGCCTCCAACGCCTCCACCGTGTCGTGGTCCCGCTCCCGCCGCAGCGGCGTCTGTCCGTACACCGCTTCGAGACACCCGCCGATCGCCTCGGCCCACGCCGGCAACGCCCGCCGCTCCGCGGGCCGATCGGGCAACAGCCCGTCCACCAACCCCGACAACCGACGCATCGCCGCCCGCGTCTCCGCGTCGCCCCGCCACGGCCCCGCCGCGTCCGCCTGTAGGAAGTCTGTCGCGTAACGATCCAATCGATCGGGCCACGACGCGTCTCCGCCCAGCCACGCCCCCGCCGCCGGGTGACGCACGAGTGCCGCCAGGTCCGCGAACCGCCGCCCCTCCGCCAGCCGACTCAGCAGCGCCAGCAGCACCGCCGGCCCGCTGTCCCGCAACCATGTCCCCGTCGCCGGCCGCGCCGCCGCTCCCGCCAACCGAAGCGAACGCCCGATTGCCGGCCCCGCCGTCTCGTCACCCAGCCCGACGCACACGTCCGTCGCGCCGGCATCTTCCGGCAACCCCGCCAACGCCGAGACCACCCCCGCCGCCTGGTCCCGCGGCCGATCCACGAACCGCACATCCTCGAGTTCCACCGCCCGCTTCGCCCAGTACCCCGACACCAACCCGCCCCACGCATCAAACCCCGCCGCGTGCTCCTCCGGGGCCGGCACCAACGCCGCCACGTCCCCGCACCCCGCCAACATCGCCGTCAACTGCGCCGGTAAATCCACCAAGCCCACCAACACAATCGGCGTCCCGCTCCCGCACCGCCCCGCCCGTAAGGCCTCCCGCCGCGCCGTCTGCACGTCGTGCCCGCCCAACGCCGCCTCGTACGCCGCCTCCAACGCCGCCACCGCCTCCCACCGCGGCCCGCTCAATCCCAAGTCCATACCCCCCGCCGCCGCCGTCCGCACCACCGCCCCCGGCGTCAGCCGCGCCGCCGCCAGCTCGTCCCGCAGCGACGCGAACGTCTCGGCCAACCGCACCCACCCCGCCACGTCCTCCGCCGCCGGCGGGTACGGCACCACCTGCCGAAGCACCTCCCGCTCCGCCTCCCGCAGCGACCGCGCCCGGGCCAGCAACGCCGCCAAATCCCGGGACACCTCCCCGTCTTCGTCCGCCTCGTACAGACGTTCCGGCAAGGCGCCCACCGTCTCCACCCGCGGCGGCACCAACACGTTCCCCCGCCCCGCCCCCTCGGCCAACAACTCCACCAGCCGCCGCCCCGCCCGCGCCGTCGCCGCCCCCACCGTCACCCGCCCCATGTCCGCCCCGACGTGTTCCCACAGCCACGCCGCCGCCGCCGGCAACACCGCCCGATCCCAACCCAAGAACACCCGCCGCGCTGCCATCCCTTCAGCCTACCCACCCCGAGCCGAACCCGAGCGGAGCGAAGGCCCCGAACCCCCGCATAAACTAATAACTCGTGACAATCGACCTCACCTGCCCCGCCTGCCGCCGCCACCTCCGCGTCGCCGAGAGATACGCCGGCCGCCGCGCCCCCTGCCCCGCCTGCGACGCCACGATCACCATCCCCGACGCCCCCCCGGAAGACACCCCCGACCTCGAACTGGTGCCCGAAGACCGCCGCACCTACGACAACGTCATCCTCCCCCCCCCGGAAGTTAAACCCGACCCCCCCTCCCCCCAAGCCGGACCGCAGCGCAGCAAGGGTCCGGACCCCCACGAATCCCCCGGCCAACGCCGGCTCCGCGAAGCCCTCGCCCACCGCCCCGAACCCACCCGCGTCCCCTGGTGGCGACGTGAGCTGCTCGTCGTCTTCGGCCTGGGCATCACCCCGGCGTGGCTCCTGATCATCCCCCTCGCCGCCGCCGGCTTCGGCGTCTGGTTCGTCACCGGCCCGGGCCGCGGCGTCCACGTCCGCTCCGCCACCCCCGTCCTCGCCGTCGAAGTCCTCGACTCCGCCCGTCGACACGACCCCGCCACCCTCAGCAACCGCGGCGTCGGCGGCGTCTTCCGCCAAGCCGCCGCGGGCGTCGGCGCGACCCCCACTTCCGGGGGAACTTCCGGGGGAACTTCCGGGGGGGACCTCACCGTCGGCGGCACCGACCGCCTGCTCGTCACCCAGCCCGACCCCGGCGGCGACCTCGTCGCCCTCGATGTTGCCGTCAGCCAACGCCTGATTAACAACCTCGGCCAGACCCGCCGGTCCGACAACCACCTCCGCGCCGACGCCTTCACCCTCCGCCGCAAAGGCGCGCCCGCTTCCGGGGCCGGCACGCCCGCGATGCTCGCCGCCCGCACCTTCGACCAACCCATCGATCTCGACCTCGCCGGCGCCCCCACCTCCAACCCCCGGAAGCTGCTCCCCCCCGTCGCCGCCGACCGCCTCGAGGAGCAGAAACTCCCGGGGGTGATCACCGGCGAAGCCGAGTACGCCCTCGGCACCGCCCGCGGCACCGTGACCTACACCGCCAGCCGCTCCACCGCCGACGCCCCCGCCAGCCCCGGCCTCTCCGCCGACGGCACCCTCCGCCTCGGTCACGCAGACCCCGACGGGCCCGCCGTCACCGCCGACTACCAAGGCAGCCGCCTCGCCATCTCCTGGAACCCCGAAGCCACCGGCCGCTGGCTCCAACCGTCCATCACCGAACCTACCCGCACTTCACCCTGGAGCCGCAGCAACTTCACCCTCCTCTTCGAACGCCCCCCCGACGCCGGCACCTACGTCCTGTCCTTCGCCGGCCGCGACGTCGCCTCCGTCCACCTCGACCGCGCGAGGCAGCCCCGCCCCCCGACGCCTTCCCCCATCGCCTCCAACCGCCCCGGCGGCCCCCAGCCCCAAAGCAAAAACAGCAACTCCCCCCTCGCCTACTTCGACATCCTCCGCGACGCCCGCGGCCAGGCCCAGGGCCTCGTCTCCGCCAATCACATGCGCCAGATCGGCTTCGCTCTCCAGCTCTACGTGAACGACCACAACAACCGCTTCCCCGAGTCCCTCTTAGAACTCCGCCCTTACTTACCGAACCTCGACCAACTCATGGTCAACCCCCGCACCAACGCCCGCCCCGGCTTCATCTACGAACCACCCCCCCCTGGAAGCCCCCCGGCCACGACGCCGGTCCTGTACGAATCCTTCAACGGCCAACCCGACCCCGACGGCGCCATCCTCTACGGCGACGGCTCGATCCGGTGACCCCAACCCTATCTTTCACGTCCCTGCGGTTCACCCGTGGCGAAGCAAACGCCGAACAAGGCCGCTGACAACACAAGACTCCACACAACGTAAGCCACCGTTGCAAAAGCGACGGGCCATACCAAATAAATCCCCGAGCCGAGCACCATCAGCAGAAGATACACGGCCATCACGCAATGGCCTTCCCAAGTCGAAGGCCAACCCCATCCCCAACCCTGACCTTTCCGTTTGGCGGGGAACCAGTAGCGAGGTTTTTGTTGGCTGGAGCAGGACACGGATATTCATCAAAGTTGGTCACGGCACCCGAGCCAATCAAGCGGCAATTCCCTCAACCGTTAAATGCGCGACATCAGTTCGCTCGCTGGCGTGTTCGAAGGTGATGCCGCGCACGTGACCGTGCTCGTCGAGGTCGAGCATGGTGTTTTCGTCGAGTTCGCGGGTTTCGACGATGCCGCGGGCCCGGAACTCAATGTAGAGCGTGTCGGTGTCTTCGAAGTAGCGGATCTTCATGGCTTGTAGCTCCGGTCGAAAAAGGCGTTGTGGACGGTTTCGCGGTCCGGGAGCAGGACGACACGTAGGAAACGGTCGCCGTGTTCGGGTATCCGTGCCCAGCGCCGTACCCGGCCGTCGGCCTGAACAAATTCGCTTTCGGGAGACATCATAACCCGCTCGATCCACTCATCCCGGATGACGACCCGGTCGGGGCGGTTGCGGATTGTGTCGAAGTAAACAGTGGTTTTCACATTAAATGTTTAAATAACTTGGCTTCAAGCTACAGAATAGAACTCTACCTAGTTGAGGCCGGGCGTTCACCTCTATGAAAAACCGCGTGCGTCGGGAGACGCACGCGGTTTTGGGTTGTGGGGGTGGGATGGGTTTTAGGCCAGCGCCGCCTGGGCCGCGGCGAGGCGGGCGATGGGGACGCGGAAGGGGGAGCAGCTGACGTAGTCCAATCCCACCTCGTGGCAGAACCGGATGGAGGCGGGGTCGCCGCCGTGTTCGCCGCAGATGCCGCACTTCAGGCCCTTCTTGGCGGCGCGGCCGCCCTCGACGCCGTGGCGGACCAGGTGGCCGACGCCGGTGGTGTCGAGCGACTGGAACGGGTCCTTCTCGAGGACCTCGTGGGCGAGGTAGTCGGGCAGGAAGCTGTTCACGTCGTCGCGGCTGTAGCCGAAGGTCAGCTGGGTCAGGTCGTTGGTGCCGAAGCTGAAGAAGTCGGCGGCCTCGGCGACCTCGCCGGCGGTGATCGCGGCGCGGGGGATCTCGATCATCGTGCCAATCGTGATATCCAATTTGCCGCGGAACTTCTTGGCGGCCTTGACGTCGGCGATGGTCTGCTCGGCCTTCTCACGCAGCAGCGCGAGCTCGGCCTTGGTGCCGACCAGCGGGATCATGATCTCGGGCACGGCGTTGACGTTCTTCTTCTTGCACTGGATCGCCGCCTCGACGATCGCGGTGACCTGCATCACCAGGATCTCGGGGTAGGTGATGGAGAGGCGGCAGCCGCGGTGGCCGAGCATCGGGTTGGCCTCGTGCAGCGCGGCGACGCGGGACTTCACGACGGCGGGCTTGACGCCGAGGGTCTTGGCGACCTCGGCCTGGCCCTTGGCGTCGTGGGGCAGGAACTCGTGCAGCGGCGGGTCGAGCAGGCGGACCGTCACGGGCAGGCCCTTCATCGCGGTGAAGATGCCGACGAAGTCCTTCCGCTGGTAAGGCAGCAGCTTCTTGAGCGCCTTCTGCCGGTCGGCTTCGGATTCGGCGAGGATCATCTCGCGCATCGCGGTGATGCGGTCGCCCTCGAAGAACATGTGCTCGGTGCGGCAGAGGCCGATGCCCTCGGCCCCGAAGTCGCGGGCCCGCTTCGAGTCTTCGGGCGAGTCCGCGTTGGTGCGGACCTTGAGCTTGCGGTGCTTGTCGGCCCACTTCATGACGGTGGCGAAGTCGCCCGAGAGCTTCGGGGCGACGGTGCCCATCTCGCCGGCGAAGACCTCGCCGGTGCTGCCGTCGATCGAGAGGACGTCTTTCGTGCCGTAGGTCTTGCCGGCGACCTTGATCTTCTTGGCCTTGGCGTCGATGGAGATCGCGCCGGCCCCGGCGACGCAGCACTTGCCCCAGCCGCGGGCGACGACGGCGGCGTGGGACGTCATGCCGCCGGTCGAGGTCAGGATGCCGGCGGCGGAGTGCATGCCATCGACGTCTTCGGGGCTGGTCTCCTGGCGGACGAGCAGGACCTGCTCGCCGGCGTGGGTGCGTTCGACGGCCTCCTCGGCGGTGAAGGCGAGCTTGCCGTAGGCCGCGCCGGGCGACGCGGGCAGGCCGATGGTCAGCGGCTCGGCCTTCGCCTTGGCGGCGGGGTCGAAGCTGGGCAGCAGCAGCTGCGTCAGGTCACCCGCCGGGATGCGGAGCACCGCGGTCTTCTCGGCGATGAGCTTCTCCTTGACCATGTCGCAGGCGATCTTCACCGCGGCCGCGCCGGTGCGCTTGCCGTTGCGGGTCTGGAGCATGAAGAGCTTGCCCTGCTGGATGGTGAACTCGATGTCCTGGACGTCCTTGTAGTGCTTCTCGAGCACCTTCTTCATGTTCATCAGCTCGGCGTGGATCTTCTTGCCGATGGTCTTGTCGTTGGGCGCCTTCCAGGTCTTGGGCATGTCCGCGACCGGGTAGGGGGTGCGGATGCCGGCGACGACGTCCTCGCCCTGGGCGTTGATAAGGAACTCGCCGTAGAACTTGTTCTGCCCGGTCGACGGGTTGCGGGTGAAGGCGACGCCGGTGCCGCAGTCCTCGCCCATGTTGCCGTAGACCATGGTCTGGACGTTGACGGCCGTACCCAGCAGGCCGGTCATCTCGTTGATCTGGCGGTAGCGGATCGCGCGGGGCACCATCCACGAGCTGAACACCGCGGTGATGCCCATCTCCAGCTGCTTCATCGGGTCCTGCGGGAAGTCCTTGCCGGTGTGCTTCTTGATGACTTTCTTGTA
>JBCCRT010000049.1:0-18525 GCA_039201235.1 Planctomycetota bacterium
CAAGCTCGCGCTGAAGATGGACCTGCCCTCGGAGCGGGAGACCATCCTGCACTTCTTCGACCGGATGCGCAAGAGCCTGCCGGCGATGAACCGCTTCAAGCGCTACGACGGCGAGCTGGCCCTCGAGTCGGCCCGCCGCGATGCGCGCTACACCTGGCTCGCCCTGCGCCGCAACTCGATCCGCACCGGCCACGTCAACCCCGAGACGATGGACGAAGCGGTGAAGTACCACAAGCTCGTGCTCGAGCTGGCGCCGTACCACCTGACCATCAGCCCCCTGGACATCGACTACGTCGAACTGATGTACGGCTTCGACCTCGAGTGCAAGCAGAACCACGACGAGGTGATCTACGAGGCGCTCTACGCCGACACCCCGCTGGGCAACCTGCTGCGGCCGTCACCCGCCCCCGGGAGCAACGGTCAGGATGAAAAGGACCGAGACGGGGACGCCCCTTCCGGGGGAGTGCTGGATGTGCAGCCGATGTTCGGACAGTCGCTCAACAGCGCCGGCGACCTGCAGGCGTACTACGAGGTCAAGACCCGGCCCAAGTCGCGGCGGGGCTCGTCGAAGCGCTACGCCGGCGAGCCGATCAGCCTGTTCCTGACGCTGCGGAAGTACGGGCCGATCGACGACCTCGCCGACCTGCCGGGCACGCTCGAGGCGTTGAACCACCACGCCGAGGCGTTGACGACCGAGAAGCTGATCCCGGACCTGCTGACGCCGATCACGCAGCATATCGGGAGCTCGGCGTGAGGTAATTTCGGTTTCGATGGGCGGCGGGCGGACTTGTCCACCCGCCGATTTCCTTGGGAAACGATTGTCAATCCAAAACCGGGCGGACAAGTTCGCCCGCTACCCACGAGTCAGCCCACGGTCGAACCCGCAGGAACCTCTTTGCCGGGGGCCAGCAGGACGACGTCCTGGAGATCGTCGCCGTCCATCACGCTGGCGGCCAGGAGCATGCCGTTGGAATCTTCGCCGCGGATCTTGCGGGGGGCGAGGTTGGCGACGACGACGATCTGCCGACCCACCAGGTCGGCCGGGTCGTAGAAGGCTTTAACCCCGGCGCAGATCTGCCGGCGGTGGTCGCCCAGGTCGATCTGCAGCCGCAGCAGGCGGTCGGCGTTGGGGTGAGGCTCGGCCTCCACGATCGTGGCGACCCGCAGGTCGAGCTTGGCGAAGTCGTCGAAGGCGATCGTGTCCTTGATCGGGGGCATGGTTGGGTTCCGGGGGGAGGGTTCCGGGGGGCGAAAAGGGGGACCATAACCGATAGGAGAAACGCGGCCGGGGGTTAGATTGGTACTGAGCGTTTGGGCGATGGCGAGACACGACGCACAGCACGAGGTTGGCCGGAAGCCGCGGCGGGCGCGGCGTTGGGCGGTGCGCGGGGTGCTGGCGGCGTTGCTGCTGCTGACGGTGGCGACGGCGTGGGTGGTGCACCTGACCCGGCCGAACAACCTCAAGCCGATGCTGGAGGGCGTTCTGGGGCGGGCGTTGGGCGGGGACGTGGTGATCGGGCGGGCGCAGCTCTCACTGAGCGGGCAGCTCACCCTGGGGGCGATGTGGCTGGACGTGCCGGGCCTGGCCGTGGAGCGGGACGGATTTGCCAAGGTGTTCTCGGCCCGGCGGGTGGCGGCGCAGCTGGACTACTCCGGGCTGTGGCGGGGCGAGCTGCGGGTGCGGGAGATCGCGTTCGACCGGCCGCAGATCAACCTGATCGAGGACGCGGCGACGGGCCGGATGAACGTCGAGATGTTGGACCTGGGCCGGGGCGGCGACGAGGGCGGCCCGGGCCTGCGGCTGCCGCCGACGATCGAGGTGCACGGGGCGCGGGTGAACTTCGGCGTGGGCGACGGGCGGGGGAACATCGAAACGCGGAGCGTGATGCGGCTGGCGGGCGAGTTGAGAGAGCGGCGAAACGATCCGGGGGTGTACGGCTTCGAGCTGCGGCAGTTCGACGCCGAGGCCCGGCGGGACGCGACGCTGACCGGCCGGCTCGACACCCGCGCCCAGACGATGAACCTGGAGCTGAGCGACTTCGAGATCGACGCGGCGCACCGGATGCTGCTGCCGATGGGGTTCCGCGGTTGGTGGGAGACGATGGACCCGGCGGGCCGGCTGCCGCGGCTAGCGGTGGAGTTGGACGTCGACGACGCGGGCCGGCCCCGGCTGCGGCGGGCCGAGCTGCGGCTCAGCGACATCGCCATCACCCCGCCTTACGACGCGATCGGCCGGGCGATGGCGAACGAGGGCGACCCGCCGCTTTACAACCCGCGGATGACTCGCGTCACGGGCCGGGTCGAGCTCGACGACCGGGCGGTGCAGATCGAGGGGCTGACCGGCGTGATCGAGGGGGTCCGGTACCACGCCGACGGGCGCTGGCCGCTGCCACAGGCCGAGGCGGAGCTCTCGGACGCCGAGCCGGGGAGTATCACGCTCGCCACAGACCCGTTCGTTCTGGAGCGGGAGCCGCCGTTCCTGGCGTCGCTGCCGGCGGTCGGTCGGCAGATCTTCCGGGTGCTGAGCCCGAGCGGGCGGTTCCAGAGCACGACGCGTCTGACGCAGACGGAGCCGGGGCTTCCGGGCGGAGCGGTCACGGTGACGGGGGAGCTGAAGCTGCTCGGGGCGCAGGGGGTGTACCGCAAGTTCCCGCTGCCGGTCACGGACCTGCGGGGCGTGGTGGCGTTTGACCGCGACCGGGTGGTGGTGCGTGACCTGGTGGGGGTCGGCCCGTCGGGCGGGACGGTGGCGATCCGCGGCGAGATCAGCCCTCCGGGCGACGGCGCGGCGGTCCGGCTGTCGGTCGAGGCCCGCGGCATCCCGTTCGACGAGCACCTGCAGGCCGCGTTCAGCGAGACGCGCCGCCGCGCGGTCGGGGTATTTTTCGACGAGGCGATGTTGGCGACGCTGGTGGAAGAGGGGGTGCTGCGGGGGGCGGTTGAAGACGGCGTGGCACAGGCGGAGGGCGATTACGAGAACGAGAACGAGAACGAGAACGAGAACGAGAACGAGAACGACCGGGCATGGTTGGCCGATCGTGAGTGGCAGCCGCCGGCGTTCACGCTCGGCGGCGCGGTCGACGTCGACGTCCTCATCGACCGGCCGCTGGGGCGCGACACCGACTACGCCGTGACGACCACGATCCAGGCGGCGGGGATCTCCGCGTTGTTCCGGCACTGGCCGTACCCGCTCACGGGCGTCAGCGGCCGGATCGTCGCGAAGCCCGGCGGGGTCATCGAGCTGCAGGACGTGGTCATGCGGGGCCCGACCGGCGGGCGGGGCACGCTCTCGGGCGTTCTGTCGCAGCCCGACCGCGACGGCCCGGTGCTGCCCGACCTGCGGGTCACCGACGCTGCGCTGCCGATCGATCCGCTGCTGGTCCACGCGATCCGCACCGACGCCCGCCATACTTTGGCCGACCTGCACCCCGGCGGCGAGGTCACTGGCACCGCGACGATCACCAAGGCCGACGCCGCGGCCGACACCCGCTGGGTGGTCGAAGCGGAGGTCAACCGCGGCCGGCTGCAACCCAACGGCGGGGCGTACGCGCTGGTCGACGTCGCCGGCGGGTTCGACGTGGACAACGACGGGCTGACGCTCCGCGGCCTGGCCGGGCGGCGCGGCGACGCCGAGCTGACCATCGACGGCGGGTTCCGCTGGGGCGACGCTCGGGCCGACGTGCAACCGGGCGACCGCTTCCGGCTGGACATCGACGGGCAGAACCTCCGCGTCGAGCCGGCGCTGCTGGACCTGCTGCCTGCCGACCACCCCCAGCGCGGCCGGCTCGCCGCCCTCTTCGACGCACACCGCCCCACCGGACAGGTCAACGCCACGCTCGATTGGCGCAGCCTTGCCCCTTCGACCTCCAATCCGGAAAACGATCGACCCGAGACCTACACGCTCCGCGTCGAACCCACCACCTTCGGCATGGACCTGCTCGGCCAGCGGCTGGAGTTCAACGACATGGCTGGCGCCGCCACGCTCCGTCCGGGCCGGGCCGACCTCGACGAGCTCGCCGGGGCGTTCACCCACGGCCGGGCCACGATCGACGGGCTCGTCGGGCTCGACGGCGTGACCCCCACCGCGATCACCTGGCGGGCCCGGGCCGACACCGCCTGCCCCTACACCCGCAAGGCCCTGCCCGACGCCGCCGTGACCGTGCTCGACCAGCTTGAGGTCACCGGGGACTACCGCCTCACCGACGCCCGCCTGCTGCACCGCCCCGCCCCCGGGCCGGGCGAGACCGACCTCGAACTCGACGCCCGCGTCGAGCTGATCGACACCAGCCTGACCCTGGGCGTGCCGGTCACGCGGATGAGCGGCGTGCTCGACACCCGCGTCCGCCGATACCCCGACGAAGACCGGCCCCGCCTGCGCTTCGACCTCCGCGCCGCCGAGCTGCGGGCGTCCGACCGCCGCGTCGCCCCGCTCACCGTCACCCTCGCCAACGCCCCGGACGACCCCGACCACCTCCGCTTCGGCCCGATGCTCGGCGGGGTCTACGGCGGCGTGCTCGTCGGCCACGGGCGTATACCGCTCGACCCGGCCGACACCTACCGCGTCGATCTCACGCTCAGCGACGCCGAAGTCGATCCGCTGCTCGACCCGGCCACGCACGACCGCACGCACCGCGACGCACCCCCCGGAAGTAATGTCACCGCGGCCGACGCTGCCGCCGAAGGACCCACCACCCTCGGCACGTTCACCGCGCCCGACCGCGACCTGGGCGTCGGCCTGCTCTCGGCGAGCCTACGCCTCGAGGCCCCGATCGACGACCCCGCCCAACGCCGCGGCCGCGGCGCGCTACGCATCGCCGATGCCCGCCTGTTCGACCGGCCGCTAAGCAACGCCCTGCTCCGCGCCACCAACTTCAGCCTGCCCTCCGGCGCGCCGCTCTCGGCCGCCAGCGCCCGCTTCCTCGTCCGCGGCGACCGCGTCCGCTTCGACGAGCTCGCCTTCGAGGGCCCCAGCCTCACCATCGCCGGCGCCGGCACCATGACCCTGCCCGACACCGCGCTCAACTTGGTCATGGTCTCCCGCAACCGCGCCGCGCCCCGCCTCGGGCCCGTCTCCGATCTGTTGAACATGTTCAAGGACGAGCTGCTGGCGATCCGCGTCACCGGCACCCTCGAATCACCCCAGACCGGGCTCACCACCCTCCGCGGCACCCGCGAGACCTGGTCCGACCTCTTCGGCCCGACCCGCGCCGCCACCATGCCCGGCCAGATCGACGGCCCCTGATCTGACTCAGACCCGCACCGCCCCCGGCTCCCGCATCACGTCGAGCCAATCCACCCGCTCGGCCGCCGCCACCACCGCCGGGTCCAGCTTGCCCCGCTGCGGCGCGACGCCCCGCCCTTCGGGCAGCACCGCCAGCACCTTCACCCCCGTCAGCCGTTCGAGCCAGTCGCGGTTGCTCGCCAGCGACGGGTCCGCCGCCGCGGCCTCGGGGTCCCGCGTCATCCGGTTCATCACCAGGCCGCTGACCGCGCCGCCCGCCCGCCGCAGGGTCTCGACCGTCATCGCCGTGTGGTTCAGCGTGCCCAGGCCCGCCCGGCACACGACGATCACCGGGTAGCCGATCGCCGCCGCCAGCTCGCCGACCATCCACCGCGGGTTCCGCGGGTCCAGCGGCACCATCGCCCCGCCGACGCCCTCGACCAGCACCGCGTCGCACCGCGCGTCCAGCGTCGCCAGCCCCCGCGTCAACGCGCCCCAGTCCACCGGCGTGTCCTCGAGCTCGGCCGCCACCGCCGGGGCCACCGGCGTGCGGAACCGGATCGGGTTGACCGCGTCCATCGGCAGCCGGCAGTCGGCGAAGTGCGCCAACGCCTCGGCGTCTTCGTTGATCAGCCCCTCCGGACCCCGCCGGCACCCGCTGGCCAGCGGCTTGCACACCCCCAGCCGCAGCCGGCGGTGCCGCTCCCGCACCGCCGCCACGATCGCGCAGCACGCCACCGTCTTGCCGACCTCCGTGTCGGTGCCGGTCACGAACAGGCCGGGCTTGCTCAGGGCGGGCGGCTCAAACACGCGGCCCGCATCATAGAGGGTCGCCGCGTTCGCTACGCTTGGCCGATGACGACCGCCGCCTCACGCCTCGTAACCCGCACCCGGGCCAGCCCGGTCGGGACGCTACGCCTCCTGGCCGACGACTCCCACCTCCGCCGCATCGACTTCGCCCACAGCCGCCGCCGGCCCGAGCTGCCCGAAGACGCCGAGGCCGACGACACCGGCCACCCCGTGCTCGACGCCGCCACGCATCAGCTCGACCGCTACTTCGCCGGACGGCTCGAGGCTTTCGACCTGCCGCTGCGGCCCGAGGGCACCGCGTTCCAACTCGCCGTCTGGGCCGAGCTGCGCCGCATCCCTTACGGCGTCACGACGACCTACGGGCGGCTCGCCGTTTCGCTCGGCCGGCCCGACGCCGCCCGGGCCGTCGGCTTGGCCAACGCCCGCAACCCGCTGTCGATCGTCGTGCCCTGCCACCGCGTCGTCGGGGCCGACGGCCGCCTGACCGGCTTCGCCGGCGGACTCGACACCAAACGCCGGCTGCTGCGGCTCGAACAACCCGGTCTGTTCCAGAAGGCTTAGGCGGCGTCCGGCTGGGCCCGCCGCTCGCCCGGCGCGATGAACTCGTCGATCTCGATCACCCGGTCGAACCGCACGCCGACCTCGTGGCCCCGGCCGCTGACGTGTCGGCACCACGAAACGTTGCCCCGCAGCGCGACGCTCTCGTCGTGACGCGTCTGCAACGCGACGTGGCAAGCCGTGCCGGGGTACAGGAACGCGTTGTGGATCAGCCCGACCCCGCCCTCCGACAGGTTGCGGGTCCGCACCAAGTGCGACGTCGGCGGGGCGCTGCGGTGCAGCACCCGCAGGGCCGCGCGGCGGACGTGGAAAAAACGCCGGTGGTCCAGGTCACGGCGGTCCCGCGTCGCCGGCACCACCGGGCCCTTGCCCGCCTCCAGCCGGTCGATCAACGCTTCCCACTGCGCCTCGCTCAGCCGCAGGGACGTCTTGGCGATATCGACGCTGGGTTTGCTCATCAGCCGCGGCCGCTCCCGTGTCTCTGCTCATCGGGGATCGCCGCCGGGTGATTGAGCCGTCACGACGCCCCGGCCGTGTCTTCGGCGAGGGTCGCGTCGATCAGGTCCGTCAACGCAACCTGCGCCGACGCCGCGGCCTCGGCGTCGCCCCCCGCGCGGCCCGCGGCGCGGAACGCCTGCGCCAACACCTTCCGCCGGTCGTCGGCGAGCGGCCGCAGCGGTCCGGCCGACACGCCCTGGCCCACGCCGTGCTCCGGCACGACCAACGCCCCCCGCGTCGCGTGGGTCCGCCCCGCCACCACCGCGTGGTGCAGCCGCGCCCGGCCCAGCAGCACGAACGGGAAGTTCGGGTTCTTCGTCGGCCCGCACCGCAGGAGCCGGCCCCCGAGCCGGGCGTCGCCCAGCGGCGTACTGAGCACCTTGAACTCCGCCAATCGGCCGCTACCCCACCACGCCGCCGCCCCGCCGACCACCGCCCCTATCGCCGCGCCCATCAGCAGGCTCGTCCCCCCCGCCGCCACGTCCAACGCCCCCCCCGCCGCCGCCCCGCCGCCGGCCCCGGCCAGCAGCAGCTGCCTCCGCGTCAGCCCGAACGCCAGCCACGTCTCTTCCGAAAACAAGTCTTCATCCAAAGCCGATGCCTCCGCCTCTTGACGCTCGACGCCCCGGTGGTCGTAGATCGATTCGACCCGATCGCGGGCCCGCCGCTCCTTGCGACGCAGCTCGCCCTTGAACCGCTCAAGCAGCGCCGGCTGCGCCGCCTTCGGGTCCGCGTTCGGTTCGAGCTTCTGCGTCACCGACAGTGTCAACGAACCCACGACCAGCGACGCCAGCTCCGCCGCCGCCTCCCGCCGCCGACGGCCGCGGTCCGCCTCCAGCTCCGCCACCGCCTCGTCCAGCGGGCCTCGCCACGCCTCGTCGAGCTGCCCGAACGCCCGCAACAACTCGAGCCGCTTATCGAACGCCGCGTCCACCGCGTCGAACACCCGCACGATCCGGAAGTACTGCCCCAGCGCCGTCCGCCACGCCTCGGTGTGGTCCGCCGGCCCGATCGGGTTGATCAGCGCCAAACTCGGCCGGCCGGTCCACCGCAGGACCTGCATCTCCGCCTCGTACTCCGGGCCGTAGGGCACCGACCCGTCCACGACATACAGGACCCCCGCCGGGTGCTCGCGGTCCATCAGCGGCCGCAGCAACTCGACCTCGTCCGGATACGCGTCGCCGCGTTCGTGCGCCGCGATGAACTTCCGCACCACGCCGGGCCGACGCTCGACGCCCTCGTCGTGTTCCTGCAGCCAGGCGTAGGCCCGCCGCGCCCGCTGAAACCCCGGCGTGTCGATCAGCGTGTACAGCGTCCGCCCGTCCACCCGCATCGGGTACGCCCGGCTGCGCGTCGTCGTCCCCGGCTCGGGCGCGACCGCCACCCCCGCGTCCGCCGCCAGCGTCGCCACGATGCTGCTCTTGCCCTTGTTGGGATGACCCACCACCGCAAACCGTGCGTCACCCATCGCCGCCCCCCGCCTCTCCCCCTGCCTTGTCGTTCTCGTTCTCGTAATCGTTCTCGTAATCGCCCCCCACCTCGGCCCCGCCCCGCTCTACGACCACCACCGTCTCCCGATCCCCCAACGACGAAACCCGCCGCCGCCAAACCCCGACATCCCCTTCCCCCACCGGCAGCACCTCCACCGCCGGCCCCACGCCCAACACCCCCCGCAGGTCCCGCAAGAAATCCAGCACCTCCAGCACCGGCGGCTCCCACGCCCTTACCCGGACTTGAACCGCTCCCTCCGCTTGCGATACCGACTCGATCACCGCCCGGTCCTCGTCCAACGTCCGCCCCCCCCCAGCCCGCAACGCGTCGGTGGGTCCGTCCGCCCCCGCCCAGCAAACCACCGCCGCCGGCGATCCCGACGCCGGCCGCACCACCGCCGCCCCGTCCGGCACCACCGCCGCGACCTCGTCCTCCCCGTTGGACGTCCGCACCACCGCCGACGTCATCCGCGCCAGCACCCGCTCCACCCCCGGCGTCCCCGCCACCGCCCGTCGCGTCGCCCGCCCCAGGTACCACCGTGCCATCCCCAGCGTCACCACCCGCGGCCCCACCCCGTAGACCACCATGCACCCGACCACGAACGGCCACCACCGCGCCGACTCCGCCGCCTCCGCCGGCAGCTCGAACCCCTCGGCCCGGAACGCCTGCGTCGACTCGACCAGCCCCAGCGGCGGCACCGCGTCCAACACCCACCACCCGAATGGCAGCGCCAACGCCGACGTCAGCCCGTGCATTACCGACGCGTCCACGTCCAGCGTCGTGCTCCAGCCGAACCCCAGGTCGCTGAACACGATCAGCGACAACGCCCCCGCCACCGCCGCCACGTTGAACCACAATGCCAGCGACTGCGACCACGTGAGGATTTGCCACTTCCGGACACGCCGATACACCGCCGCGCTCGATGAGCCCGAAGACAAGCCGAGCCCGAATACCGATCCCACCGTCTCCCTCGTCTCGGCCGGCAGCCAACGCAGGACCCACGCCACGAACCGCCCCGAACTCAACCCGCGCAGCCACTCACTTCCGGGGGCGGGCCAAGCCGCGATCGTGAACAGCACCAGCGTCACCGCCTGCAGCCCGACATACACCGCGAGGATGCTCACCACGTTCACCGGCGACGAGCCGTCGTAATAAAACAGCCCGACCGCCGATCCGTAACCCAGCAGCAGCCCCAGCAGAACGGCCGCCGCGCCCACCTTCGCCAGCGCCGGCCGGCCCAGGTCCACCGCCGGCTCAACCCGCGTCAACCAACCCGCCACCGCTTCGGCTTTCCTCCGGAAGTCTTGCGGCTTCTCATCGAGACCAAGCACCTGCCCGATCGCGCGGTCTCGCCGGGTCAGCTCGTCCCAGCCGATGGCCTCGTCGCGGCGGAGCCGGACCGCCAGGTCCACCAGCGTCCCGGGCCGCCGGGCGGACCGGGGGTCGTGATGTTGCGACGCGTCGGGCATGACCCCGCATGATCGGGCGTCAAGCGAAGTTACGCAATCGCGCGGTTGACCTAGCCGCGACGCTACGCGTCGTCGGCCAGCGTGGCGTAGCCACGCGGCTACTGCGACTACACCGACACCGGCGTGACGTGCACCTCGCTGCCGTCGACCACGACGACGCGGACCTCGACGCCCTTGTCGATCGTGCCGCGCTGCGCGAGGCACTCCTCGCGGCGGCCGTGCAGCCGGACGGTGCCGACGGGGAACAACGGTGTGAGCGTCACGCCCGTGTCACCCACCGCGATCGGCGTCGGGCGGTCGGGCGTCGGCGCGGAGCCGGGCTCAGCTTCCGGGGGCGGGGGCGGGTGGCTGACGGACGCCTGGACGTCGTTGAGCGTGATCCACTTGCCGAAGGGCGTTTCCGGCGCGATCTTGAGCATGAACACGACGATGAACGGCAGCGCGGCCAGGCACGCCGTCGCCGACGCGAGGCCCAGCGTCGTGTTGAACCGGAACAAAAAGATGATCCCGACGATGGCCGCGAGCCCGGCCAGCGCCCCGACGATCCCACCGGTGGGCAGGAACGTCTCGACGCCCAGCAGCGCGAACGCCGAAGCGAGCAGCACGATGCCCCAGACCAGCCAGGGCCCGCTGCCGCCGACGGCGGCGGGGGCCTGCGCGGCCTGGGCGAGCACGGGATGAAGCGTCGTCACGTCCACATCCAGGATGATACGCGGCGGAGGGTCGGCGACGCGTCGCGTCGCAGCTGAAGGGCGAAATAGCCGCTTACTGCACCAACCCCTTGGTCAGCCGCATGAAGGCGGTCTCGAGGTTGACCTGTTCCTCGTCGAGCTTGGTCAGGGCGTAGCCCTGTTTGATGAGGGCTGCGGCGATCCGGGGCGCGGCGTCGTGGGCGTCCGGGGCGTCGGCGGCGAGGCTCACCCGCAGGTGGCCGTTGACCGGCTCGACCCGCTCGATGCCCGGCGTCTGCTGCAGCAGCGCGGCCGCCTGCGCCGTCTTCGCAGACACGCCGACGTGCAGCACCCGGCCGCCGCCGCCGATGGTGCGGGCCCGCTCGATGATCTCCGCCATCGTGCCGGTGAACTTCAGCTCGCCCTGCTCGATGATCCCCACCACGCTGCACAGGTCCGCCAGCTCGAGCAGGATGTGCGAGCTGATAAGGATGGTCTTGCCCATCAGGTGCAGCTCCTTGAGCAGCTCGCGCATCTCGATGCGGGCCCGCGGGTCGAGGCCGGACGCCGGCTCGTCGAGAAGCAGCACCTTCGGGTCGTGCAGCAGCACACGGGCGACCGACAGGCGCTGCTGCATGCCGCGGGACAGCGAGTTGACCTCGGCGTCGACCTTGTGCGAGAGGTCGGTGAGGTCCAGCACGTCGCCGATGACCTGCTTGCGCTGGTCGCCCGTGATGCCGTAGCTGGCGGCGAAGAACGCGAGGTACTCGCGGACGACCATGTCGTCGTAGCTGCCGAAGTAGTCGGGCACGTAGCCGATCATCGACCGCACCTGCCGGGCGTTGACCGGGCCGACCGAAAGCCCGTCGATCCGCGCCTCGCCCCAGGTCGGCTTGAGCAGGGTGGCGAGCACCTTGATCGTCGTGGTCTTGCCCGCGCCGTTGGGCCCGATGAACCCGAAGCACGCTCCCGCCTCGATCGTGAGGTTGAGGTTCGACAGCGCCATCAGCTCGCCGTAGCGCTTGGTCAGGTTGATGGTCTGGATCATGGACATGGCAAGTCAAAAATCATACACCCACCGCAGTACCGTCATGCCGCCGCTCTCCGTGGCCCGGCCGTCGACGGTCAGGGGCAGCGGCAGCGGGGCGTCGACGAGCTGGCCCAGCACGATCAGCCGCCGGCCGGTGGTCAGGTGGGTAAGGTCCAGGTCCGTGCCGAGGCGCCGGCCGAAGAGCCGGCCGGTGGTGGTGTCGCTGTTGTTGTTCGTGCCGAGGTTGTTGCCGTCGCGTTTGGTGTCGGGCGGTGGCAGGGCGTCGAAGAAGCTGAGCATCTCGACCTGGCGGGCGACCACGCTGCGGTCGGCCGGGCCGGCGGCGAAGTCCACCGGGCCGCGCTGCTCGTCCATCCGTCGCCCCAGCAGACCCTCGCGCTTCCACTCCCGCTCGGCCGGCAGCTCCTCCCAGCCGCGGAACCCGGCGGTCAGGTCTTCGTACGACGCCGGCCGACCCGCCAACACCAACGCCGCGCCCGGTGCCCAGCGGTTCTGCCCCGCCGCGTCGACCGGGCTCCAGACCCAGGGCACCTGCAGCCGACGCACCCCGTCGACCCCGAACGCCTCGCCCCGGCAGAAGACCACCCGCACGTTGGTCAGCGTCCCCGGCAGCGTGTGCGTCAGCGCGCCCGTCGGCCAGCCGTCGTCGTCGAGCGTGATGCCCCCTCCCGCCGCGACGCCGAACGGACGTTCCAGCCCCGCCCTCGCCTCGTCCACCGGCCCGAGGTAGTCCAGCCGCAGCCGCTTCGAGGTCGAACGCACCGGCACCGCCGCCGTGTCGGGCGCCGACGCGTCGACCTTGTACCGCTGCGGGTCGATGAACGCGGCGTCGGCCGCGGCGTCGAAACCCGGGCTCGACACCAGGTTCCCCGCCGGCTCGGGCAACCCCGCCACCGGCCCCGACGCGACCCCCAATTCCGAGACGCCGAACCGCGGCACGAACACCGACGCGAACGACCGCGCCCGCGCCAGCCCCGTGTTGCCGTCGTAGTCCAGCACCGTGAAGTGCTGCACCCCCTTGCCCGTCGGCCGAAGCAGCGCCGCCCCGCCCCACGACAGCCCCGTGAAAACCAGCACCAACGCCACGAACCCCACCCACGCCCGCCGGCCCAGGCCCTTGGCTTTGAGCACCGGCTGCACCAGCCACCCGGCCGTGAGCCAGTACAGCCCGAACAGGAAGATCGCCCCCAGCAGCAACGCCCCGATCGTCCCGGTCATCGCCGTCCGCGACGCGACGAACCCGCCCAGGTCGATCCGCCCGTCGGTGAACCGCCCCAGCCGCGACGACGGCACCAGCCGGTTCGCCGCCTCGGCCTGCTCGGCGATGGCCTGCGTCATCACCGGGTAACGCCACCCGAACACGTCGTGCCACAGCCGCCGCGGGCTGGTGTAGTCCACCTGCGTCTCTCGCACCGCACCCGCGGTGAGGTCCACCCCCACCGCCGTCACCACGCCGAAGCCCACGCGGTGGCTCACCACGATCGGCCGGCCCTCATCATCGCGTTGGATGACGGCGACCCCGGAAGCCCCCGGCGTGTCGTCGACGTCGAACGTCGTGACCGTCAGCGGCGCAATCGTGGCCGAACGCCGGGTCCCGAACCAGCTGAACTCATCGCTGCTCAGCTGAGCCCACGTCGTGCTCGTCATCGGCCGAAACTGCCTCGCCGTCACCGGCAACAAATCCGCCAGCGGGCTGCTCGTCCAGGTCTGCCCCGCCTCGGGCAGCACGACCACCAGGTGCCCGCCCCGCACCACCCACTGCCGCAACGCCAGCAGCGCCGCCTCGGGCACCTGCAGGGGGTCGGCCGGGTCGCCGCCGAGGTCCTGCGTCCAGATCAGAGCTTTCAATGACGACAGCCCGTGCCAGCGGTCCGGCAGACGGCCCAGCGACAACCCGCGCACCAGCCGCACCGGGGCGTGGCCCGTCTCGTGCCGGGTGAAGTCGGTCAGGCCCAAATCCTGCGCGCTGGTCACCGCGATCAGCGACTCGCCGTTGCGAAGCAGCAGGTCGTTCTGCGGCTGGACCGCCAGCGACGCCAACAACTCGCCCGTCGCGTCGTCGATCGCCCGCAGGTTCCACGTCGTCGTCGCGTCGGTGGTCGTCGGCGGCGCGGCGTAAAGCCAGACCGGCTGGTCGTCGCGCTGCCGGGCGACCGTAACCAGCCGCTCGGCGATCACCAGGTCGCCGTCCTCGTCGCGGTGCTCCCACTGGAACCGCACGTCGCGATCGTCGGCCGCGAGGTGGTCCACGCTCAGCCGGATCGGTGTCCACGACCCGGGCCGGATCGTGCCGTCGAGCCCCGAGAAGCCCGGCTCGATCCGCAGCCGCAGCTCGGTCTGCTGCGCCGACGCCGCGGCGGCGTGGAGGCCCCCGACGAGCAACAAGAAAAACAACACGGACCGACGCGACATCACGAGGAGTTTAGCGGAAGCCGGCCGATAACCACGCCGGCGGGCGGCTCGCTGCCGACCCCCCGCCGATCGCCCGATGGAACCCCGATGTCCACGTCGGTCATGGCCCAGATCCTGATCTTCGGCGGCCTCGCGTTCACGCTGGTCACCCTGGTGCTCTACACCCTCGCACACCAGATGGGCTCGGCCCTCCAACGCCACGAGCTGATCCGCCGGGCCCGGCAGCAGCAGGTCGACTACCTGCGGTCGGTCGCCGAGCGCCGCCGCGATGCGAACGCCGACTACGAACAGCCGGCCAACGCCGGGCCGTACAACGTCGACGTCCTGGACGAACCCCAGGAATCCATCAAGCAAGCCGCTTGACGCCGTCTGTTAGATTGCGGTGATGCCGCGACTCTGCATCCAACACGGGCGGGTGATCGACCCGGCCGCCAACGTGGACCGGCCCGCCGACGTCGTGATCGAAGACGGCAAGGTCGTCGAACTGATGCCGCCCGGTGCTTCCGCAGCATCCGGGGGCGAAACGATCGACGCCGCCGGCCTGATCGTCAGCCCCGGGCTCATCGACCCGCACGTCCACTTCCGCGAGCCGGGCGGCGAGCACAAGGAGACCATCGCCACCGGCTGCGCCTCCGCCGCGGCGGGCGGGTTCACCAGCGTCTGCGTAATGCCCAACACCACGCCGGCCCTCGACGACGACGCCCGCGTCGAGGCCGTCCACCGGCAGGCCGAGAAGGCCGGCAAGTGCCACGTCTTCGTCGTCGGTGCGGCGACCAAGGGGCGGCAGGGCAAGGAGCTCGCCGAGATCGGCCTGATGGCGCGGGCCGGGGCGGTCGCCTTCTCCGACGACGGCTGCGCCGTCGCCTCGGCCGCGGTGATGGACAAAGCCCTGCGTTACATCGCCATGACCGGCCGGGTGTTCATGCAGCACTGCGAAGACTCCGACCTCGGCGGCGGCGCGATGAACGCCGGGGCCCTTGCCACCCGCCTCGGGCTGCCCGGCTGGCCGGCCGTGGCCGAGGAACTCACCCTGCAGCGGGATATTCAATTGGTCGCCGCCGGGGGCTACGCCTGCCGCTACCACGCCCAGCACGTCACCACCGCCGGCGGCGTCGCCATCCTCCGCCGCGCCCGCGCCGACGCCGCCGACGCCGGCCACCCCGACGCGATCACCGGCGAGGCCGCGCCCCACCACCTGCTGCTGACCGAAGACGCCTGCGCCGGCTACGACACCAACGCCAAGATGAACCCGCCGCTGCGCACACAGCACGACGTCGAGGCGCTCCGCTCCGGCGTCGCCGACGGCACCCTCACCGTGCTCGCCACCGACCACGCCCCGCACACCGCCGAGGAAAAAGCCCTCGAGTTCGCCGCCGCGCCCTACGGCATCGTCGGGCTCGACTGCGCCCTGCCGCTGTACGTCGAGGCCCTCGTTACAACCGGGCTCCTCGGCTGGCCGCAGCTCATCGAGCGGCTGACGATCAACCCCGCCCGCCTCTGCGGCCTCGCCGGCAAGGGCACCCTCGCCCCGGGCAGCGACGCCGACGTCACGCTCATCGACCCCGACGCGGAGTGGGCGATCGACGTCTCGAAGTTTGCCAGCAAAGGCCGCAACTGCCCGTTCGACGGCCGGGCGGTCCGCGGCCGGGCGGTGCGGACGCTGCTGCGCGGTCAGGCCGTGGAGCCCTGATCCGCCGTCGCCGGTTCAAGCTTCGGCTCCTCCGCCGCGGCCGGCTCCTCACGGATCCGCTCGTGGTCGCGCTCGCTGTCGGTCCGCACCTTCAGCCGCAGCGTCTCGCTCAGCCGGTCGCCGACGTGCGCCTCCTCGTCGACCACGACGCTCGCGCCGGTGGCCGAGAGCAGCTCGACGTAGCGGTGGTACCGGCTGCGGGCGACGATCTGCAGGTCCGGCGCCAGCTCCCGCGCCTCGACGATGATCGCCATGCTCAGTCGGTGGTCCGGCACGGTCAGCACCAACGCCTCGGCCGCGCCGATGTGCACCTGCTTGAGCAGCTCCGGGGCCGTCGCGTCCCCCAGCACGCCCCGCATCCCCGCCTCGCGGGCCGCGCGGATCGACGCCGGGTTCAGGTCCACGACCACGACCGTCGAGCCGGACTGCTGCATCCGGTGCGCGACCGCCCGCCCCGCCGGGCCGAACCCCACCACGACGATATGACTCGCCAGCTCGCGGTTCAGCGCCGCGTCCTCGTGCTGGCCGACCTTCGCCAGCCCCCACCGCCGCAGCAGCCGCTCGCCCCGCGCCCCGGCCGTGGGCGCGAACGCGACCAGGTACGGCGTTAAAAACAGCGTCAGGATCGTGATGCTCACCACCAGGTCGAACTGCGCCGCCGAGATCACCCCGCCGTCCTGCGCCGACCGCGCGAGCACGAAGCTGAACACCCCGACCTGCCCCATGCACACCCCCGCCGCGATCGCGTGGCGGTGCGCCAGCCGGAACACCCGCCCCGTCGCCCAGATCAGCGTCGGCTTGACCAGCAGCAGCAGCGCTAACGCCACGGCCACCATCGCCAGGTTCCGCACGATCCACGCCGGGTCGCCCAGCATCCCGATGCTCGCAAAAAACAACGTCACGAAGATCGTCTTCAGCGGCCCCACGTCCCCGCGCAGCCGCGGCGCGATCAGCGACTCGCCCAGGAAGATCGCCGCGATGAACGCGCCCAACGCCGGCGACAGCCCCAGCCGGTTCGCTCCCCACGCCGCCCCCAGCGACACCACGATCGCGAACAACACCGTCACCTCGCGGTTGCCCGTCGGCGCGTTGAACGCCACCACCCGCGGCACCACGAACTTCACGAACAACACCGCCCCCGCCACGAACGCCGCCACGATCCCGAACTGCCCGGCCGTGTGCAGCAGCACCTGCCCGACCGTCCCCTCCCCACCGAGCGCCGCGACCACCAAAACCAACGGGATCACCGCGATGTCCTGCACCAGCAGGATCCCCAGCGCGAACCGCCCGTGCACCGAGTCGACCTCCGACCGCCGCGCCAACGCCGGCATCACCACCCCCGTCGAGCTCAGTGAGAACACCGCCCCGAGCGCCACCCCCGCCTTCACCGACAAATTCACCCCCGGGATCAGATTCAACAGCTGACTTATCGCCACGACCGCCGCCATCGTCGAGCCGATCTGCGTCACCCCCGTCGCGATCGCCCGCACCCCCAGCCGACGCAGCCGCGACCACGAGAACTCCAGCCCGATCGTGAACATCAGCAGGGTCACGCCCAGGTCCGCGATCGCCGTGATCTGCCCCGGGTCGATCATCGCCCGCAGCACCCCCGGAACATCCTCCATGCCCCCAAGGATCGCGCCCAGCACGTTCGGCCCCAGCAGCAACCCCGCCAGCATGAACCCCACGATCGCCGACTGCTTCAGCCGCTCCGCGATCGACCCCAGCGTCATCGCCAACGCCAGCAGCACGATGATCCCGAACAGCGGCTCCCAGATCGACGTCATGCGCCGAGTCTAACAACGACCCCCGCCGCCCGGCGCGTGACGCCGACCCGCTACGCTGACCGATACCACGGGTAGCCCGCGATGACCGACCCAACGACCCAACCCGACCGCGGCCGGCTCGAGACCGAGAAACGCCTCGCCTCCGCCGCCGCGATCGACGCGCTCTCGGCCGGCCAGGTCCTGCAGCTGATGAACACGCAGGACATCGAGGTCCCCCGGGCCGTCCGCGCCGCCCTGCCCGCCCTCACGAAGCTCGTCGAACGCGTCGTCGCCGGCATGGACCGGGGCGGCCGGCTGATCTACGTCGGGGCTGGCACGTCGGGCCGCCTCGGCGTGCTCGACGCCAGCGAGTGCCCCCCCACCTTCTTCACCGACCCCGCCGAGGTCCTCGGCGTCATCGCCGGCGGCGACAAGGCCCTCCGCCGCTCCGCCGAGGGACGCGAAGACGACCCCGCCGGCAGCCACCTCACCCTCGCCAAGTTCAAGCTCACCGAGCACGATACACTCGTCGGCCTCACCGCCGGCGGCACCACTCCCTTCGTCTGGGGCGCCATCGACTTCGCCCGACGGGCCGGCGCCGCCACCGGCGTCGTCACCTGCGTCAAACTCGCCGGCCTCCGCCGCCCCGTCGAACGCGCCCCCCTCGTCCCCGGCAACGCCCCGGTCGACCTCCCCCCGCCGCCGGAAGATTCGTACCGCGTCCATTACCCGGTCGAGGTCGTCGTCGGCCCCGTCGTCGTCACCGGCTCGACCCGCCTCAAGGCCGGCACCGCCACCAAGCTCGTGCTCAACATGCTCACCACCGCCGTCATGGTCCGCAGCGGCAAGACCTGGGGCAACCTCATGGTCGACCTCCGCGCCACCAAC
>JBCCRT010000050.1:0-18353 GCA_039201235.1 Planctomycetota bacterium
CAACATCGAGCAGATGACCTTCAGCGAGTTCACCCACTCGCTGCCGAACCCGACCTGCTTCAACCTGCTGTCCTGCGAGCCGCTGGAGGGCAACCTCTGCTTCGAGATCAGCCCGCTGATCATCTACCCCGTGATCGACCGGCTGCTGGGCGGCTCCAACGCCGAGCTGTTCATCCCCCAGCGGCCGCTGACGGCGATCGAGAACCGCCTGGTCGGCAAGATCCTGCAGCGGGCGATGTCCGCCATGCGCGAGGCCTGGGAAAACATCGTCGAGGCGACCTTCAAGCTCGAGGAGAGCGAGTCGAACCCCGCGCTGGTGCAGATCGTCCCGCCCAACGAGGTCGTCGTCGTCGTGGGCTTCGAGCTGAAGATGGGCAGCCGGGCGGGGACGATGGCGCTGTGCATCCCCTACGCCGTGATCGAGCCGGTGGTCGACAAGCTCAGCAGCCAGTCGTGGTCGGCGTACAAGAAGCAGACCCGCGACCCGAAGCTGCGGCAACGCATGGCCGGCTCGCTGGAGGCGGCCCGCGTCGACGTCGCGGCCGTCCTCGCCGATACGTCGATGACCATGTCCGAGCTGGTGAACCTGAAGGTCGGCGACCTGATCCTGACCGAGAAGCCCGCCGCCTCGCCGCTGGCCCTGACCGTCGAGGGGCGGCGGAAGTTCATCGGCCACCTCGGCCAACACCGCGGCAACCGGGCGTACAAGGTCGGCCGGCCGATCCAGCCCAAGGACCGGGTCTGACGCGGTTCCGGGGGTAGCGGGCGGACTCGTCCGCCCGTCGACGACGTACGATCCCGCCGTGCCCGACCGCCCGCTCATCGGCATCGACTACGGCAGCAAGCTCGCCGGCACCACGGTCCTCGTGATCGGGCCCGGCCCGCTGCGGTTCGTCTCCTCAAAGAAGAAGCAGGACGCCGACGCGTTGATCGAATCGACGCTCACGGGCTTCCCGGAAGCGGACGTCTACCTCGACGCGCCGCTGTCGCTGCCGGGGGTCTACCGCGGCCTGCCGGGGTGCGACGACTACCACCGCCGGGCGGGCGACCGTCAGCTCGGGGCGATGTCGCCGATGTTCCTCGGCGGGCTCACCGCGCGGGCCATGCGGCTCGCCGCCGCCTGCCCGCACGTCACATGGCACGAGACCTACCCCGCCGCTCAGGCCAAACGCCTCGGCCTCGACCCGGCCCGTTACAAAAAATCGACCACGCACCTGCCCGCGATGACCGCGTCGCTGGGCCTCGACGTCGATCCCACCGAGGTGACGAGCTGGCACCACTTCGACGCGCTGCTCGCCTACCTCGCCGGGCAGCGCCACCGCTCCGGGACCGCGCAGACCTACGGTGATAAAGCCGAAGGCGAGATCGTCGTGTGATACCACCCCACGCCGCCGCTGAGGAGGCTCGGCGACGAAGCGGCTGGTATCAGCCCGCCTCCATCTCGCACAACGCCTCGGCCCGCTCGCGGATCGGCACGACGCGGCGGTGGCTGAATAACAGCACCGGGTTCATGGTGAGCGTGCCAACAGCAAAGGCATCGACGCCGGCGTCGCGGTAGTCGTCAAGGTCGTCGGCCGCGTAGACCCCGCCGCCGCCGACGATCAGCACGTCGTCGCCCCACGGCCGGGCCCGCAGGTCGCGAACACAGCGCAGCGCCACCGGCTTCAGCGGCGCCCCGCTCAAGCCGCCCCCCGGCACCGGCAGCGTGTTGCAGCAGTGAAACGCTCGTACCCCCGCCTCGTAGGCCGAGTCGGCCATCTGCTCGTAGTTCACTGGCGGCAGCTTCACGATCGTCGGCACGCCGGCCGCCACCGCGTCGGCAAACAGCGTCTCGGGCCAGTCGATCTGCCCGACGTTGGGGCAGCTCATGTTCAGCTCGACCGCCATCGGCCGCAGCTTGCGGATGCGTTCCAACAGGTTCGTCCACTCGCCGGCGTCGAAGCCGTGGACCGAGACGACCTTGTCCGCCAGGTCGAGCTTGCCCCGGGCGACTTTTTTCTCGACGTAGCCGAGCCCGGGGTTGCGCAGGCCGATCCGGTTGACCCACGCCTTGAGGCGGGGGTAGTAGCGAACGGTTTTGAGGATGCGCCAGGGCCGGCCGGGGCGGTCGTGGACGGTGAAGGTGCCGAGGGTGGCGGTGCAGCCGGCGGGGCGGATGTAGTTGCCGAAGGGCGCGGAGACCGACAGCGGCCGCAGGCCGGGGACGATCGGGTTGTCGGCGAGGCTCGGCATCTTTTGGCTGGCGGCGGGGAGGGGTGGGGAGTATATCGGGGCGGTGGTCGAGGTCGTCTCGGGGCTGCGTGCGGTGGTAGACGGGTTGATGCCGTCGTCGGTGGCGGCGGGTTTGGCCGAGGCGGAAGGCTGGTCGCCGGACGAGGTGGAAGCCTACTGCGCGCGGTGCGGGGCGTCGGCGGGTCCGGGCTCGACCGACGCGGGCGGCTGCGTGTTCTGCCGCGGCAAGCCGGTGGCGTGGGACACGACGGTCCGCCTGTCGGGCTACGTCGCGCCGATGGACGGTTGGATCAAGGCGATGAAGTTCGGTCGACGGTGGTCGTGGGGCCCGCACCTCGGCCGGCGGCTGGCGGAGCGGGTCGAGATACCGGACGACGGGAAGCCGGTCGTGGTGTGCCCGGTGCCGATGCCGTGGCGTCGGCGTTGGGGCCGGGGGTTCAACCAGTCGGCGCTGATGGCCGAGGCCTTGGCGGCGGCGCGGGGCTGGCCGTGTGTCGAGTTGCTGCGGCGGACGCGTCACACGCCGCCGCAGACCGCGGTCCCGGCGTCGCGACGGTCGGCGAACATCCGCGGGTCGTTCGCGGTGCGGCCGATCGACGTGACGGGCTGCCGGGTGCTGCTGGTCGACGACGTGAAGACGACCGGCGCGACGCTGCACGCCTGCGCCCGGCTGCTGAAGCAGGCGGGGGCCGACGAGGTCCGTGTCGCGGTCGCGGCGGTGGCGGACCCGAAGGACCGGAACTTCAAAGCGTTGTGAGGTGGTGCCGAGTAGCGGGCGGACTCGTCCGCCCGGCTCACGCCGCGGCGCGGACCATCTCGGGCAGCAGCGACCGCAGCGTCGCGGCCACCGTCTCGGCCGTCACGCCGCCGCCGCGCAGGCGGTCGAGGGTGGACGTGATCCGCTGCATCTGCGCCGTGTCCGGTGGGGTCGTGCGCCAGCGGCAGATCGAGGCGTGCGGCGTCGGCAGCATGTCCTCGCCGCTGTACGCCAGCTCCTCGAACAGCTTCTCGCCGGGGCGCGGGCCGGTGACCTCGATCGGCACGTCTTCGTCGGGCACGAAGCCCTGCTGCCGGAGGAAGCGGTCGGCCAGGTCGAGGATGCGGATCGGCTCGCCCATGTCCAGCAAGAACACCTCCCCCCCGGAAGTTTCCCCGGCGTGGCCCGGGTCCGTTGCGAAACCCTGGCCCGTGTACGCCCCGGCCTGCAGCACCAGGCCCGCGGCCTCGGGGATCGTCATGAAGTAGCGGGTCATGTCCCGGTGGGTCACCGTGATCGGCCCGCCGCGGGAAAGCTGGTCGGTCCAGATCGGGATCAGCGAGCAGGCGGAGCCCAGCACGTTGCCGAACCGCACCATGCAGAAGCGGGTCGCGCTGCGTCGGTTGAGGTGCTGGACGTAGAGCTCGGCGAGGCGTTTGGTCGCGCCCATGACCGACGAGGGGTTGACCGCCTTGTCGGTCGAGATCATGACGAAGCGTTCGCAGCCGGCGTCGTGGGCGGCGTCGGCGATCGCGCGGGTGCCGTGGAAGTTGTTCTCGACGGCCTCGGCGGGGTGGCTCTCCATCATCGGCACGTGCTTGTGCGCCGCGGCGTGAAACACCGCGTCGGGACGGAGCCGGTCGACGAGGCGGCGGGTGGACTCGGCCTGGGTCACGTCGTGGAGCACGGCCTCGCGGGGCAGCCCGGGGAACCGCTGCCCGACCTGGCGGTCGATCTCGAACAGCGCGTTCTCGCCGCGCTCGACCAGCACGAGGCGCGCGGGGCCGTAGCGGGCGGCGGCGAGGGCGAGTTCGGAACCGATCGACCCGCCGGCGCCGGTGATGAGCACGGTCTTGCCCGCCAGCGCGTGGGCGATGGCGTCGTCGTCGAGCGGCTTCGGGCGGCGGTCGATCAGGCGGGACGGGTCGGGCTGGCCCGGCGGTCCCAGCCGGCGGACCGCGGTGGTCGCCCCGGCGAGCTGGTCCGCGAGCGGCGGCAGGTATCGCCACGCCACGCCGAGGCGGTCGAGCGTGGCGGCCATCTGACGGGTGGTGGGCTCCATCACGGCCGGGAGGCTAACAAGCACCTGGTGGACCTCGGGCCGGCCGGCGGTGGTCTCGAGCTGGTCGAACCCGCCGAGCACCGCCAGCGGCAGGATGGCGGGCCGGGGCAGCAGGCAGCCGACGACCGCGGGCGGCGGGTCGATCAGCGACAGGGCCGGCAGCAGCTGGCGGACCGTGACCGCGGTGCCGACGACCAGGGTGTTGGGCCCCCGGCGGCGGGGCGCGGACGCCGGGCCGGAGAATCGCGGGTCGCGGGGCCCCGTCGGCCGGCGGGTGGATCGGTCACGGTCAGGCATGTACGGGTTATCGGCAGCGCAGCCGCCAGCCCTGCAAACGCCGGCGGTGACGGTCGTCCGGTCTGTCCGGATCAAGTCGGCCCGGACGCCCGCCGATAGCCCCGGCATCGCCCCCCGGCCGATCATGCCGCCACCCCCGACGAGGCTAGCAATGACTGCACCGCCCACGCCCCGACCCGACGCCCCGACTCACGCCCGCCGCCAGCCCCGGCTCAAGGTCCCGGCGATGTACAGCCTCGTCCGCGTCCGCCCCGCCGGGGCCGACCGCTACCTCTGGACCGGCCACATCTACGACGTCAGCCTCACCGGCATGCGGTTCGAGCTCGACACCGCGCTGGAGCCCGGCACCGCCGTCGAGGTCCGCGGCATCCTCCCCGGCCAGGAGCACGTCACCTTCCGCGCCGACGGCACGGTCGTCCGCTACCACGACGACGCCGACGAGCCCGGCCCGCTGCGCATGGGCATGGCCTTCACCCGCTTCCACAGCGAGACCGACGAGACCCGGCTCACCGATTACCTCGGCGACCACGGCCTCAAGCTCGCCGCCTGATTCACCACCCGAAGAACCGCTCCGCGTTCGCATCGACGGCCGCGACGAAGTCGTCGGGGCCCATCCCCCGCCGCCGCGCCAGAAACTCGGCGACGCAAGCGACGTACCGCGGCTCGTTCGGCCGGACCTTGCGGTGCGGCGCGGGCGTGAGGTACGGGCTGTCGGTCTCGATCATCAGCCGCTCCAGCGGCACGAGGTCCGACGCTTCGGCCACCCGCTTCGCGCTGCCGAACGTCACGATCCCGGTGAAGCTGACCCACGCCCCGGTGTCGAGGATGCGTTCGGCTTCGGCGGGGGTGCCGGTGAAGCAGTGGAACACCAGCCGCGACGCGTCCACGCCGTGGTCCGCCAGCATCGCCAGCGTGTCGTCCGTCGCCTCGCGGTTGTGAACAATCCCGGGCACATCAGGTGATTCGTTGAACAGCCCGAGCTGCGTCGCGAACGCGGCCCGCTGCTGCGCCATCGGCGGGTCGGGGTAGTGGCGGTCCAGCCCCATCTCGCCGAGCGCGACGACGCGGGGGTGTTCGAGAGATTGCCGCAACGATTCGCGCAGCGCCGCGTGGTCCGTCACGTTGCCGGCGTAGTGCGGGTGCAGCCCGGCCGTGGCGTAGACGTTCGGGTAACGCTCGGCCAGCGCCGCCGCTTTGCCCGCGTCGTTGGGCGACGTGCCGACGCTCACCATCCGATCGACCCCCGCCGCCGCGGCCGCGGCGAGTACGTCGTCGATGCGCTCGTGCAGCCCGTCGTACGTCAGGTGGCAGTGGGTGTCGATCATGCTTGAGTAGCGGGCGGGCTGGTCCGCCCGTGGGTCACCAGGTCATCCGCCGCGTCACCGGCTCGCGGCACGCCGTCTCGGTGCAGGCCTGATACGTCAGCGTCAGTTCATCCAGGCCCGCCACGCCCCGGACCTTCAGCTCGACCCAGCCCTCGTACACCGCGAGCGGCGCGTCGGCGAACGGGTAACGCTTCGTGACGCCGGCCGGGTACGCCACCTCGACCTCCCGACCCGACGCGGTTACCGACGTCGGCACCAACCCCTCGGCCGACGCCGAGTTCGCGCACAGGTGCAACCCCTCGGCGACGGCCAGCGTCACGATCAGCGTGTCGTCGTCCACCGGGTCGGCCGTCCAGGTCACCGCGTCGTCGACGTCGGGTGATTCATCACCGGCCGCCAACCGCTCGGCCCACGCCGCGTCGCTTTGCAGCACCCGCCACGCCGCCCGCAGCCGGTGCGTCATCGCCACCCCCCGGTTCGCCATCCCCCGCCCCTCGGCCCGCAGGTCGAGCACCGCCCGCTCGGCCCACCGCGGCTCGCCGGTGCGTTCTTGCAGCTCGACGAGGTTGTGCGGCATCTGGCTGCTCGCCGCGGGCACCGCGCCGTCGTAGGTCGACCGCGGCCGGACGAACAGGTCCGGGCGGTCGGCCAGCGTGTCGTGGTACCCCCCGGCGTCGCGGCCGAAGCACGTGACCGCATGCTCGGTCAACCGCACGGCTTCACCCAGCCAGCGCCCGTCGTTGCCCGGCAACACCAGCAGCCCGCCGACGAGGAAGGCGTAGTCCTCCAGCGTCGCGTCGATCTTCGCCTCGCCGTCACGCATCGTGCGGAACAGCCCGCCGTCGGGGCGGGACAGGCGTGACAACACCGCGTCCGCCGCCGACCGTGCCGCATCGACGAACCGCGGCTCGTCCAGCACCCGGCCCGCGTCCGCGAGCCCCCGGATCGCCATCCCGTTCCAGCCCGTCAAGACCTTGTCGTCCGTGATCGGCTGATCGCGCTTCTGCCGGGCGGCGTACAGCACGTCGTTGATCCGCCGCCGCTTCGCCATCAGCCCGCTCATGTCGCCGGGGGCGTGGGCTTCGACGAGTTCCGACAGCGGCTCGGGCAGGTGCAGCACGTTCACCGGCGGGGCGTCGTCGTGGTGCGGGTCTTTGAAGTTGGGCCCGCGGTCCAGGCCGTACATCTCGACCGCCAACGCGGTCAACGCCTCGCCGTCCGGCTCGCCGCTGAACGCCTCGACTATCTGCTGCGGGGTCCAGACGTAGTTCTCGCCCTCCCGCGTGTTGACCTCCGCGTCCTGCGCAGACCAGAACGCGCCCGTGGCATCCGTCATCTCCCGCAGCAGGTACTCGGCCGTCTCCCGCACCACCCGCCGGCACATCGCCGAGAAGCCTCGCTCCTCGGCCCAGACCTCGGCGGCCCGGGCGTAGAGCGACAGCAGCTGCCCCTGGTCGTAGAGCATCTTCTCGAAGTGCGGGACGAGCCACTTCTCGTCGACGCTGTAGCGGTGGAAGCCGCCGCCGATCTGGTCGAACATGCCGCCGCGGGCCATGCGGTCGAGCGTGTGCCGCAACGCGTCGCCAAGTTTTGTGTGGGCTTCCGGGTCGTCGGCGTAGACGTCCAGCAGCAACGCCGGCACACTGGGCGTCGGGAACTTGGGGCCTTCGCTCCCCGAGAACCCGCCGTGCTCCGGGTCGTGCTGCCCACGCAAACGATCGGCCACCTCGAGAACGTCTCTCCGCGTGATCGCCCCGGGCGGCGCATCGGACCCGGCCAACTGCCGGGCCACCGCCTGGGCGACCCGCTGCCCCTGCTCGACCACCTCGCCCGGGCGCTCGGCCCACGCCCCGCCGAGGGCTTCCACCACCTGCGGGAAGCTCGGCCGGCCGTACGCCGGCGTCGGCGGGATGTACGTCCCGGCCCAGAACGGCAGCAGGCCTTGGTTGACTTGTGACTCCACGCCATCGCCCTGCGAGGCTTCCGGGGGCGGGGGGGTGAGGAAGAGGTTGAGGGGCCAGCCGCCGCTGCCGGTCATGAGTTGGGCGGCGGTCATGTAGAGCTCGTCGACTTCGGGTCGTTCTTCGCGGTCGACCTTGATGCAGACGAAGCGTTGGTTCAGCGGCGCGGCGAGCGCGGGGTCTTCGAAGACCTGGCGCTCCATCACGTGGCACCAATAGCAGGTGGCGTAGCCGATCGACAGAAAGATGGGCACGCCGCGGCGGGCCGCCTCGGCGAACGCTTCGTCGCCCCACGGCCGCCAGTCCACGTGGTTGTGCGCATGCTGGCGCAGGTACGGGCTGGTCTCGTGGATCAGCGCGTTGGTGAACCGCGGCGGGTCGGCGGTCGATGGATCGGCACTCGGCAAAACGATCTCCGTCGGGTAAACCGCAGTCTAGCGGTGCCGCTACTCCGACCAGCCCTGCTGCCCCACCAACGGCACGAACCGGCACGGCGTCTCGTCGCGCCGCACCAGCCGGTCGTCGTCGGACTCCCGGCGGAACACCGCCAGCACCTGGTCCCGCCGATCGCCCAGCGGGATCACCAGCCGACCGCCCGCGGCGAGCTGTTCGTCCAACGCCGCGGGCAACGCCGGGGCCGCCGCCGTCACCACGATCCGATCGAACGGCCCGAGGTCGGCCACGCCCACGCTCCCGTCGCCCACCCGCCGGGTGATCGCCGCGTCGGGGCAGACCTCGGCCCACCGCTCCGCCGCCGCTTCGGACAACACCGCGTGACGCTCGACCGTCACCACCTCGGCTCCGAGCGCCGCCAACACCGCCGCCTGGTACCCGCTGCCCGTGCCCACCTCCAGCACCCGCACCCCCGGCACGACCCGCAGCAACTCGGTCATCCGGGCCACGACGTACGGCTGGCTGATGGTCTGGCCCGCGTCGATCGGCAGCGCGTGGTCGCCGTAGGCCCGCGCGATCGAGACGCCCGGCCCGACGAAGCGGTGCCGCGGCACCCGCCGCATCGCGTCCAGCACCGCCGCGTCGGCGAGGCCGCGCGGCCGCAGTTGACGCTGCACCATGCGCCGCACGGCCTCGGCGTGGGTCGGGTCCACGGGGGTCTTTCGCGTCGGCCCCGTCATCGTGCCTATTCTAAAGCGGGCACCCTTTTTGTGGATAACCAATCGTTCAGCGCGGCCAACTCTGCCCAGCTTGACCTTCGGTGGACATGGCTGCACACTACAAAATACATTCGCAGGGAGGCGAACCATGGACCAGCGGACCGACGGATCGGTAAACCCGTTCCCTTTCAAAACGTTTGCGATGAACCCCACGCCGACGCCGCCTGACCCGCCCCGGCCGGCCGTCGTCGGGTCCATCGGCCCCAACCTCGACGCCCCGCCCCCCCCGGATGCCCCGGTGCCTGCGGAAGCGACCGGCCGACCCGCTCCGGGGGACGCCGCCACGCTCGCCCCCGACGCCGTCGCCACCCCCCGTACCCCCACCCAGCTCAGCCGCGAGCAGATCCTCGACGCCACCGCCGCCTGCCTCGAAGACCTCGGCTACGACGGCACCACCATCCGCCGCATCGCCAAGCAGCTCGACTGCGCCGTCGGCTCGATCTACCGCTACTTCGACGACAAGCGGGCCCTGCTCGCGGCCGTGATCCAGCGCCGGTTCGAGCCCGTCCTCGACCGCATCGAGCACGGCGCCCCGGCCGAGGCCTCGGCCGGGCTCTACGTCGAGATCGCCCGCGATCAGCCCGAGCTCTACCGCCTGATGTTCTGGCTCGCCAGCGTCGGCCGCAACGCCGACGCCCCGACCCTCCCCGCCGTCGTTCAAAAAGTCATCGAACGCTGGGCCCGCCAGCACGGCGACCCCGCCGCCGCCGAGGCGCTCTGGGCCCGCGTCCACGGCGCGATCCTGCTCGGACGCTCGATCGACGACCTCCACGCCGCCGGCCGGTGACCCCCCGCTCGCTAAGCCTCGACGCCCCGGCCAAGCTCAACCTCGCCCTCGCCGTCGGGCCGCCCGACCCCGACGACCCCCAGAGCCGGCACCCGATCGCCAGCTGGATGGTCGCCCTCGACTTCGCCGACCGCGTCACGCTGACCGCCCTCGACGATGACACGCCCTCGTCATTCGACACCCGATCCGCCGACGATGCCCCTTCGCCTCGGGATATCGATTGGCCCACCGCCGACGACCTGGCGTTCCGGGCTCACGCAGCGTTGGAAACCCACCTCGGTCGGCCGCTGCCGGTGCGATTGACGGTCGAAAAACGCGTCCCCCCCGGGGCCGGGCTGGGCGGCGGGTCGGCCGACGCCGCCGCCACCCTCGCCGGACTCGACCGGCTGTTCGGCCTGGGCCTCGGCGAGCCCGGCCTCGAACCGCTGGCCCGCCGACTCGGCAGCGACGTGTCCTTCGCCCTGGGCCAACCCTTCGGCCGCAATGCCGCGACCGTCACCGGCTTCGGGGAACGACTCCAACCGCTACCGCCGCGTCCGCCCGTTCATCTCGCCCTGGTGCTGCCAACCTTCGGCTGTCCGACCGCCGCGGTATACCACGCCTTCGACCGCCTGCCCCCGCCCCGCCCCGCCGTTTCATCCGACGACGTGCAAGCCCTCGCCGCGGCCGACCCGCTCGACCCCGCCGACCTCTTCAACGACCTGGCCCCCGCCGCCGTCGCTGTCCGGCCCGAGCTCGGCGACCTCCTCGACCGCCTGACCCGAAGCCTCCGCCGCCCCGTCCACGTCACCGGCTCCGGCTCCGCCTGCTTCGTCATCTGCGCCTCGGCCGAGGACGCCGACGCGACGGTCAACACGGTCAACGCCGCCGAGAACGTGACGGCCCTGACATGCCGTACCCGTTGACACCTCCGGGCTTCACGGCTCGGACAGATACCGCTTGACCCGCTCCAACTGCTCTTCGCTCAGCGGGTCCGCCGGGTCCAGATACCCCAGCTCCCGTAGCTCCAACACCCGCCCGTACCGCTCCACGGCCTCGTCCGTCCGCCCGGCCTCGGCCGCGAGGTCGGCGTAAGCCAGCGCATCCAACACGTTGTACGGCGATCTGTCCCGTAGCCGCCGGTACGCCGACTCGGCCGCCGCGCGGTCCGCCGGCTCTCCGGTGATCCGGGCCAGCTGCCCCCGAACCTGGGCCTCGAGCCGCAACGCCGTCCGCGGTTGCGTCGCCGGGTCTCCTCCCCCGGCCTCAGCGATCCACCCCAGCCCCCGCTCCGCGAACCGCCGGGCCATGTCCGCCCGATCCCGCCGCGCCGCCACCACCATCGGCTCCACCGCCCCCAGCCGCACCCGCCACCGCAGCGCCGTTACGTCCAACCCCGCCGCGTCCTGCATCGCCTCCAGCCCCGTCAACGCCGACCCCACGTCCCCCCGCCGCAGCGCCCGCTCGGCGCCCCCCGCCGCCGCCTCGTGCCGCACCACCCCCGCCGCATAAACAACCATCACCCCCAACAGCCCCGCCCAGAACACCCCCCGAAAGCCCGCCGCGACAAAACTGCGACGCGTTTCACGGCGGTCTTCATCAACCTCGCCCGGCCCCGCCGCCAGCCCCACCACGAACCACAGCAGCCCCGCCGACCCCGGCTGAAAAAACCCCATCTCCACCTGGTTATGCACCAGCACCACCCCCGCCGCCACCCAACCCGCCACCATGAAGCCACGCCCCCCCTTCACCGCCCCGCCCAGCACCGCCACCACCGCCGCCCAAGCCCCCGCCGCCACCAGCCACAGCAACGCCGCCTCCGGCAGCAGCCCCCCCCGCCGCACCACCAGCGACACCCCCACCACCCCGAACGCCGCCGCCACCCCCAGCCACACCCGACCCCGCGTCCCGATCGCCGGCTCATCCCCCCCGTTCTCCACGTCCGCCGCCGCCGCCCGCCGACCCGCCCGCCACAACCACCCCACCAGCACCGCCGACCACGCCCAACCCCCCACCCCCAGCATCGCCACGTAATCCACGAACACCGAGTGCGAACTCGTCACCGACTCCGGATTCAGCGGCTCCTTCAGCCGCGGATACGCCTCCGCAAACCCGCCCGGCCCCACCCCCAGCCCCGGCGACTCTCCCACCATCCGAAACGCCGCCCGAAAATATTGGTACCGAAACAACAAACTACGCTCCCCCTCCACCAACCGCCCCGCCACAAACGCCCCCTCTGCTTCTGGCGGCCCCATCCAGCCCCGCACAAACACCGCCCCCAACGCCGTTCCCACCAGCCCCACCCCCAATACCGGCAACACGCCACGCCACCCCGCCCACCCCCGCACCACCCACCACACCCCCAGCATCACCCCGGCCAACCCCACCGCCACCGCCGCCCCCTTCGATCCCGTCAACGCCAGCGTGCCCAGTCCCATCACCCCCGCCACCGACGCCGCCCGCCTTCCGCCCCGGCCCGCTACCCCCCCGACGACCAACCCCAACCCCGCCGCCCCCAACGCCCCCGCCACCGACGCCAGCACGTTCGCCAGCCCGAACGTCCCCGTCGCGTCGTCAAACCGCAGCCGACGCTCGAACAGCACCGCCCCCTGCGACCCTGGCTCCAACCCCCGACCCGCCAGCACCGCCTCGCGGTTCTCTTCGAAGTGCGCCACGCTGGCCGGGTGCTCCACGAACACGTACCACGCCGACTCGGCAAAAATCGGCACCGATGCCCCCACCAGCACCGCCCACGCCCACCGCCGCCCCACCCCACTCCCCCCCAGCGTCCGCCCCGCCAGCGCCAACGCCACCGCCGTCAGCCACGCCCCCCCGCTCGTCCAATCCTCCCACCGCGCCCCCGGCCCGAACATGTGCCATCCCAGCACCACTGAACCCAACGCCACCGCCCCGGCCTCGGCCCACGCCCACCCCCCCAGACGCCGCCGCCCACCACCCAAACCCACAACCGCCGCCGACACCAACACCACCACCAGCTGCCACACCGCCATCCCCGTTGGCCCCAACTCGACCGCCTGGGCCCCCAAACTTGCGGGGGCCCTGGGGTCGTCGTCCCAGAACATCACCGGCGTCGACGGCACCACCGCCGGCCCCACCGCCAGCCCCGCCACCACCAGCCCCGCGATCGCCCAACCCCACCCCCCCCAACTCGGCCACGCCGTCACCATCCCCCGAGTCTAACCCCGCTCCCCTCACCAACGCCCGCGGCAGGATTCGAACCTGCGACCTGAGCTTTAGGAAAGCCCTGCTCTATCCACTGAGCTACGCGGGCCCCCCCGGAAGTTTCGAAGAGTGAACCGGAAGCGTCAACTGGGTCGCCACCAAAGCCCGGGGGCGGCTGCCCCGGGGCTTTACCCCTCAACACCACTTGCCAAAGAGCGGGCACCCCACGCCCCCACCCCACCCGCTTCGCGGCCGCCGCGGCGGGGTGGTGGTCTTCCGATCCATTGAACCGCCAAGGACGCGGAGGTCGCCAAGGAAGGCAGAACCAAAACCCCCAACTGCCGTGTTTGTCTTCCTTTGCGCTCTTGGCGTCCTTGGCGGTTCAACGGATCGAAACGATCCGGGCGTGCGCCCCCGGCCGAGCCGCTGGTGCCGTTGACCCGCGGGGTTCCCGACAAGGTGGTACCCGTGGCATCGCCGCCGACACGCGAACACTCGACCCGGCCCCCGGAAGCGGTCGCGGCCCCGGCCTTGCCTGTACCGGGGGTCCGCCGTCAACCGAGGCCCGACACCATGGGGGCGGAACGAACGGTTTGTGCGCAATTTCCCGCCGGGTCCTCACCACCGCTGCCCCCCATCTTCCGCAACAGAAACGTTTTGAAAAATTTCTCCCCGCCACCGATTTTTGCGCAAGACCCCCGCCAAAACGTGCGCGCTCAGCCCCCTTCCCTCGAGGGAGGGGGTGGGGGAGGGGGAGGGGGACCACGATGACCCACTCCCCGAATGCAAACACCAACCCGTCGAAGGACAAAACCTCCGCTCCAAAGATCTTGGCGAAACGACGCCGGATCGGTACGGTAGTTCCGGTGCTTAACTTTTGGTTGACTCATCACGGCCGAGCAATTTCATGACGTACCCATCCTCACTTTTCGTGTTGTTGCTAGCTTTCCTGGTCACCCCGGCGGCGAAGGTCGAGGCAGAGGCGGTCACGTTCCAGGACACGCTGGGGAAACACGGCGTACCGCAGAGCAATTACCAAGTGGTGATCACGTCTGAAAACGACATGCTCCAGTACCGGATCCGGGGCGAGGGGCCCACGGACCCGCAGATCGAGCCGGGTACGGGCTGGTTCGTCGCCGTCGTGGACGCCGATACGTACTGGGTCCACCTCGGCGAAGGGCGTCTTTTCCGTCACCACTGGAGCGCCCCCGATCGATCGCGTGTCGACGAGTGGACTTACCCTCGTCTCGGTGAAATCCCGCTGCCCGAAGCGGTCGAAGACCGTCTCAAAAAAGAACTCGACAAAGACTGATCCGATGCCGCCTCACCACCGGCCGGAGCGGACCGGCGACGCCCGCGGCTGACGTATCCATCGACTCGCCTATCAACTCCCGCAGCCGGCTCGCGGCCGAGCGGGGAGGCTTTATACCTGCACCTTCGGCACCCACGCCGTGGTGCGTCCGCCGACGGTGTCGAAGTCGATCTCTTCGCCGCGGCCGGTCAGGGCGTCGTCCTTCTTGCCCCAGCGGTGGTGGAACAGCCAGGTGTCGGGGAAGTGGGTGTAGTCGGCGTCCCACGCGCAGGCCTTGGTCAGGACGTACCTCGTTTTGTTGCGGATCGCCTTGATCTCGTCGTGCGACAGCTTGTTGGCCTGCCGCTGGGGGGCGACCTCGGCCTGGTAGAGGACCTCGTCGGCGATCCAGTTGCCGATGCCCGCGAGGAAGGATTGGTTGAGCAGCAGCGCCTTGATGGGGGTCTTGCGTTTGGCGAGATGTTCGTACCACCAGCGGGAGCCGGGCAGGTCGTCGAGGGCGTCCGGCCCGAGGTCGGACAGGGGCGGCTCGTTGGGCGGGTTTTCGGCCAACCGGACCCGGCCGAAGCGGCGCGGGTCGACGTACGCCAGCCGGGTGCCGTCGTCGAACGTCAGCTCGATCTTGGTGAACTTGGGGCGGTCTTCATCTGGATCGGGGGTTTTGAACCGGCCAGACATCCCGAAGTGCCACAGCGGCTGCGGCCCGTCGCCCGAGAGCGTCCACCACATCTGCTTGCCGTGGCGGTGACACGCCTCGACGGTGCGCCCCCGCAAGGCCGCGGCCAGCTTCCGGGGGGAGACGCCCTCGATGACGATGGTCTCGTCGGGCCTGGCCCAGGCCTGGGTAATCGTCTTGCCGCGGCAGGCCCGCTCGGCGAAGCGTCGGCCCCAGCATTCGACCTCGGGCAGTTCGGGCATGGTGGCGTTCCGTTGTCGGTGGTTATCGCCCCCCCCGCCGGCCGCCCTCGACGGGCCGGGGGGGCGTTGCTACCTTGTCTCGGGGCGAGATGCTAGCGTCCCGGTCCCTTCGGAGCCACGCGATGCCTCGTGCCCCCCATGACCCCCGTGCCCCCCGCCGCCCACGTCTGCAAGCCCGCGGGTGGCCGGCGGCCGCCGCGATGATCCTGGCCGGCCCGCCGATCGCCGCCGATGATTTCGCCGACGGCATCTTCGAGCCACGCAGCGGGCTGTACGTCGCCGGCACCTACGGCTTCTTCGACGACTACGACGTCCGCAGCAACGACGTCTTCAACAGCTCGGATGAGTTCGTCCTCAAGCTCGAAGACTCGACCTCTTTCACGGCCGCGATCGGCACGGTTTTGGGCTCGACGCGGCTGGAGTTCGAGTACGGCCGGCTCGAAACCGACACCATCTCCCTCGACACGATCGGCTTCACGAACCCGGTGTCGGGTGACCTGTCTTACGACAGCTTCATGGGCAACCTCTTTTACGACTTCAAGACGCCGCTCGATCGGCTGAGTCTTTACCTCGGGGCCGGGGCCGGTTTCACGATCATCGACCTCGAAGGCGATCTGGGGACCCCGATCAACACGGTCGACGGCTCCGGCAACATCATCGCGACCCGTGATAAAGTCGATAACGGCTTCAGCACGTTCACCTATCAGTTTATGGCGGGGCTCGGCTACGAAATCATCGACAACGTCGTGCTGACCGGCGGCTACCGCATCCGGGTCTTTTCGGAAGCGGGCGACAACTCGGAATTCGGTGGCGCGCGTGATTCAGAGTTGCGTGAACACGATATTCAGACGCTGGAGTTCGGCCTGCGGATCGAATTCTGAAACGGCGGCATACGCTCTGCCACATGAACACCAAGACCTACGCCGTCCTCGGCACCGGGGCCCTCGGCGGGTACTACGGCGGCCTCCTGGCCCGGGCCGGCTTCGAGACGCACTTCCTGCTGCGGTCGGACTTCGAACACGTCCGCGACCACGGGCTCCGTGTCGACTCGAAGAACGGCGATTTCCACGTCCCGCCCGAACAGCTGCACGCCCACGGCGACCCGGCCGACCTGCCGGCGGTGGACGTCGCCGTCGTCGCGCTCAAGACGACGTCGAACGGCCTGCTGCCCGGGCTGCTGGCGAGCTGCGTGAAGCCCGACGGCGTGGTGCTGGTGCTTCAGAACGGCTACGCCCCCGAGGCCGACGCCGCCGCGGTCGTCGGGCCCGAGCGGGTGCTGGGCGGGCTGTGCTTTTTGTGTTCCAACAAGGTCGGCCCGGGGCACATCGACCACCAGGACTACGGGCACGTCCACGTCGGGCGGTACACCGACGAGCCCGGCCCCGCCGAGGCCCATTTTCCGGGGGTGGTGGAGGAATTCCGGGGGGCGGGGATCGACGCGACGGCGATCGACGACCTGCGGCTGTCGCGGTGGAAGAAGCTGGTGTGGAACGTGCCGTACAACGGGCTGTCGGTCGTGCTCGGGCAGAAGACCGACGAGCTGATGCGCGACCCCGCGTCGCGTCGACGGGTCGAAGCGCTGATGCACGAGGTGCAGGCGGCGGCCGCCGCGGCCGACGGCCGGACGATCGACGACGCGTTCGTCGCCCAGATGCTCGACTACACCGCGAAGATGCGGCCGTACCAGCCGAGCATGATGCTCGACCACGAGGCCGGCCGGCCGCTGGAAGTCGCGTCGATCGTCGGCGACCCGCTGCGGGCCGGGCGGGCGGTGGGGTGCGACCTGCCGGAGATGGGGCGGTTGTACGACGAGCTGCGGTCTGCCTGAGCGATTGACTTCGCCGGCCGACGCGAACATACTGCCCGGCTGCACCGAGATACCGGCCGCCCCACGGGAGCGAGCCAGGCGCGGGTCGGTGCCCCCCCCGGAAGTTTCAACTCCGCGGGGAAAGGTTAGCGCAGCGTTGCGTTCCCGTGCCTTTCTTGCAACACCCCCGGCACCCCCGAAATCGCCGGAACAAAACCCACCGACCGAGAGGACGCCCCGATGGCCGACGACCAAGCCGTGATCGACGACCCCGAAACGCAAGACGCCGCCGAGGAGAAGCCGGAGCAGAAAGTCACCGTCGAAGACGCGGGCCCGGCCCTCAAGAAGCTCACCATTGAACTGCCCGAGTCGCGGATCAAGGGCAAGACCGAGGAGCTGTTCGGCAACCTCCGCGACGAGGCGGTGCTGCCCGGCTTCCGCCGCGGCCGGGCGCCGCGTCGGCTGCTGGAGAAACGCTTCGCCGAGTCGATCCGCGGCGACGTCAAGGGCCAGCTGCTCAGCGAGTCGTACACCCAGGCGATCGAAGACGAGGGCCTCGACGTCCTCGGCGAGCCCGACGTCAAGCACCTCGAAGACCTCGAGCTGCCCGAGTCCGGCCCGCTGACCTTCGAGGTCGAGGTCGAGATCACCCCCGAGTTCACGCTGCCCGCGTTCGACGGCTTGAAGGTCGAAAAACCCGTCCGCGACGTGACCGACGACGACGTGACCAAGGAGATCGAGCAGTACCGCGAACGCTTCGGCGAGATGTCGGCCGTGCAGGACGCGACGATCGCCGAGGGCGACTACGTGCAGTCCGACGTGTCCGTGCTCGCCGGTGAAGGTGCCGGGGACGACGCGGAGGTGCTGCACAGCCAGGATGCCGCCTACACCCTCGTCCACGGCGAGGACAAGGACTTCAAGGGCCACGTCGCCGGCATCCTCATCGCCGACCTGGGCAAACAGCTCACCGGCAAAAAAGTCGGCGAGGTCATCGACATCTCGATGACCGGCCCCGACGGCCACGAGAACGAGAAGATCAAGGGCCAGCCCATCACGGTCCGCATGAGCCTCACCCACGTCCACCGCCTCGAGCCCGCGGCCGTGGAGGACCTGCTGCCCCGGTTCGGGTTGCAGACCGAGGACGAGCTGAAGGAGCAGGTCCGCACGATGCTCGAGCAGCGCAACGAGCAGACGCAGCAAGCGTCGATGCACAAGCAGGTGACCGAGCAGCTGGTCGAGGCGACCGAGCTGGAGCTGCCCGAGGGGCTCAAGGGCCGGCAGATCGAGCGGGCGCTGCAGCGGGAGAAGATGGAGCTGATGTACAGCGGCAAGTCGGCCGAG
>JBCCRT010000051.1:0-18260 GCA_039201235.1 Planctomycetota bacterium
CACCATCGGGACGCGGGCGCTCACGTCGTGGCCGCTGCGTTTGTACTCGGGGTTGCGGGTGCGGAAGTGGCAGCCGTGGTCGCTGGTGTAGACGACCAGGGTGTTCTCGAGCTGGTCGAGCGAGATCAGGGCGTCCATGACTCGGCCGAAGGCCTCGTCGAGGCGTTTGATCGAGCCGAGGTAGCCGGGCAGGGACTGCTGGGCGTTGCCGCCGGTCATCCGGTCGTAGGGCGGCCGGACGCCGGGCAACGCTGCGAGGTCGGGCGGGGTCCACCGGCCGCGGTACCGCCGCTCATAGTCGAACGGTGCGGAGTGGGCGTCGCGGTGGTTCTGCATGTGCGGCTCGAGGCAGCTGACCATGCAGCAGAACGGTTTTTGTGCTTTCACGCTGCGATCGACGAAGCGGAGGCTCGCGTCGGTGAGCGCGTCGACGCGGTAGCCGGGCAGTTCGTGCTCGACCCCGGCGGGGTCGTAGAGCCGGGTGGTGTAGCCGTCGCTGCAGTGCTCCAGCGCGTTGGCGCTGAGGTACTCGGCCCAGCCGCCGTGGTGTTCGGGGGCGACGGCTTCGGTGCCGGTCTCCCGGAAGCCGGGGGCGAGGTGCCACTTGCCGAAGTAGCCGGTGGCGTAGCCGGCGGCGGCGAAGCGCTGGGCGAAGGTGTCGGCGTCGGTGGGCAGCGGCCGGCCGTTGGTGTGGCAGCCGTCGCCGATCGCGGTGGCGTAGCGGCCGGTCTGCAGGCACGCGCGGGCCGGGCCGCAGACCGGCTGCGGCGTCGTGGCGTAAGGCAGTAGCGCCCCCCGCGCCGCCCAGGCGTCGAGGTTCGGCGTCAGGTCCAGCGGCATGCCGAGGCCGCCGAGCGTGTCCCAACGCTGCTGGTCGGAGAAGAAGACGAAGACGTTGAGCGGCTTGGGCATAATGCTTCGGCGGGCGTGGTTGCGGGTGAGCGAAATAATTTAGCTGCTGGCTTGCAGCACCGCCGCGGTGAACTGCTGGCCGGTGGTGTCGCGGTCCCACCGCCACGCCGGGCCGTAGCGGCTCTGGTAGTCCTCCCACAGCTCGAACCAGTACGCCAGGAACTGGTACGGGGCGTACTGCCCGTAGTGTTTTTCGATTTTGGCGTGCAGCCGTTTGAGCCCGGCCGCGTCGCTGCCCTTGGGGCGTTTGACCTTGAAGTGCAGGCAGAAATGGCGGTAGGTCTCGGTGTCGATGGCGAGCTTGTCGTAGCGGCCGACGAGGTGGCAGAGGTTGGCCGCGGCGTAGGGCCCGAGGCCGTGGATCTCCAGGAAGGCGGCGTACAACTCGTCGCCGCTGCGTTGCGGGGCCTCGAACCAGGCGAGGTCGAGCGTCCCGTCGGCGACGTCGCGGGCCAGGCGGACGATACGCTCGGCGCGGTAGCCGACCTTGCACCGGTCCCGGAGCCGCTGGACGCCGAAGTCGGCCAGTTGCCCGGGCGTGGGGAACCCGCCGTGGCCGACGTGTTCGACCATGAGCCGGTTCATCACGATCGTGTTCCGCCACGTGACGTTGCAGGACGTGATGGTCTTGACCACGTCTTCGAAGAGCGTCGGCGAGCGGAACATGCGGTCGAAGCGTCGGCGTTTGGCCTCGGGGTGCAGGCGTCGCCAGTCGGGGTACGTCTCGCCGAACCGCAGGGTGCGGGCGAGCTGCGCCTTGAGCCCGGCCTGCTCGACCCGCGGCACGTCGCGGTCGCAGGCGATCGACAACACGCCGTCGCGCCGCTGCCGGGTGACGGTGCGCACCAACCGCCCGTCCGAGGTGCGCAGCGGCCGGTAAAGGGCCTGGAGTTTCACGTCCCAGAAGTTCGGCGCGAGCAGGAAGTAGCCGTAGCTGCACACCGCCCGCCGCAGCTCGAAGCCGCCGGGCGTCTGTGGGGGTCGCAGGGTGAGCGTCGTCGGCACAAGCCGCAGTGTAGCGGGCGGGCTCGTCCGCCCGACCGCTACTTCACCGTGTCCGCGATGGTCGCGAACAGCGACGCCGGCAGCCCGACCAGGATCATCCGCCGTACGGCCAAGACCGGGTCCTCGCCCCACGGGCTGAGCTGCAACAGCTCCATCATCCCGGCGACGACGACCAGCGTGATGAGGTACGTGCTGACGACGCGTTTGACGAACTGCATGGCGTTGCCGCGGAACTGGTTGCGGTAGAAGTTGAGGTACACGAAGCCGGCGATGAAGCCGACCGAGAGCAGCGCGATCCCGATGATGTTGGGCCAGGGCAGGTCGCGGGCCGCGGAGGTCGCCTCGTCGCTCAGCAGCACCGGCACGCCGAGGATCACCGCGCCAACGACGACCTGCGCGACGTCGCGTGGGCGGAACTCGACCATCACAGGCTGGACCGCGAAGTTTACGACCTTGCCGGCAGTGTCGAGCACGGGCACGACGCGGTGGAGGTAGCCGTTGATGCGTTTGAAGGTCGCCCGCGCCTCGGCGAGGTCGAGCGCCGGCGGGCGGAAGCCGGGGGCGGGTTTCTTTGGCTGGGCCGAAGGGTCGGACGGCGGGAGCTCAGACATGTTTCGCTCCACGGGTTGATGAAAGACTGCAGGCTACCGGAACCTACGACGCGTGGTAGTTCTCCACGTTCGCCCCGCTCGGCGGCAGGCGTTTGTCCAGCGGGAACATCAGCGTCGCGAGGTTGGCACACAGCCGGTCGCCGAGGTGGCGGTACAAGTCGTAGTGCGTGTCGAGGCTCTCACGGATCGTCTGGGTGTCGTAATCCCCCGAGCCGTAGAAATCGGGGTCGTCGTCCAGGACCGACTCGATGGTCCGGCGGGTCCACTCGAAGTGGTACTGGAAGCCGTAGGTGTTCAGCCCGACGCGGAACGACTGGACCTTGCAGCCGGCGGAGGACTGCAGCGGCAGCGGCGTGCCGCCGGGCGGGGCCTGGGTCACCTCGCAGCCGTGGGCGTGGAACATCGGCAGCTCCCACGGTACGCCTAGCAGCATTGGATCGACCGTACCGAAGAAGCTGGACTTGACCGGGGCGAAGCCGATCTCGCGGCGGTCCATGTGCCCCACCTTGCCGCCGAGCGCGGTGGCGATGAGCTGGGACCCGAGGCAGACGCCCACGACCGGCAGATCGGCGTCGTGGGCCGCCTTGAGGTAGTCCAGCTCGGGCTGCATCCACGGGTGGTCGCCGACCTCGTCGGTGTTCATCGGCCCGCCCATCGAGACCACGCCGTCGACGCCGTCGAGGTCGGGCGGGACGGCGTCGCCGCGGAACAGCTGGACGACTTCGAGCCGGTGGCCGTGCTGGTTGAGCGTCTCGCCGAGCCGTCCGGCAGTCTCGAGCAAGTGATGTTCGAACACAACGATCGCCATGAACACGAAGTCTATCACACGGCCGTTGTCGCCCCGACGGGGCGCTGGCCGATAACCGTGATAATGTCCCAGCGACCGCACCTCATGCTGATGCACGCCGGAGGCCTGCGCAGCCTCGTCGCGACGGCCGCGACGCTGCACCGGGCCGAGCCGGTGCGGCTGACACTGCTCCATATTCACGACGGGCGGGACACCGCCGCGGCCCGGCTCGAGCACGTCCGGCAACAGGCCGACCACTTCGGGATCAACGCATTACACGAGATCGACCTCGGATACCTCTACGCCGGAGCCGCGGCCATCGATCCCGACGGCCGACCGCACACGACGCTCGGCCACGCCCGCCTGCTGCTCGCCGCACTGGCCCACGCCGCCGACCACCGCGTCGCCGAATTCGTCTGGCCGATCGCCGTCGACCAGAACACCGCCGCCACGGCACGGGCTCACGAACACGTGCTGCTGACCCAACAACTCCTCGAGTGCGACCCCCCCGCCACCGACGGCGGCCGACTCCCGGGGGTGACGACGCCCCTGCTCGACCTGTCGGACCGGCAGGTCGTCGAGTTGGGCGCGGGCCTCGGCGTGCCGTGGGACACCGCGTGGTCCTGCCTCAACCGATCGCAACAGGCCTGTGGGGCGTGCGTAGCTTGCCGCCGCCGCGCGGCCGCTTTCCGCGCGGCCGGGGTCGTCGATCACGCCGCGCGAGCGGTTGCCGCCTGACGCTCTCTCATCCGCCGGTCAGCTCGTCCACCCGCCGCTCGATCAGGTCGTCGCGGTCGTCGTCCTGTTCTTCGAGCTGTTGCTCCATCGCCTCGAGCCGGGCCCGCAGCCTGTCGATCTCGATCCGGCGGATGGTCTGCCGCACGTCAAAGTGCGCCGCGGCCGCGTCCTCCAGGTCGTCCTTGATCGCCCGCGATTTCATGTCGTCGCCGTCCGCCTCGGCCGCGCGGTACGCCTTGCCGAGCGCCTCGACCTGCCGAGCCCGCGTGATGTCTTCGACGCGCAGGGCGTACATCTCCGGGTCGCGCTCACGCAGCCGGACGAGGAACCGCACCCGCGGGAACCGTCTCTCCAACGCGTCGCGGTAGGCCCGCGGGTCCTCGTCACGCAACTTGTTCAAACGCTCGGCCAGCTCGGGGTACAGCACACCGATCACCTCCCGCGCCGCCTCGGCCTCGGCGTCGGTCCACCGCCGATCACGTGGCCCGCGGTCGAGGGGCCGTTCGTCGCTCCGCCCGTCGGCGACATCGGCCGACCGTTGCCCGGGACCGCGCTCGGCCGGCGCCGGTGCGACCCCCAACATCAGGCACATCAACAACACCCCCCCCGCCGTCCGCCCCATCATGCCGTCGTTCTTTGTCATGTGCCTCGGACCCGTCCGGGATGCGTTCGTCTCGGCTTAAAAGTACCACGCCGCCTCATCGACCAGGGTCTCGAACGTCTCGTACGCCATCGCCCGGTCCAACGATGCGTAGGGGTCGGCGTCCCACGGCGCGTCGGCCGACTCGACCTGCCAAGCCAACAGCTCCAGCCGCTCGTCGAGCCAGGCCGTCTCGGCCTCGGCCGCGGCGAGGCGGGCGAGGTCGGCCTCGATCACGTCGGCCGAGACCGCCAACTCCGGCCCCCCGTTTCCGGGGGTCGTGGGACCACCGCTCGGCCACGCCAGCCACCCGATACCGACCGCCAGCGCCGCCGCGGCGGCCAAACGCCACGCCGATCGCCTAAAACCAAACCGGCCGATTACCGCCGGTCGATCCCCGGCCGTACCGGTCAGCTTTGGCGTCGTCGTCGCCAGCACCCGCTCAGCCAGACCGTCGGGGGCCGGGTCAGACGCCAACGCCTCGTCCAGCAGCGCGTCCAGTACCGGGTCCGTCTCGATGTTCAGATCGCGGGGAGTTTCGTCACGCATCACGCCGCCTCGTCTCCGGTTTCCTGCATCATCTTCTTGAGTTTCTTCAGCGCCCGGTGCCCGCGGGCCAGCACCGTGCCCAGCGGCTGCTCCAGCGTCGCGGCGATCTCGGCGAAGCTCAACCCGGCCGTGTGCCGCAGGTGCAGCACCTCGCGGTCCGCCTCGGGCAGCCCCGCCACGGCCTCCCGCAGCCGACCGACCTGCTCTGCCCGGTCCAGCACGGCCTGCGGGTTCTCACCCAACGACCCCTCGCCGCCCTCGTCCGCCGGTGCGGCCCAGCCCGCGTCGTCCCGTTCGCTACCGGGCCCGAAGTCGGCCGACACCGCCTGCCGCTTCCGCCGCCGCATCTCGTCCCGCAGCTTATTCATCGCCACGCGGAACAGCCAGGGCTCGAACCGGCCTTGTTCTTGGTAGCCCTGCGGGCCGGCGAGTTGTTCCACCACTTTCACGAACGTCACCTGCGTCAGCTCCTCGGCCAGGTCCCGGTCGCCGCACTGCTTGACCAGCAGCCCGAACACGCGGCCGCTGTAGGCCTCGACCAGCGACCGCCACGCCCCGGCGTCGCCCGCCGCGGCCGAGCGTACCCAGCCGGCTACTTCGAGTTCGGCCTGGGCCAAATGTACGCTCCTGGTTCTCTAACGCTCGGCCCCACAGTTTATTGCGATACCCGCTTGCGGTCGTTCTCGTTCTCGTGATTCGTCATCGTAATCCGTCTAGACCAAGCCCACCCCAAGGGTCCCACCCTCGGCGACCCGCGATTACAATTACGATCCACGAGAACGAGAACAACCGAAACACCTCACCTGCGCTTGCTCGACACCGCCCCCGATCTCGCCGACGCCCACGCCGTCTCCGCCCTGTTCCGCGGCGCGGCCGAGGCGTTCCGTGAGGACTCGAAACGGCGCGGCGCCAGCGTCCACCTGCCCGACCGCGGCCACCTGCTGGCCACCGGCGACCTGCACGACCACGCCCTGAACTTCCGCCGGATCCTCAAGCTCGCCGGCCTCGACGCCGACCCGGATCGGCACCTGATCCTCCACGAGGTGATCCACGGCCCGGACCTGGTCAACGGCTGCGACCTCTCGGTCCGCACCGCCGCCCGCTGCGCCGACCTCAAGCTCCGCCACCCCGAGACCTTCCACGTCCTGCTGTCCAACCACGAGCTCGCCCAACTCCGCGGCGAAGGCATCCTCAAGGACGGCGTCGGCGTCGTCGCCGCCTTCGACCAGGGCGTCGAGTACCTCTACGGCCAAGACGCCGGCGACGTCCGCGACGCCCTGCAGGACTACCTCCGGTCGCTGCCGCTGGCGGTCCGCTGCGCCAACGGCGTCATGGTCAGCCACAGCCTGCCCGCCCCCCGCCGCATCGAGGCCTTCGACAAAACCGTCCTCGACCGCAAACCCACCGACGCAGACCTCGCGCCCGGGGGCTCGGCGTACGACATGGTGTGGGGCCGGCACCAGAACCAGAAGATCACCGAAGAGCTCGCCGAAGCCTGGGGTGTCACCGCGTTCGTCGTCGGCCACCAGCCCGCCGAGACCGGCTACGAGCCCGTGGCCGACAACACCCTGATCATCGCGTCGGACCACGGCCACGGCGTCGCGCTGTCGATCGACCTCTCCCGGCCCTACCACCGCCCCCAGCTCGTACAGGCCGTCCGCGCCCTGGCCGCCGTGGCGGTATAACGCCTTTGGCCCGGCGGCTCGGTACCGGGCGGACTCGGCTAAGCGGAGAGGCAGGGATTCGTCAAGTGTTCTGAAAGTAAACTCTTTGTTGCTCTGTTGACACCATCTCATCCGTAGCTTTTCCGGCTGTCGCCGGAAGACTTAGACTAACACCTCTATCCTCGCGCCGGCCATCAGACCCCGCTTTGTCGTCGCGTTCAGCGTTGCCCCATCGTCCGCTTCATACCGCTCATAAACGTCTCGGCCAGCCAAGCCCGGCCGTAGCCAAACTTCTTAAGATTCTTCTCGGTCATCTGCGAGCGGTAGAGACCACCCGGCGGGCCGTCTTTATGCTTTACCGGCTTGATCACGCCCATCGGCCCCCATTCGACACAACGCTCGTGTACCCACTCTGCGTCGTACCCCCGTCGGCGTAAAACAGTTCCGGCGTCACCGACCGCGAAGCCCGGTCGATCAACTCGCCCGCCTGCGTCTTGTCGCTGCCCGGACCCTAGCCCAACGCCATCGACGCCGGTACCAGCGGGCCCAGAAGCACCACCACGCCCACATTGACGAAACGCTTCTGCCGCTTGCCCCGCCGGCTCTCGAAGCGAACGCTAGCGCACGTCGTCGGCAGGCCCGTCGCGTCCATCGCTGCTTCCTTGCAGAACGACCCGTCCGCATCGTCAGCCAAACGCGCCAAGGTGTTAAACATCGCGTGCATCACCCCGGCCACGCCTTTGCGGTCGGCAAACTTCTCAAGCGTCGAATAGTCGGGAAGCCTCTGGAGCCCGATCGCTTCTCGCACCTCCACCGATACCGCCAAGTACTCGACGGCGCCGCGGTAGGTCGTTTTCCAACAGGTCCGCAGGATCAGGCATGCCATCAACTGCGACTGGATGAAATCTTTGCGGCTCTTCACGCTGCCGTTGGCCAAGAGATATTTGCGTCCCAGGCCCGTCGCGATCGCCACAACCTTCAGAATCCGATCGCGTTGAGCATCCGTGCTCATCTCAACATTGGAGCGACGAACGGAGACGTTAAAATGATTTCAACAGAGCAACTTTAGCCCATCGATTTTCGTACGCTTATTGTTTTTGTGATTGAGAAACAAGGAGCAAGTCTCGACATTACATCAAGATCAAGGTGTAGCTGTACGGCTCAGTTTTGAACATGCATTAGGTGTAAATCTCTATGCCGACGCAAGTCTGTTTCTGCTTGCCGAGGCCTTGGATGGCTAATTCGACTTCGTCGCCGGGGCTGAGATACCGGGGCGGTTTCATACCCAATCCGACGCCGGGCGGCGTACCGGTGTTGATCAAGTCGCCGGCCTCGAGGGTCATAAATTGGCTGAGGTAGTGGACGATGAAGAAGACATCAAAAACCATCGTTTGCGTATTTCCGTGTTGAACACCTTCCCCGTTGAGCTCAAGCGTAAGGACGAGATTACGCGGGTCTTCGATTTCTTCGGGAGTGACGAGGTAAGGCCCCAGCGGGTTGAAGGTGTCACAGCTCTTACCTTTGGTCCATTGGCCGAGGCGTTCGAGCTGGAACGCGCGTTCGGAAACGTCGTGGCTGACGCAGTAGCCGGCGATGACGTCACGAGCTTGCTCGGGGGTGTCGAGGTAACGGGCGTCTTGACCGATGACGACGCCCAGTTCGACTTCCCAGTCGGTTTTGTGTCCGCCGCGGGGGATCACGATCTCGTCATAGGGCCCGACGACGGTGTTCGCGGCCTTGAGAAACACCACGGGTTCTTCGGGGATATCCATGCCAGATTCAGCGGCGTGGTCGGCGTAGTTGAGCCCGATGCAGACCACCTTGCCGGGCCGAGCGACCGGGGGGCCGATGCGGGCGTCGGCGGAGACATCCGGGAGCAACAGACCGCCGTCGTGGTCGGTGAGCGTCATGGCGAGTTGACGTAGGCCGTCGTCGTTGAAGAAGTCTCGGTCCCAGTCGGGGTAGTGCTCCGAAAGGTCTTTACGAGCACCGCTGGCGAGTTCAACGGCGGGCTTTTCTTGTTGCGGTACACCGAAGCGTAAGAGTTTCATGCGTTGAGTAGGTATTCTGTTGGTCGGGGTGTTAGGGTGGGTCTTGTTGCAATGGGGCGGCGTTACTTAGCGTGGACCACGCCGCCGTCGATCGGAAACGCAGAACCGGTGATGAAGGCGGCCTCGTCGCTACAAAGATACAGGGCGAGGTGAGCGATCTCCTGCGGTTTGGCCATTCGGCCGACGGGCTGATATGCGCTGAGCTCGGCGAGCACTTCGTGTTCTCGTCCCGGGTAATTTTCGGCGAGGAAGCCATCCACGAACGGGGTGTGGACGCGGGCCGGGCAGATGCAGTTGCAGCGGATGCCCCGCTCGGCGTAATCGACGGCGACCGAGTAAGTCATCGTGAGGACGGCTCCCTTCGTCATACTGTAAGCGAAGCGGTCTTTGATCCCGATCAGCGAAGCGATCGAGGCCAGGTTGACGATGACACCGCCCGCTTCCTGGTCCAGCATCCGAGGCACGACACACCGCAGCGTGTGGAAGACGCCCTTCACGTTGACCGCATACAAGCGGTCCATGTCTTGGGCCGTCGTTCCTTCGATATTGCCCACGTGCGCTATCCCGGCGTTGTTGATCAAGATGTCGACCCGCCCCGGTTCCGCGGCCGCCCTGCGAACCGCTTGCTCGTCCGCGACGTCGCAGGCAGCCGGGACGATACGCCCCGGATCCGACGAAGCGATGTCGGCCGTACAGCGCGCCGCTCCGTGGTCGAGGTCCCACGCCCAGACGCTAGCCCCAGCTTTTGCCAACGCCCGGGAAATGGCCCGTCCGATCCCGGAGCCCGCCCCGGTCACGATCGCGTTCTTGCCTTCGAGTCGGAAAACACCCATGGATCACAAAGCCATTCTAAATATTTGCCGTTTATTCGAACGAGTCGGTCTGCCGTCGCCGGGCGTGAACGGCGTAAACAGAAGAGCTTGGGGATGGACCGTTTCGTAATCCTGCGGACGGGTAAAGCAGGGCTCATCGGCCCAGGATTCGGGCGACCGTTTCGAAGAAACGGTCCACGTCTGCTTCGTTGTTGTGCGCGTGTACGGAAAACCGGATGCGGGGGCCCCTCAGGTTGATGATGATCTTGCTTTCTCTCAAGCGGTCAGCGATATCAGATGGGTAACCATCGGGTAGGTCCAGGCCGAGCATGACGGAAGATGTCCTTTCGCGTTCGGGGTGGCCGATTTTCAAGACGTCTGCGCGGTCCATCGCGTGCCGGCAGAGCTTGCGGCAGTGTGTCTCGACCAGCGGCCGGCCCCATTCGAGCAGCTGCAGGATCGCTTCGATGGTCATGAGTAGCTTGATGCCGTCCGCCCTTTCGCCCTGGTCAAACCTCAGGGCCCCGGGCCGGTATGTATCCGAATATTCGGTCAGACGGTCGAACCGGTGGCTGTTGTCGCGGTTCAGCCAGCCGTGCTCGATCACTCGTCCGCGTTCCTGAAACTCGGGCGACGCGTACATCAGGCACATGCCGTAGGGGCCCAGCATGTACTTGTAGCAGGCGGTGGCCAGAAAATCGGGATCGATACGAGACACGTTGAGATCGAGCACGCCCGCCCCTTGCGTGGCGTCGGCAAAGAAACGCGCCCCCACGGACCGGATCGAACGCGAGAGACGTTCTAGGTCGATCCGGGCTCCGGTCGTCCAGTGAACGCAGGGGATCGAGACCACCGCCGTGCGGCGGCTGAGTTTGCGTTCGACCGCGGCGGCCCAGTCGTCGTCTTCGGGGCGGTACACCGTGACCAGCTCAGCGGAGTTTTTCGCGGCGGCGGCGCGCCACGGATAGATGTTGGCCGGGAACTGTTCGTCCAAAACGATGATCTGGCTGCCTTCGGGTATATCGAAGTTGGCGATCGCGGTCTCGACGGCGTACGAGACCGAAGGCACGATGGCGTAATCGGTCGGTCGGCCGCCGAGCAACCTCGCCGACAACTCGCGGAGTTGACGGTCGGGGGCAAAGAAATCATCGACGCCGATCTCCCACGGCCGGGCACGCCCGTCAATACCGGTCACCGCCGCTTTTCGGACCCGGTGCAACAGCGGCGACATGAAAGACGTATTCAGATAGGTCAATTCGGTCGGAAGGTCGAAGCTCTCACGGAAACTTCGCGCCGGGTCACTGACCGGCGATTCTTCTTCTGGGGCTATCGTTGTCGAGGAGTGGGGCATACGGTCATTATAATATACTGAATCCTACATTTCATAAAGCTTTAAACGTGGACGGACCGGAATCAACGGACCGTACGAAAAACCCGCAGAACCGGAGTGCCCTCACCCCGAGCAGCAACCGGAACACGGCTGTCGGGCTTGGGTGTAAGAAGTGACCTCCGGCCTCACAGCGGGGCTTTACTCCCGCGTAAGGATGATGTGTAACGGGGTCCGAGGTTTCAGGTCGGCTTACCGTAACGTCCGAGCGTCGCCCAACATATCAAGTGCAGGGCGACGCCGGCGACGGCCAGGCCCAGCATCGGGAGAGCGATCAATCGGGCCATGTGGTCGAGCCGGTTCTCTGCGACAGAAAGAGTGATCACGGCAAGGAAAGGGCCCGCCAGCAGCGCGAGTCCTTTCGCACCCTCGTGATATCCCCCGGCCCGGACCGAACAAGTGGGCCCCGCCAGGCCGTGAACCAGCGGCGCGAAATACAAAAAGGCAGCCGAGACCCCGAGGACGGCGTGCCCCACGGCTATCCACGCGATCGTGGGGCCCGCCACGGCGGCGAAGAAACCGATGGGAGCCAATAGCACGGCAATGTGAACCGGCGCAACCCTCCCGTACCAACCGCGGTGGCCCGTCATGACGAGAAAAGTCGCCAGCCGAAAAACGTCAAACAGCATCGCCCACTTCGTGGCTTCGGCGGGCGAATAACCGGCTTGCCGGAAGACGGTTGGTTGCAGCGGGATCAAAGCAAAGACCAGCGTGTAACCCATCAACACCCCCCACCGTCCCGCCCAAACCGTGCCGACCGATACAAAGGACAAGCTGTCTTGAGGTTCGGCGTGGTGCCCGGCCTGCGCGCGGGGGTGGCGTCGGTTGAAAACGATTACGGCCGCGCAAGCGGCGAGCACAAGCCCGGCCGATAGCGGGAGGCCCGGCGCCCATCGGTCGAGCACGACGCCAGCCAGAAAAATCGACGGGGGGACCGCAAACGCCCAGGCGAGATTGAACCGTCCTATCCGCGCCACCGAATTGACCGCCGTGTCGGCCCCGAGCGTGTGACCGATCAGGAGCGGCCACATCACGCCGGTCAGGCATCCGATCGCCATGAACTGCAGGAATATCGTCGAGGCGGACCCAGCGGCCGCGATGCTCGCAGCAACCACGCCGATCGCCGCGGCGACGAGAGCCGCCTTGTGGTGTAGTTGGTTGCGGCCGATGCGTGGCGCGACCACCGCCGCGCCCACCACATAAGCCATGCCGTAGCTCAGGCTCAGCAGCAGGTTGCATAGAGATTCAAAATGGAAGATCTGCGTGGTGTAAAAATAGACGCCACGCTCTATCAGCATAGACCCGATCGTAAACATGGAGATCGGCAGCAGGTACCTCACCCGATACCCCCCACGGCCCAGCCGTTTGATCCTCGCCGCCAGATAATCCAGAGACCGATACGACATCGAACCGAGACAGCACGCAGAGTCAATGTGTCGGGGACCGTGTTGCCGATTCAGCCGGCCCCGGCAGCGCGAGCCCCGCGGTGTGCCAGCGAGAACGCCAAACGCCGGGTGTCTGATGCTCGGTCACCATGAGGTCTTTCCCGTCAACACCACCGAGATGGACGTTGGTTACCTCGCCGAAGGGCAGCTCGATACGTTCGAGCAGCACCCCGGCGGGGTCGAAGACGTCGAGTTCACCCTCACCATAGTTGGTGCTGATGAGGCGTCCGGCGGAGTCGAACGTGATCCCGTCGGCGCCGACCTCGGAACGCCCGGGCAACTCGGCAAATACACGCCGGTTGACCGCGATGCCCGGTCCCAACAGGTCGAATTCGATAAGCAAACGTGTCCAGGTCTCCGCGACCATCAGCCGGGTGCCGTCGCCCGAGACCGCTATGCCGTTACAGAAAGCAAAACCGTCGCCCACGACCGTGACCTCACCCCCTACTCTCCGGCACAACACGCGGCCGTGAGGCGACGCCACCGTCGAACCGGCCGGAACGGTGAAGTAGAAGTTGAGGTCTCGGTCCAACACACCGTCGTTCGCGCCGACGAGCGGCTCCCCGTCGACGTGAGTGATTAATCGTTCGACCCACCCGTCCGGCTGGACCCGCATGACCCCGAGTTTTCCGTCGATAAGCCACAGCCTGCCCCGGGCGTCGGCATGCAGGCCCGACGGGCTGCCCGGGGTCTCGGCGTGAGTCCGGGTGCCGCCGCCCGGTAGCATTTCCAAAACCCGGCCCGCAGACGAAGCCACGAACCATCTCCCCTCGGCGTCGTACGTCGGCCCCTCGGCCCCAGGCACACCGTCCGCGATACGGTCAAAGCTGAGCATACGGCCTTACCTCCGATCTCCGTCGCAGTGCAACTTGAAAACTGACCAAATCATTGTATCATTAAATTGAATGCTGTGTTCCGTATAATGGTTTTACCTCATCCACAGTTGAACCCTACAACCCCGCACGGATTTCCATTGTGTCAAGACTTTCCGAATTTCCGGCCGGCCGATCCTCGGCGATACCTTCATCTGGCGATCATCCCTCCCGGGCTCTGAAGAAGACCCCGGAGCCGGCGGCGCGAACTGATCGCGATCTCTCCACGTCTGGTCCGCTCAAGGATCACGATTTATCGGCTCTCAATGTTGCGGTGATCTGTGACGCTCTCGACGCGATCGGGAAACGTAGCCAGTCCCCGGCGATCGACCTGTTGCCGATGACCGGAACCGAAAAGCTGTACGGGCGTTGCGTGACGACCGAATGGGAAGATCTGGACGCTCCCGACCCCAGGCCTTACGAACTTGAGCTGCAAGCCGTGGACAGTTGTGAAGCCGGCGATGTAATGATCGCGGCCGCTTCGGGGTCAAGGAGGTCTGGCATCTGGGGCGAGTTACTCTCGACGGCGGCGCGGCATCGGGGCTGCGCCGGTGTCATCGTGGACGGCGCGGTGCGGGATGTCCAGAAAATGACCGAGACCCGGTTCCCGTGCTTTGCCCGCTACGTCTGCCCCCTGGACAGCCAGCATCGGCAGCGCGTGAAGGCGGTCGGTTGCGCCGTCGAGGTAGGCGGCGTCTTGGTGGAGAACGGCGACTTTGTTTTCGCCGATCGGGACGGCGTGGTGTTCGTTCCGCATGCGGTCAAACGCGAAGTCGTCGCTTATGCGACCAATAAGGTTTCGGAAGAAAACGTGACGCGCGACGCCATTATGGCCGGCATGTCCGCCACCCAAGCATACGAGCGGTACGGCGTGCTTTGATTTCGGCCGGTATTGATGGTCAGGCGTCTGCACGACCGCGGAGCCGTTTCTCGACCGCGGCCGACGTCCGCTTGAGCTTGGTGACCAGCTTACGCTCGGCGGCCACGTCGATTCGGGCCGTGGGGACGGTCAGGCTGATCGCCCCGACCGGCGCGTCCTTGAGGCAGATCGGTACGGCTACGCACATCACACCGAGGTCGTTTTCCTCCCACTCGTCGGCATAACCTTGGGCCCGGCTGGCGTGGATCGTCTCGGCGAGCACGTCCTTGTCCACGATCGTGTTGGCCGTCTGCCGCCTGAGCTTCACGCCTTTGAGCATCCGCGTGATCTGGTTCTCGGGCAACCGGGAAACGATGGCTCGGCCAAGTGCGGTGCTGTAGAACGGGTCCATGGTTCCGGGCCCGACGACTCGACGCAGCGGCTGCGGGCTCTCAAGCACGATGAGGTAAGCCACCTTCAAGCCCTGCAGCACCGCCAGGTTGGTGGTCTCCTGGGTCGATTCGTGCAGCTCTTCGAGCAACGGCTCGCCGACCTCGATGAGGTTGGATGTGGCCTCGTCGTACCCCAGGCCTTTCAGCTTATGGGTCAACGTGTAAACGCCGCCCGCCACCCGCTCGACGTACCCCAGGCCGATGAGGTCCTGAAGGATGCGGTGGATCGTGGGCTTGTTGAGCGACAGCGTGTCGGTGAGTTCGGCCAGGCTCATCGCGCCCCGGCGGGTCGCCAAGGCCTCGATGATCGAAAACGCTTTGACGAGAACAGTGGATTCCATGGAACGGAAGTTACCACCGCGCGCGGCAAGCGGCAAAACAGGCCTTCGGAAACAACGACCCCGCCCCGACCCCGATCGCCGGGCGGCCCGCTTTCTGCCATCCAACCGGCCGCAAATTCTTCCAGAAATCCGGGTCGTTCTCTTGATAAAGGGAATATTATATTCGATATAATGAAATTATTCCGGAGCAGATCCGAACCGATGCAAGCAAAACCCTCGGATCCTCATCAGTCCCGGCTGGGTGCCTTTACACTGATTGAGCTGTTGGTCGTCGTGGCAATTATTGCCCTGCTGATCGGTCTCTTGCTGCCGGTGCTGGGTTCGGCCCGCGAGGCGGCGCGGGTGGTCCGGTGCGCGGCTCAACACCGGCAGGTCAACACGGCGTCCTTCGCCTACCTCGGGGACCACGACGGGGTCTTCTACTGGCGGGCTCAGCCGATCGCCGACGTGGCCACACGGGGGATGGATTACTACGGGTACGGCGGCCGGAGAAACGGGAACCTGAGCACCGATCCCTTCGCGGATGGTGGTTTGTATTTCAACCAGATCTCGCGGCCGCTGAACCCTTACGTCGACGAAACGGCTGAGGTCTTCCGGTGCCCCGGGGACACGTCGCCCAAGGTCTGGGCCGGCGGTGCCACGCACTTCGATTATGTGGGCAACAGCTACGCCTTCAACTGCATCGGCCACCCCGACACGCCGTTGCAGCGGTTCGATCGGGCCACGGCGACCGCGACCCCGGACGTCGACGCGGGGCTGGCGGGCCAGCGCATCTCGGGGGTGGTGTCCACGGTCGAGACGACCGTTTACTTCGAAGCGGCCGCGTACAAAGCCGCCGGACCCGACGACGGCTGGCACCGCAAACAACACAACATCAGCTTCGCGGACGGGCACACGTCGGCGGAAGACCTGGGCAACGGGGTCGCGGATTCGGAATGGACCTGGACGCTGCGTTGATCGCCGGAGGTTGTCAAAGGTGAGAGTCACAAAGCCGATGACATCGGGTCCCACCCAGCTCGTCCTTCCGGCGGTGTGGGTCTTGGCGGGTGTTTCCGTGTTCGCCGGTGAGGTGCCGCGGGGATGGGACCGCGCCCCGCAAGCCTTTTGCCCAACTCGGGGTGGAATACCGTCTGACCGCCGATCCCCCGCGGCTGCGTATGGAGGTCGTGCCGCTCGAGCCGGCGGTCGCCGAGGCCGGTGGGGTCTACGGCGGCTGGGGGCAGGGGGCGTTCGGGCCCGACGGCAGGTTTTATTTCGCGGTCGGCAAACACCGGACGGACGATCGGGCGGACGCCTGGCTCGTCGTTTACGACCCGGCGGACGGGAGCACGCAGCGTGTCATGAGCACACGCGACACGGCGGGTTGGGGCGACGACGCCCGGGCGATGGTCGACGGCAAGCTGTACACCGCTATCGACTGATCCGGCGACGGTGTGACATATCTCACGAGTTTTTACGGAAACTACCCGACCCGGAACGACTGGACCACGCGGGGAAGTGCCTACCCCGGCGGCCGGCTCTTCCGGCACGACCTGCGGAAGAAGACCAGCCGACTCGTGGCGAATCCGTCACCGCGCGACAGCTGGGCGGTGAAGCGTTGGGACACGCGGCGCGGTCTGCTGGTCGCCGTCGGGGAGCGCGGCCTGTACCGGCACCCCGACCTCGCGCCGAACCAGGCGCCGGAGGGGATGGCGTGGCAGGGATCGGATTACGAGCACAGCTACGGCGAGCTGCTCGTCTTCGACACCGAACGTGAGGCCGTTTTGTTCGCCGACTTGGCCGAGACGGCCGGGGGGCCGGTGCGGGGTGAGCCGCTGCGTCTCGAACAGCGGTCGCTTCTTCGCTTGTACCACCGAGACGCCTTCGCGGGTCGTGGTCATCGAACCCAAAAGATTGCGTTACCGAGCACTAAGGCGGCCGTCCGGACCGCCCTGGCTGTGGCCAACCGCCCAGATCATGGACTCGCCGATGCGCGCGGCGACGTGGAGGCGGACACCCGGCAGGGAATTGGTGATCGCCTCATGGAAGGGCACCCTCTACGGGCTAAACCCCGGCACGCTTGCCCTGCGCAAGATCGGGCCGGCGTGGGGCGGGGAGGTTTGGCTGACGGACCTGTCGCTGGACCCGACCGGCACGTGTATTTACTTCGTGGTGGACTCGACCTGGTCGGGGCGGGCGTCGGGGGTCCCGGTGGTACGGTTCGACCTCGACACGGGGCGTCGGCCGGTGCTCTGTTTTCTCGGTCCGCTGCTGTTTGCGAACTTCGGTTATGTCCCGGTCGGCGGATACACCGCGGTGGTCGATCCGGAAGGCAGGTGGCTCGTCATGCAACTCAACGGCAGCTCTTCACGGGCGACCCCGAAGACGTCAAGTACGAGCAGCCGACGGTGATTGAGATCTCCCTCGATCCGATGGATTGAGGGTCACCGGCTCGGGTTGCTCGTCCTTCAAAAGCTGCTTGCCAACTCGGCGACTTCGGTGACCGTCAGATGGACGCGACCGCGGGCTCGCCGGTCACGGGCCGGGCTCGGTTCAAGTTGACGCCCCGTACGCCGGCCGGACGATCAGCATGCGGATCATCTGTTTCGGGACCCAGGTCTTGATCCCGCCGCTCGCGTTGTGAGGCAGGACACGCCGCATGATCGGGTCGTAGACCTCGACCGCCTCGGCCGGACCCGCGCCCAACGCATCGAAGTCGAGCCGGAGCGTCACCGGTTCGTGGTTGCGGTCCGAGAGGTTGCCCACGATCAGCAGCGCTTCTGGCGCGTCACGCTTCATCGCCACCGAGACCTTGATGTCCTCGGCGTGATCCAGGGGGACGGCCAGTGTCTGGTTGCGGAAGAACGGCACGAACTTCGACCGGCCGAAATCTCTAAGGATCGGGGGGAAGTACGGGCCGAAGCGGGTGACGATATCGCCGGAGGTCAATCGGTGGTCCGCCGCGGCGCGGAAGGGCAGGAACCGCCCATCGCGCATCAGGCTACCGCCGGCCACGCCGTCGGCCGTGCCGGCCGCGTCGCCGTAGGGCATCGTCCAGTAAGCCCCCCAGTTCATGAGCACGTCCCCCGAAAGGATCGAGAGGTACCGGGCGCGGAGCGCGTCGTGCGGCGGGCCGATGAGTACCCCGGGGTAGTG
>JBCCRT010000052.1:0-18060 GCA_039201235.1 Planctomycetota bacterium
CACCACCGTCGGCAGCCACAACCTGATCATGGCGTACGCCCACCTCGGGCACGACTGCATCCTCGGCGACCACATCGTCATCGCCAACGCCGTGCAGTTCGCCGGCCACGTCTGCGTCGAGGACCACGTCGTCGTCGGCGGGGCGACCGCCGTCCACCACTACTCGACGCTCGGCCAGCACGCCTTTGTCGGCGGCATGACCCGCTGCATCAACGACGTGCCGCCGTTCATGATCGCCGAGGGCAACCCCGCCTCGGTCCGCGGGGTCAACAGCGTCGGGCTCACCCGCCGCGGCTTCTCCGACGACACCGTAAGCCACCTCAAGGACGCCTGGAAACGACTCTACCGCCGCACCGCCACCGGCCGCGCCGGCCAGACCGCCTCGGCCCTCGAAGACCTCGAAGACGCCTACCCCCACGACGCCTGCATCCTCGCCCTGGTCGCCCACGTCCGCCGCTCGACCCGCGGCAGCTACGGCCGCTACCGCGAGTCGCTACGCCACGACAACCCCCGGACCAACCCCACCAAGTAGCCCGCCCCTTCCTCCGGTCCGACGGGGCCGCCGAGGCCCGTGAGTCACATTGCGGGGAGCGTCACCCCGTCTTCGATCAGCTCTCCGGCCGGTTCGGCCTCGGGCGACGCCTCAACCCGCGCCGCCGCCGTCTTGACGGGCTGCGACCGACGCATCTCCCCCGCCAGCGACGTGATCAGAACCGCCACACCCGTCATCTCCATCGTCTCTTCGAGCCCGCTGATCACGAAGTAGGCCCAGCCTTCCCGGTCGCCCCGGCTCTCGGCGAGCCAGCCGCCGACCATCTCGACGCCCATCGCCCCCCCCACGAAGATCGCCCCGGCGGCGATCACCCCGAGCCGCAGCGGCCGCGACATCCGCCGCAGCATCGGCCAGCACACCACCGCCAGCACCACCAGCACCCCCGCCGCCGGCACGACCCAGGCGTGGTACAGCAACCCGCCGAGCCCCAGCCGCTCCCGCGTCGGCACCATCGCCATCTCGTGCAGGCTCGCCGACTCGTCCAGCGACATGAACACGAACACCGCCGTCATCAGCCGGTAACGCCAGGCGTCCGGCCCGCCCGCTTCGCCCTCCCGCCACGCCATCCACCCGAACCCGACCGCCGCGGTCAGCAGCAGCACCGAGCTGAACCACGCCGGGATGTTGTTCTCCAGGTCCAGGGATAACTTGTCCAGCATCATGTTCGCGGTCGCGACCGAGAAGCGGCCGTCGAGCGTGAAGCTCAGCACCGCGCCCAATAGAACCAACGCGATGGCGAGCCAGAGGTAAGGGACGATCCGTAGATAGAAATTCATGGCATCTCCGCCGACCCCCCGCTGTCCGCTTTCAGGTGCGTCTACTTCATGAATTTATAAAATAACTCACGGAACGCTAACAATCCAGCCGAGTTGACGAAATCTCTCGGCGGCTCGCCCCCGTCGAATCGGCTAGCTTGTGAGCCTCCATGCCCCAGACCTTCCTCGTCACCGGCGCCGCGGGCCTCATCGGCTCGCACCTCTGCGAACGCCTGCTCGCCGCCGGCGACCGCGTGTTCGGGCTCGACAACTTCAACGACTACTACGACACGAAGCAGAAACGCGCCAACGTCGCGGGTTTCGCCGACCACCCGCAGGCCACCCTCGTCGAGGCCGACATCCGCGACGCCAACGCGATGGAGGAGCTCTTCGCCGACCACCGCCCCGACGCCGTCGCCCACATGGCCGCCATGGCCAACGTCCGCTACTCCATCGGCCGCGCCCCGCTCTACCAGCAGGTCAACGTCACCGGCAGCCTCAACCTCCTCGAAGCCGCTAAGAACCACCCTCCTGAGCAAGGCGCCGACCCCCACTTCGTCTTCGCCTCCACCAGCAGCGTCTACGGCAAGACCGACCGCATCCCCTTCACCGAAGACGACCCCTGCGACCGCCCGCTCTCGGCCTACCCCGCCTCGAAACGCGCGGTCGAGCTCTTCGGCTACACCTACCACAACCTCCACGGCCTGAGCTTCACCGCCGTCCGCTTCTTCAGCGTCTACGGCCCGCGGGCCCGGCCCGACATGATGCCCTTCATGGTCACCGACAAGATCGCCCGTGGCGAAACCATCACCCTCTTCGACGCCGGCCAGATGAAACGCGACTGGACCTTCGTCGACGACATCGTCGCCGGCGTCGAGCTCGCCCTCCGCCAGCCGCTGGGCTACGAGATCGTCAACCTCGGCCGCGGCGAGCCCGTGCTCATGGCCGACTTCGTCACCATGCTCGAAGAGCTCGTCGGTAAGAAGGCCGTCCTCGATACCCCGCCCGCCCCGGCGAGCGAGCCGAAGCAGACCTTCGCCAACATCGGCCGCGCCCGCGAAAAACTCGGCTACGACCCGCAGGTCGGCGTCCGCACCGGCCTCGAACGACTCTGGGACTGGTACCAGAAGCGTTGAGCGTCAGCCGGGTTTCATGACGCGGCGCTAAGCTGTTCACATGCCATTAACCCGTGCCTTGCTTTGCGTCGGCGTGGCCACGCTGACTGGCCTCGCCGGCTGCAACTATCCCGACCGCGGCCAGACTGTCGGCCGTGCCCTCTCGGACCTCGGGCTCGAGACGCGGGACACCGCGTTCGATCCGCCCGTCATGCGGATGGGCACCATGCCGTTCGACGCCTGGTACTCGCCCCTGACCCCGCTGACCGTCGACGACCTGGGCCACCACCGCTACGAGACGCAGGGGCTGCTCAACGAACGCCCCCACGAGACCAGCCGCGGCACGCTCTACGCCGTCGAGGCCGGCTTCATCGACCTGGCGCACACCCGCAACGCGATCGACCTGACGCGCTTCGCCTTCGCCCGCCTCGCCGCGTCGATCTACCACGGCGACGACGAGCTGCGCCTCGTCGCGGCCGAGCCGGACGTCTACGTGATCACACTGAACCGGCCGGCCGCGTGGGACGACCTCGACGAGGCTGATACCGAGCGGCTGGCCGAGGCGCAGGTGGCCGCGATCGCCATCGCCGGGCGGGTGGCGTACCTCATGACGACCTGGCACGAGGTGCTCACGGCCTACGGCTACAAGGGCCTGGGCGTCGTCACCGAGCGGCCCTCGGCGTTCAGCTACGACGACGCGGTGTCGCACCGCCTCGGCGTCGAGGCGGCGATGCGGGCGCTGCGGCTCGACACAAACCTGGCGAACTTCGACCGCACCGTCACCGCGACGCTGCACGACGTGCTCACCGAGGTCGGCGCGATGCCGATCGAGCCGATGCTCGACCGCATCGCCGCCGCCGAGGGCGAGTTCTGGTCCGGCGGCGAGCCGACGCTGCGGGTGATCGACCTGGGCCTGGACGACGAGCCGTTGGTCGCCCGGCTGGTGGACGACCGGATCGAACCCCGGCGGTGGTCGTGGGACGGCGAAGAGCGAATCGGCGATCAGCGAATCAGCGACCTGTTCGACGTCGAGATCGAGCTGCACACCTTCGAGGCCGGCGCGATCCGCGAGGCCGCGGGCCGCGACGACGGCAACATCGTGCCGCGACGCGACTTCGCCCGGCTGCGTACGTCTTTGGAGAACGAGCTGCGGCCCTGACCGGCGGCGGTTACTCGGCCAACCGCTCGCGGACCTTCTCGGCGATCTCGACGCCGATCGCCTCGTCGCCGACCGTGCCGACGCGGACCGACACCTCGCTGCCCTCGATCGCCTGGCCGTCGTCGTCGCGGGCCCGGCGAACCTCGACGACGACCTCGCCGCCGTCGGCCCGGAAGCCGCGGGCCACCCCGTCGAGCTGGGTCGTGCCCGATTCGACGTTGCGCAGGTCGTAGCTCTCCAGCACCGCCTCGGCCGCGGCGGTCGCCGCCGGGACGTCGGCGTCGACCACGGTCCACTGCCGCACGAAGTTGCTCTTGATCCCCGGGGCGTCGGTCGCACAGCCGGGCAGTAGCAGCGGGCCGGTCAACGACAAACTGGCGACAAGCAGGGAGACACGGAGTGAGTTTGTCATGGAATCAGTATCGCGGCCCGGAGTGAAGCCGTGATAAAGATTGGAGCGGGGTGGTCAGGCCGTCGCGTGGCGGACGAGGCCCAGGCCGATGAGGCCGAGGCCCAGCGACGCGAGGGGCGACTGCGGCAACACGCCGTGGCCGGGGTGAGCGGCGGCGTAGACGATCGCCAGGAGGACGGCGGCGGCGACGGTCAGGGGGAGCAAAAATTTCATCGGACTGCCTCTCGCAGGAGTCGGCCTCGGGCCGGGACGAGAACAACCGACGATATAACCCGGCCGGACGCAAACCCGGCCGTAAAAACAGGCAATCGTGTAACCCGCCGCGGACGCGGGCTCACTTGTTCAGCGCGGCCCCGATGGCGGCGGCGGCCCGGAGATCGGGGTAACGCTCGGCGGCGAGCTCGTCCCAGGCCGCGGCGTACTCCGGCGTGAGGCCGAAGTCGGGGAAGGCGTACATCGCGGGCAGGGCCTCGGCGGCGGCGAGGGTGAGGGTGACGTCGAGCGTCTGGTCGCCGCGTTGCACGGTGAAGGTCAGCTCCTGGCCGGCGCGGGTCTGGCGCATGAGCTGTTCGAAGCGTTGCCCGGCCGGCGGCCCGAGCAGCGGCTCGCCGCCGACGGCGGTGATGCGGTCGTGCGGGCGGAGCCGGCCGTTGGCGGGCAGGCCCGGCAGGACGCGGTTGACCAGGGCGAAGCTGCGGGGCCCGTCGGCGGGTTCGGGGGTGACGGGTTCGACGGACTGGACGATGCCGATCGAGCCGCGGCCGCCCGGCTCGGCCGGGAAGCGCGCCTCGCGCAGCGCGCGTAGCGTGTGGTGGCGGGCGACCGCCCAGAGCCGCAGCCGCGTCTCGAGGTGCTCGGCCCGCGCGGCCAGGCCCGCCAGGTCGTCCGGCGTGAGCGTCTCGTCGCGCAGCAGCGCGTCCGTCGCCGCCTGCCGCGTCTCGAAGTCCTCGGCCGCGAGGGCGGAGATGGGGGTCTGCGCCGCGGCGGCACCGGCGAGTGAAGCGAGTAGCAGCGCGATCAACGGGTAACGGTTCATGGCACACCGATCGGTAGGGCGGGGGTCAGTCTTCGACCGACGCGACGAGGCGGTCGGCGTGGTCCCGGAGCCAGCGGACCTTACGCTCGACCATCGGCAGGAAGCGTCCGCCGCTGACCCGGCCGAAGGCGCCGTGGCGGGCGATGGGGATCACGCTTTCGGCGATCAGGGCCTCGGCCATCAGCCAGGGCGTGACCCGCAGCTCGGCGCGGCTGAGCACGGCGTCGGGCACCTCGTCGTAGGCGCGGACGAACCGGCGGAACCGCGACTCGTCAAGGTAGTCGGGCCAGTCTTCGGGCGCCGCCGCGTCGCCGCCGATCATCGAGAACTGCAGCGCGCCGTTGGCGGCGTCGACGATGCGGGGCTGCATGCGGGCGGCGTCGTAGTCGATCACCGCGACGACCCGCGGGCCGCGGAACAGCATGTTGCCCGGGTGCCAGTCGCTGTGGGCGATCCGCAGCGGCCAGCGGTTGAGCCCGGCGTCGTTGACCCGTTGCGTGGCGTCGCGGTACGACTCGGCGAGGAACTGGATCGTCTTGCCGATCGCGCCGCGGTCGAGGTCGGGCTCGGTACGCTGCAGCGTGGTGGGGATCGCGTTGGTCGACGCCATCACGGACCGCGAGCCGTGGTACGACCCGCGCGACGGCTGGTACGCCGGCTCGTGGTCGGCCAGCAGCTTGTGGAACAAGGCGAGGGTGCGGCCCGCCTCGGCGGTGGCCTCGAGCGAGCCGTCGTAGCCGCTGCCCTGGATGAACTCGAAGAGCTCGTAGGTGCCGCCGTCGTGGACGAGCATGGAGTTGCCGTCGCGGCGGGTGCCGATGAGCCGGGGCAGCGGGAACTGGCGGGCGGCGAGGTGGGTCTGGATGCCGTGGCAGAAGGCGACCTTGTGCGGGTCGTCGCGGCCGCGGGCCCGGCGTTTGAGCAGGTAGAACCGGTCCGGCGTGCCGACGATCAGCTTCGGGGCCTTGCGCGAGCCGCGGGGGAACTCGCGGACCTCGGTCAGCTCGCCGAGGTCGTAGTGCGACAGGACGATGGCGAGCTCGTCGGCGGCGAAGGTCTGACGCTGGGCGGGCGCGGCGCCGCCGCGGCTGCCGACGGCCGACGCGCCCAGGGCCGAGGCCCCCGCCGCGGTGCCGCCGGGCGACGACCGCCCCGCGGCGGCGTCGGGGGGGCGGGTGATCGTGGCCGGGCGCGCCGTCGTCATGCGGGCAAGGATAATGGGCGACGCCGCGGGGCGTTACTCGACGTTCTGCACCTGTTCCTTGATGCGGTCGATCCGGCTCTTGATCTCGACGACGGCCTTGCTGATCTGCGTGTCGTTGCTCTTGCTGCCCAGGGTGTTGGCCTCGCGGAGCATCTCCTGGGCGATGAAGTCCAGCGTCCGTCCCGCCGGCTCCCCCCCGGAGTTGTCGTCGTCGCCGGCGTTGATAATCTCGCCCAACTGGTTGAGGTGTTCGGACAGGCGGGCGAGCTCTTCGCTGATGTCGGCGCGGTCGGCGTAGACGGCGACCTCGCGGATCAGGTCGTTCTCGTCGACCTTGAGCTTGGCCTTGGCGGTGAGTTCGCCGACGCGGGCGGCGAGCTTGGTGTGGTACTCGCCGAGCACGACCGGGGCCCGCTCGGCGACGAGCGTAACCTGCTCCCGGATCGCGTCGCGCTGCGTCAGCAGGTCCTCGGCTAGCGCCCGGCCCTCGGTCTGCCGCATCTCCAGCAGGCGGTCGGTGGCCTCGCTCAGCAGGGCGGGCAACTCGGCCTTGGCCAGGCCCAGCAGAGCGTCGTCATCGGTGTTGGGCTCGAGCACGCCGGGCAGGTTGAGCAGCTGGGTCAGGTCGATCTGGACCGCCTCGTCGCCGACCTTGGCGCGGACGGTCTCGAGGTGGTCGAGGTAGGTCAGCAGGGCGGCGTCGTTGATCGACGAGGTGGCGGCGTGGTCCGAGACGCGGAGCTTGACGGTCATCGCGAAGCTGCCGCGGCTGACGCGCTTCCGGAGGGTGGACTCGAGCAGGCCCTCGAGGCCGGCGAGCTGGTCGGGCAGGCGGGTGGCGGCCTTGAAGTACCGGTTGTTGAGGCTGCGCAGCTCGACGAGGAAGTGGACGCCGCGGCGCTCGGCCGAGGCGCTGCCGTAGCCGGTCATCGATCGGATCAAGCGGGGACTCCGCGGGCAGAAGGGAAGACGGTTTAGTCGGTTGGAGGCGAGTCGGCGGCGGGTATATCGGGTTCGAGCGTCTGGGTCTCGGGTTCGACCTCGGTCGTCTCATCGCCGGCCGCCGCGTCTTCGGCCGGGGCTTCGGCTTCGAGTTCGTTTTCGAGCTCGAGCATCATGGCGTCCTGCTGGGCCTGGGCGGCGGCGGCCTCGCGGGCTTCCTGGGCAGCCTTGGCGGCGTTCTCGCGGGGGTTGATGGTCCAGTTCAGGCCCATCGCCAGCAGCAGGAAGCAGACGAAAAACGCGACGGTGACGATGGTCAGCACGTCGCCGACCTTGGCCCCGACGAAGGACGACTCGCCGCCGCCGGCCCCGCCGAACGCGCCGCTGAGCCCGCCGCCCTTGGGCTTCTGGATCAGGATGATGAGCATCATGACCACGCACACCGCCATGAACGCCAGCGACAGCAGGACGACGGTGAGGGTGATCTCGGCGAGCAGGGGTTGGGGCAGGAGCATGGGACTTTCCGTGTTTTATCCGGCCGCGGCGACGATGGCCGCGAAATCGTCGGCCTTAAGCGACGCTCCCCCGATCAACCCGCCGTCGATGTCGGGTTGGGCGAGCAGGTCGGCGACGTTGCCGGGCTTCATCGAGCCACCGTACTGGATGCGGGTCGCGTCGGCGACGTCCTCGTCGTAGAGGAAAGCGAGGGCGGCGCGGACGGCGGCGTGGGCGGCTTGTGCGTCGTCGGGCGTGGCGGTCTTGCCGGTGCCGATGGCCCAGACGGGCTCGTAGGCGACGGTGAGGTCGGCCATCTGCGCGGCGGTGACGCCGGCGAGGCCGTAGCCGAGCTGGCCGGCGTTGATGGCGTCGGTCTGGCCGGCCTCGCGTTGCGCCAGCGTCTCGCCGATCGCGAGCACGACCTCGAGGCCGGCCTCCAAAGAGGCGAGAACCTTTTCGTTGACCAGCGTGTCGGGCTCGCCGATCACGTGGCGGCGTTCGCTGTGGCCGACGAGCACGACCTTGACGCCGACGTCTTGGAGCATTGACAGCGAGACCTCGCCGGTGAACGCGCCGTTGGGCTGGGGGTAGCAGTCCTGGGCCCCGACCTTGATCTTCGAGCCGGCGTCGCAGAGCGTGCCGGCGACGGAGGGCAGGTAGGGGAACGCGGGGAAGACGGCGACGTCGACGGCGTCGGCGGTGACCTTCTCGGCCAGCGCGGCGGCGAGGGCCTTGGCCTCCGGGTGGTGGAGGTTCATCTTCCAATTGCCGCCGACGGTCGGGGTCCGCTGGGCCATAAGTGGGGTCGCTTCCGGGCGGCGTGGGGGTGTCGGGGTGCCGGTGGTACCGGGTCGGGGTGAGTGTCACGCCGACCGATCGGACCGCGGAGTATACCGGAATCCACCGGCCGTCGGCCCGCGGGCGGCGGCCGAGACGGGCGTGGTCGTCGGCGTCGGCGAGTGGGGAGTCAGACCCGGCGGTGGCCGGGGTTGTGGTGGACGGGAGAGGAGGGGTCGGCGGCGATGCGGCCGGGGCCGCCGAGGTCCAGGCCGGAGGCGCCGGCGAGTTCGCGGTCGTCTTCGGATTCTTCGGCCGCTTCGGGCTCGGCGAGGCGGTGGCGGCGGGCCTCACGCAGCAGGTCGGACGCGCCCCGGTCGCGGAGGCGCTGGGCGACGGCCTTGACGACGCGGCGGAGGTCACCGGTCTTACACTTTTCGTCGGCCTCGAGCACGTGCTGGCCGTCGGGCGAGCAGAGGCGGACGCGGAGGCGGAACCAGTGGGAATCGGCGTTGCGTTTGGCCTGGGTCTGGGCGGGGTCGATGGGCTGGGCGAGCACGGCGATGGGTGAGTAGCAGTCGGCCCCGAGCAGCCGGACCAACTCGCGTTCGTGGGTCACGGCCGTGGAGGTTGCGGCGGCGTTGAGCGGCAGGCAGCGGGTGAGTGTGACGTGGTCGGTGCTGCGGCAGGTCAGCCCGAGCGTTCCTTGGCAGGCGGGGGGCAGCACGTCCTCCACGCGGAGCGGGCGGTCGGCGTGCTCGGCGAGGCCCAGGCGTTTGAGCCCGGCGGCGGCCAGCAGGGCCGCGTCGTAGTACGGCCCGCCGTCGGACAGGACACAGTTGACCCGGCTGTCGACGTTGCCGCGCAGCAGCCGGACGTCGGCGTCGGGGCGCAGGCGGCGGACCTGAGCCGCGCGGCGGGGGCTGCTGGTACCGACCACCGCGCTGTCCGGCAGGTCTTCCAAGGAGGCGTAGCGTTTTGCGCTCACGAGACAGTCGTGGACGACGGACCGCTTGGGTGTCGCCGCCAGCGTCATGCCCGGGATCGACTCGGCCGGGTCGACCGGAAGATCCTTGAGGCTGTGGACCGCGAGGTCGGCTTGGCCGTCGAGGACGGCCCGGTCGACCTTGCGGGTGAACAGCCCCTTGCCGCCGGCCTCGGCCAGCGAGCCGGTGGTCACCGCGTCACCCTCGCTGCGGACCCAGTGGATCGACACCTCCACGGGGTGCAGCTTGCGTAGGGCGCGGGCGACCAACTCGGCCTGGACCCGGGCTAATCGGCTGGCACGGGAAGCGATCACGATCGGTCGTCGGCTACGTCGCAACGGGCAACCCCCCTCCATCTCGGAGTTCGGTCGAAAAACGGCCAAAAGGTCCAAACGTAACGGTCGTCGTCCGGTCCGCCGCCCCATCGAGCGCCCTGGACCGGGGCTTTAACCACCGAAAGAACCATACCTCACGGCATATCCGTTGCCACGTTGACTGAACTATAACCGAATCGAAAACGTTCGCGTAGTTTCTTTCCGGGGTTTTTTGCCGGACGTTTTCCCGAAGCCCGGATTCGGCCGGTGGTGTGGTTGGTATAACGCATCGGCCGCGATATGGCCCAGACCCGACCCGACAAACCGACCGCGAAGATGCCGTGGCGCTGGCCGCTGCACACGCAGGTGCTCGTGGGCCTGGCGATCGGGGCGGTGGTGGGCTACGCGCTCGGGCGTCGGGCCGTGGCGGCCCTGCCGATCGACACGCCCGAAGCCCAGCGTGGCGTCGTCGCCGCCGGGCTCGCCACCTCGACCTACGCCTACCTGCTGCTCGACCTCGTCGGCGACCTGTTCCTGCAGGGGCTCAAGCTCATCATCGTCCCCCTGGTCACCAGCTCGATCGTCCTCGCCGTCGCGGGCCTCGGGCGGGGCGACGGCTTCGGCCGGCTCGGGCTCAAGACCCTGGGCTACTACCTCTGCACCTCGCTGATCGCGATCCTCATCGGCCTCGTACTCATCAACACCTTCGCCCCCGGGACCGACAACACCGGCACGGGCATCCTCGTCGGGCAGGACCTCGCCGCGTTTCAGGAAGACCAGCAAGCCGTCGCCGGCAAGGTCGGCGATTCCGAAGCGTCGGACTTTCTCGATGTGTTCCGCACCATGGTGCCGCCCAACGTCGTCAAGGCCGCCGCCGACGGCTCGCTGCTCGGGCTGATCGTCGTCTCGCTGCTGGTCGGTTACTTCCTGTCGCGCCTGGACACCGACAGCCGGCCGGTGCTGCTGAAGTTTGTCAAAGGCGTCTACGACCTGACGCTGAGCATCACCGACGTCGTGCTGCGGCTCGCGCCGATCGGCGTGCTCGGGCTGCTCGCCGCGACGGTTGCCGAGCAGTACGCAAAGCTCCGGCCCGACGGGCGCTTCGAGGCGTTTATCGCCGGCATCGCGCAATACGCCGGCGTCGCCCTCGCGGCGCTGCTGATCCACCTGCTGGTCGTCATGCCGCTGATCCTCTCGCTCGTGGCCCGCGTCAACCCGCTGCGCCACTACCGCGCGATGGCCCCCGCCCTCGTCACCGCGTTCTCGACCGCCAGCAGCTCCGCCACCCTGCCGCTGACCATGGACTGCGTCGAGACCCGCGCCGGCGTGTCCCGCAAGACCACCAGCTTCGTCCTGCCCCTCGGCGCGACCGTCAACATGGACGGCACCGCGCTCTACGAGTGTGTCGCCGCCATCTTCATCTGCCAGGCCTTCGGCATCGACCTCACCCTCGCCCAGCAGTTCCTCATCGTCGTCGTCGCCCTGCTCACCAGCGTCGGCGTCGCCGGTGTGCCGTCGGCGTCGCTGGTCGCCATCGTCGTGATCCTCACCGCCGTCGAGGCCCAGCTCCCCCCCGGTAGTCTGCCGGCCGGCACGTCACTCGTGGCGGGCATGGGCCTGCTCTTCGTCTTCGACCGCCCGCTGGACATGTGCCGCACCGCGGTGAACATCTTCAGCGACAGCGTCGGGGCTGTCGTCATCGCCAGAAGCGAAGGTGAAACCGGAGTCCTCCAAACATGAATGCGAATCTGAATCTGACGGCGTGGTTGATCGTGTCGATGATCCCGATAGCCGCGTCGGCCGGGCCCGCCGCCGCCGAGTCCACGGGCTTCGGGTTGACGCACCGCTGGACCACGCTGGTCGACACCGCCGGCACGCCGGGACGCGACAACCGCACGTCGTCGGTCGAGGCGGCCGAGTTCTCGCCCGACGGTTCGCTGGTCGTCGCGGGGTCGAAGGGCGTGATGGGCGACGACGGCGTGCGGCGGGGCCAGCGGGTGGTGCTGATCGACGCCGCCGACGGGGCGATCCTCTGGAGCCGCGACCGCGCCGACGAGCTCGAGGCGGTCGCGTTCTCGCCCGACGGGCGGTACTTCGCCGCCGGCGGCGAAGACCGCCTGGTCGAGGTCTTCGCCGTCCGCGACGAAGACGACACACCGCTAGCCGAGCCGCGGCTCGTCGCGACTCTCGAACACGACGCCGCGATCGACGGCCTGACCTTCGATCCCGCCGGACGCGTCCTGGCCACCGGCGACGAGAGCCGCAACCTCAACTTCTTCGCGGTCGGCTCCTGGCAGCGGGTCCAGCAGCAGAACCACGGCGGCGACCGCGACTGGATGGCGGTCAACCAGATCGCCTTCTCCCCCGACGGCCGGTTCGTCTTCACCGCCGGGTCCGACGGCCTCGTCGGCCGCTGGCTGGTCTACGAAGACGTCGGCGACAACTCGTCGCACCCCGGCTACCGCCTCAAACGCATCGGGTCGTTCGCCCCCGACGGCGCGTCGGTCAAGGCCGTCGACGTCAGCCCCGACGGCCGCCTCGTCGCCGCCGGGACCCACGCCGGCGTCCACGTCTACCGCCGCGTCGACGGCCAATCCCACTTCCACCCCACCCGACGCACCACCGAGGCCGTCCGCTTCACCCCCGACGGCCGACACCTCCTCGCCGGCGGCGTCACCGGCCAGGCCCCCGGCGAGCAGGGCTACCTCACCGTCCTCCCCGTCGCCGAACTCTTCGGCCCCGAACCCGTCCACGCCACCCGCGTCGACTGCTTCCGCCAGGAATACCTGCACTTCTCAACCGACGGCCGTGCCCTCGTCGTCAGCCACGAGGACGGCACCGCCACCGCGTGGGACGTCACGCCCTGACCTGAATCCCAAAACCCCAAGCCCCAACCCCCGGCCGCCGAAAACCCACGGGCGATGCGGTTGGCTTTTTTACGGCGGCACGCTTAGAGTTGAAATCGAGTCGCAAAACCTGCGGCCCGCCGTTTTCATCCACGCCACCCCCGCCGTTCAGGAACGCCGCCCCCATGATCCTCAAGACCCAACGCCACACCACCCACGTCTGCAACGTCCTGGTCATCGGCTCCGGCGGGGCCGGGCTCCGCGCCGCGATCGAAGTCAAACAGGCCGGCCTCGACGTCGCCGTCCTCGGCAAACGCGCCCGCCGCGACGCCCACACCGTCCTCGCCGCCGGCGGCATCAACGCCGCCTTCGGCAACGTCGATCCGCAAGACGACTGGCGCCAGCACTTCGCCGACACCTACCTCGAGGGCTACGGCGTCGGCGAGGCCCGCACCGTCGAGCTCATGGCCAAGGAGTCCCCCGAGCTCGTCGAAGAGATCGACGCTTGGGGCGCCAACTTCGCCCGCACCGACGACGGCAAGATCGACCAACGCTTCTTCGGCGCCCACACCTACCGCCGCACCTGCTACTCGGGCGACTACACCGGCCGGTCCATCCTCATGACCCTCGTCGACAAGGCCGAGGAACTGAACATCCCCATCCACGACAGCCAGTACGTCACCGAGCTGCTGGTCAGCGACGGCACCTGTTTCGGCGCGATGACCTTCAACCTCCGCACCGGCGAGCGCACCGTCTTCCTCGCCGACGCCGTGATCCTCGCCGCCGGCGGACACACCCGCATCTGGCGCAAGTCCTCCTCCCGCCGCAACGAGAACACCGGCGACGGCTTCTACCTCGCCCTCAAAGCCGGCTGCAAACTCACCGACATGGAGATGGTCCAGTTCCACCCCACCGGCATGGTCATCCCCGAAGACCTCGCCGGTACCCTCGTCACCGAGGCCGTCCGCGGCGAGGGCGGACACCTGATCAACAGCGAGGGCGAGCGCTACATGGAACGCTACGACCCCGAGCGCAAGGAGCTCTCGACCCGCGACCGCGTGGCGATGGCCAACTACACCGAGATCGTCGAGGGCCGGGCCACCCCCAACGGCGGGGTCTACCTCGACATCAGCCACCGCGACAAGTCCTTCATCATCGAGAAACTCCCGCGGATGTACCGCCAGTTCCTCGACACCCTGATGATCGACATCTCCAAGCAGCCCATGGAGGTCGCGCCGACGGCCCACTACTCGATGGGCGGCGTCCTCGTCGAGCCCGACGACCACTTCACCGGCGTCGAGGGCCTCTACGCCGCCGGCGAGGTCACCGGCGGGCTCCACGGCGCCAACCGCCTCGGCGGCAACTCCCTGGCCGAGATCCTCATCTTCGGCCGCCGCGCCGGCCGCGCCGCCGTCGCCCGCTCCGAGGGCCTCGACGTCCAGCTCCGCTCCAAGAAAACCATCCGCCACGCCCACGAAAACATCGACCGCTTCATCCGCCCCGGCGACCACGTCGTCCGCCCCCTCCAACGCTCCCTCCGCAACATCATGTGGGAGCACTGCGGCGTCGTCCGCGACGGCGACCGCCTCGCCGCCGGCCTCCAAAAAATCGACGAGCTCCGCCAGACCCTCACCGACCTCGACGTCCGCCCCGACAGCGAGGGCTACGAAGACCTCATGCTCGCCTTCGACCTCGAAGGCTCCATCGTCTCCGCCGAGGCCACCATCCTCCCCGCCCAGGCCCGCCAGGAAAGCCGCGGCGCCCACCAACGCACCGACTTCCCCGAAACGTTGGACAGCGAGCTGGTCAACTACCGCGTCAAGTCCGACCCCGGCCTCACCCTCACCGTCGAGCGCGACACCATCCCCCCGCTCTCCGAAGAACTCGAAGCCATCGTCGCCAGCACCACCGGGATCGAAAACTTCGAAGGCAAACTCATCGAGTAGCCTCTTTGCCCCCGGAAGTAACAACGGCGACACCAAGAACAGCCGGCGGTCAACGACCGCCGGTTTTCTTTTGCCTTCACCAACCGAATACCAACGTGTAGGGTGGGGTAAGTCTTCGAACCCTACTGCGTTCGCACAAGAATCGGTGGCTTTTGCCAAGCTTTACCCCGCCCTACGTACTGCCGCACTTATGTTGAAAGAATCTTCGGGTATTTTGATGGTTCGAAAAGGAAGTTAGCGATTCAGCGTCACATGAATAGTATTGCTGAGCAAATTTTTCGAGAAAGTAAAAAATTAAAATGAATGTATATAAATTTCTTAAACTTAAGCCTCTAATTTTTGACGCCAATACAAAACTGAATCAGCGTGATTTAAAACATTTTTCAGTAGAAAATAATTTTACTTTTCCAAGAGAATATGTTGAATTTTTAAAATCAGTAAACGGCGGTAGCCCACTTGCATCCCATGTCGATCTTGAATATAAAATTAGAAAAAAGAGATACACAGTTAGCAATTTTTATCCTTTTTTATTGGGACGAAAGTGGGTAGCGCAGCCGCATGTGTGGTCTACTAGCAATGATTTCAGGCCACTGTTTTTGTTCGAAATAGCAAGTAATAATCGAGATATCTATTTATTAGTCTCACTACATTCAATGAGTTTTGGCCAAATTTATCATTATGATCCACAGGTCAGCAGAATGACATCGAAGAGTACGCACAGTCAATTTCAGTCCGATATAGGAATTAAACTAGTGGCTAATTCTTTTACGGAATTTTTAGGTAATATTTCGGTCAAGCCGTGGTCCAATTAGCTGGCTGATCATGACCTGTGCTGGGCGGTATCGACGGGTCGATGGGGCAGGTTGCCGCGGCGTAGCGGGCAGGGACAGATTTATCCGGCCTCGGCGTTTGGTGAGGGAAGCGGCCGGATGAATCCGGCCTTACTTCCGCGCCCGTTTAATACTGGTCGATGGATTGTCCGTCGTCGTCGTGCATGGCGAAGACGAGGTTGTTTTCGGATTGGATTTCGCCGTGGCGTTGGATGGATCGGCGGCGGTCGATCTTGGGGGGGCCGAGGAGTTCGCAGCGGGCGGTGCGGCCGGGGAGGTTGGACATGACGGCGGCGACGCCGTCGGTGAGCATGGCGTCGGGGCAGACGCGGAGGCCGCCGAGGCGGAGCTCGACGGCGGTGCCGTCTTGTTGAATCTGTAGCAAGACTTCCGCGCCGCCCCCGGAATGGCTGCCGTGGGAGCGCATGGCGGCCTGGCGGAGGACTTCGCGGAGTTTGGTGAGTTGGTCTTTGGACTGGCCGTTGAGGTTGGCGGCGGCGGGGCCGTCTTCGATGACGATGCGGACGATGCGGGTGAGTTGGCGGCGGGCGGCGTCGAGGGGGTCGATGGGGATGACCTTGTCGACGATGATGCTGGGCTCCTCGCGGCGGCGGTCGACCTTGCCCTGCAGGAAGACGACGGCGTCGAGCTCGAGGGCGTTGCTGCACTGGGCGTAGGTCTCGGCGAAGCAGACGGCGTCGATCTTGTTGGTCTTGGCGTCTTCGAGGGTGAGCATCGCCATCTTCATGCCGGCGGAGCGGCCGTTCTTGACGAGCGTGGGGCGGACGCGGCTGAGCATGCCGCCGACGGTGATCTCCTGCTGGGCGGGGAGGCCGGCGATGTCGGGGATGGTGGTGACGCTGAAGCGTTCGAGGTCGTCGGCGTAGGCGGCGAGGGGGTGGCTCGAGACGTAGAGGCCCATGACCTCCTTCTCGAAGTCGAGGCATTCTTTCTGCGACCAGGCGGGCACGTCAGCCAACGCTTTTTCGCCGGTGTTGGCTTGTTTTTCCTGTTCCTTGCGTTCGGCGTCGACGTCGCCGAAGAGGAAGCTGCCGCTGGAGCGGAGCTCGGCCTCCTGGGCGCCGCAGCGGAGGGCGTCTTCGATGCTGGCGGTCATGGCGGCGCGGCGGTCGAGGCCGTGGAGGCTGTCGAACGCGCCGCACTTGATCAGGGCCTCGACGGAGGAGCGGTTGATGACGCCGGACGGGACGCGTTCGCAGAAGTCGTGGAGCGAGGTGAACGGGCCGTTGGCCTTGCGTTCGTCGATCATGGCCTGGATGGCTTTGACGCCGAGGCCCTTGACGGCCGAGAGGCCGAAGCGGATGTGGCCGTGGTCGGGGTCGCGGGGCTCGTTCTTCTCGTAGACGACGGTGAAGGCGACCTCGGAGAGGTTGATGTCGGGCGGCCGGACCTCGACGCCCCGGCCCCCGGAAGGCAGGAGCACCTTCTTACATTCGTCGATGTACTCGACGACCTTGTCGGTGTTGACCGACTCGTAGGTGAGCACGGCCGACATGTACTGGACCGGGAAGAAGGTCTTGAGGTAGGCGGTCTGGTAGGCGACGATGGCGTAGCCGGTGGAGTGGGACTTGTTGAAGCCGTAGCCGGCGAACTTGAGGATGAGGTCGAAGAGGTCGTTGGCCTGTTTGCCGCTAACGCCGTTCTGTTCCGCGCCGCCGATGAAGTCGGCGCGGGCGGCGTTGATGGTTTTTTCTTTCTTTTTGCTGATCGCCTTAATGATGGAGTAGGCCTGTCGGAGGGGGATGCCGCCGAGCTCGTTGAGCACGAGCATGACCTGCTCCTGGTAGACCATGATGCCGTAGGTCTCGGAGGTGAGGCGGTCGACGATGGGGTGGACCCCCGGAACGTTTTCCCTTCCGTGTTTGCGGTTGTTGTACTGGGGGATGAGCTCCATCGGGCCGGGGCGGTAGAGGGCGTTGGCGGCGATGAGGTCTTCGAGTCGGTCGGGGCGCATGGCCATGAGCAGGTGGCGCATGCCGTCGGACTCGAACTGGAACACGCCGGCGGTCTCGCCGCGGGCGAAGAGCGCGAGGACGCGGGGGTCGGTGTAGGTGAGGCGTTCGAGGTCCAATGGGTCGAAGGTCGAAGGTCGAAGGTCCAAAGTGTCAGAAGGCTCTGCACCTTCGACCTTGGACTTTTGATTTTCGACCGCCCGCCGGATCGTGTCCTCGTCCAACGACTGCCGCACTAGCATCTTGGCGCGTTCGATGATGGACAGCGTGCGGAGGCCGAGGAAGTCCATCTTGAGGAGGCCGACTTTTTCGCAGGTCGGGCCGTCCCACTGCGTAACGACAACGTCTTCGTCGCCGCCGGCGCCTTTGCTTCCGGGGGCTTTGTAGAGGGGGACGATGTTGTCGAGGGGCTGGGTGGCGACGATGACGCCGGCGGCGTGGACGCCGGCGTGGCGGGCGAGGCCCTCGAGGCGGCGGGCGGTGTCATACACGCCGCGGATGGCGGGTTGGTCGTCGCAGAGTTTGCGGAGGTCGGCCTCGGCTTCCCACGCCGAGTCGAGGGTGGTCTTGAGCCCGTCGCCGATGAGTTTGCAGACCCGGTCGACGTCGCCGAGCGGCAGGTCCATGACGCGGCCGACGTCGCGGACGGCGGCGCGGGCCTTGAGGGTGCCGAAGGTGATGATCTGGGCGACGTGGCCGTACTTTTCGCGGACG
>JBCCRT010000053.1:0-17834 GCA_039201235.1 Planctomycetota bacterium
CCCCGAGATCAACGCCCGACCGACCGCGTCGCGTCGATCCGCGGCGGGCTGGCCCGGGCTGCCGCCGGCGACGCGGCGGGCGGGCGGGCCCGCGGCGGTCATGACTTTCCTGGAGCGGGTCGACCGACCGACGCCGACCCGCCGCTTGCGTTTCGGCCGGCCGGAGATCGGTCGGCCCGCGTCGCCGGAGCCCGCGCCGCAGGGGTCGCGGGCCCCGGACCCCCATCCGCCCCTGACGGAGACCACGGTATGAGCCCGATCTGGAACCCGACCCCCCCGACCCCCCGGACCGCCCCCGCCCGGCTTGCCCGGCTGTTGGTGCTGCTGCTGGGCCTCGCCCTGCTGGCCGGGACCGCCGCGCCGACCGCGTCGCTGGCCCAAGAACACGACGAGGACCACGAGCACCACGACGAGGAGCACGAGCACGACGAAGAAGACGGCGACGACGAGGACTGGGATGAGGAAGACGTGGAACGCGAATTCATGGAGTTCGAGTTCTACGCGATAGAGTTGGAGCTGTACGTGCAGGTGCTGGAGGTCGTGCGGACTTACGGCGAGATCGCGGACGACCCGTCGCTGACCGGGGTTGCGGCGGTGCTGGCGATCGAGGAGTACGCCGAGGAGGCGAGCGACGCCCTGGAGGTCTACGAGCAGCTGCTGCCGCAGGTGACCGACGCGACGGTGCGGCGGGCGATCCAGCTGAAGCTGCTGGAGTCCTACCGCGACGTCGATCAGCCGCAGCGGGCGATGGAATTGGCCAAGTCGCTGGTGGTCGGCGCGGCCGAGTGAGCCCGCGACCGCGGGCCGAGACTTCCGAGACACCCCCGACGGGTCCGCGGGTCCACCCCAGCGGACCCTTTTCTTTGCGCCGACCGGCGGCGATGCGCTATACTCGCCGCCCCGCCAGTCCCTACACGCGGGCAAACATCCCTGCGATTCCATCCCACCCATACAGAAAGACCGCCCCATGAACGCCACCATCGCCACGCCCAAGGGAGAGATCGAGCTGGAGCTGTTTGACGCCGACTGCCCGGAGACGGTGGGGAACTGGGTGAAGCTGGCGAAGGACGGGTTCTACGACGGGCTGACGTTCCACCGGGTGATCGCGGACTTCATGGTACAGACGGGCTGCCCGAAGGGCACGGGCACGGGCGACGCGGGGTACAAGTTCGACGACGAGGCGTCGGCGCTGGCGAAGCAGCACGACGGGCCGGGCACGCTGTCGATGGCCAACGCCGGGCCAAACACCAACGGGAGCCAGTTCTTCATCACGCACGTTGCCTGCCCCTGGCTGGACGGCAAGCACGGGGTGTTCGGGAAGGTGACGTCGGGCCAGGACGTCGTGGACGCGATCGCGCAGGGCGACACGATGGACAAGGTCACGGTCCACGAGGGCTGAGCGGTCCCCGGAGGGCTGCAGCGAAGTTCCGGGGGGTCCCGGGGGGGGATCACCCCGCCGAGCGGTCGGCACCAGCGGCAAATCGGGACTTCCCCGACGAAGCCGGCGTGTCGTTCTGTCCGATAGGGTCTTTTACCGAACACGGCCCCAATGGGGGGGCATTTGTTGTAACCGCGCGACACCCGTCGCGGCGGGATGGTATCGGGTTGGACCGTTTTACCGCTGCGAGGAGATGTGTATGTCCGCAGGTTGTGGTTCGGACGGAGCGGGTCGCAAGGAAATCCGGGTCGCGTCGCTGCGGGTGGGTCAGCCGCTGCCCAGCGACCTGACGGACGCGTCGGGGGTGCTGCTGCTGCGGGCGGGGGTGGTGATCACGCAGGGTTTCATCGACACGCTGACGCGGCGGGGGGTGCGGAGCGTCACCACGCGGGAGACCGAGTCGGCCCGGCGGGAGCGCGAAGCGCGGGAGGTGGCGACCGAAACAGACGGACGGCAGGACAAGCGGTGCGGTACGGCGGAGCCAAAGCGGGCACCCCGCGCCGGAGCGTCCGGGGACGGGACGTCCGGGGGCGGGGCTTCCGGGGGCGGGGCTTCCGGGGGCGGGGCTTCCGGGGGCGGGGCTTCCGGGGGCGGGGCTTCCGGGGCCGTCGCCGAGGATGCGTCCGGGGAGCTGTCGTACACGCCGAGCGGCGTGGGGCCGCGGCTGTCGCTGGGCGAGCTACGGGAGATGACGGTCCGGGCCGAGCGGGCGTTCGACGCGGGGCTGGAGCGGTACTTCGAGCTGGGCCCGGCGTTCCTCGCGGGGCGGCACCGCGACCTCGGGCCGGCGGAGGAGCTGGTCCGTGGCTTCGCCCGCTACGCCGCGGCGGACCCGGCGTTGGTGCTCGCGCTGCTGCGGCTGCGCGGCTCGGCGGAGGGCCGGCTGTACCGCCACGCGATGAAGAGCGCGCTGCTGAGCATGACCCTGACGCAGCAGATGGGCTTCGACGAGGACCGCACCGCCGACGCGGGCGTGGCGGCGCTGGTCCACGACCTCGGGATGCTGCGGGTGCCCGCGTCGGTGCGGGACGCCCCGCGCAGGCTACGGCCCGACGAGTGGCGGCTGATCCACGAGCATCCGACGCACACGCTGAACCTGCTGGACAAGATGAGCGGGGTCGGCGACTCGGTGAAGACCGCGGCGTATCAGGTCCACGAGCGGTGCGACGCGTCGGGCTACCCCCGGCAGCGGCCGCGGCCGTTCATCCACCCGCTGGCGAAGGTGATCGCGGTGGCGGACACGTACGCGGCGATGACGGACGGCCGGCCGCACCGCGGCCCGGTCTGTGGTCACGAGGCGATCAAGGCCGTGCTGCGTGAGGTGCAAGTCGGCAAGCTCGACCGCGGGGTGGCGCGGGCGCTGCTGGACACGATGTCGATGTTCCCGGTGGGCTCGCACGTCGGGCTGTCGGACGGGCGGGCGGCGCGGGTGCTGCGGGGCGTGCCGGGGCAGCCGGTCAAGCCGGTGGTCGTGGTACTGAACAACGGGGAGCCGGCGGACTGGGAGCTGGACCTGGCGCAGGTCGGCGACCTGTCGATCACGCGGGTGCTGCCGGACGAGGCGGCGGCGGCGGCGTGAGGCTCAAGCGGCGCCGTCGATCGCCGGCTCGAGGGTGGCGACGTTGACCGCCGAAAGCATGATCGATTTAGACACTCTGAACGGGTCGGCGGGGTCCAGCGGCGGCCACATGATGTGGATCGTGTCGGTCGCGTCGATAAACGCCCGACAGCCCGGGGGCAGGTCGATGACCTTGCCGCTGTTCGTCGAAAGGCGGACGTTCATCGCTCGGTCTTGATTGATTTTTTCGAGCAAGTAGTCGATATCCATCCCGCCATCATACCCCCGGCAACGCCGCGGCCGTCTTGCGTGAGGCGACCGCCTGCTCGGTCAGACTCACCGCCAGATCGGTGACGCGCAGCCCCTCGGCCGCGGTCGGCAGGTCGCCCGGCTCGCCGGTGTCGAGGGCTTTGCGGTAAGCGCGGTACATGCCCGCGAAGTCCTTCTCGTGGTGGAATGTCTGAGGGAACGTGCCCTCGGCGTTGCGCAGCTCGAAGCGGCCGATGTTGCGGTCGTAGACGATCACGCCGGCGGTACCGATGAGCTGGTACACGAAGCTGCTCTCGGGCTCCTTCATCGTGTGGCCGTAGCTGTAGGACATCTCGACCATGGTGTGCGTGCCGTCGGCGTGGTCGAGGTGGCCGTAGACGTGGTCGGGGGCCTCGTAGTCATCGGCCCAGGCGCCGTGGCCGGTCGCCCGCACGACGTCGCTGCCGGTCCACCACCGCGCGAGGTCGATCTGGTGCGTGCCGCAGTCGACCATTGGCCCGCCCTCGAGCATCCGGCCGTGGCGGTGCTCGGCGATCCCCTTTTTGGGGTCGCGCCAGTTGTACTTGCCGTGGCAGTCCCAGTTGTAGATCAGCCGCAGCGACCGCACGTCGCCGATCGCGCCCTCGGCGACCAGCTCCTTAATCCGCATCGCCGACGGGCTGAAGCGGTAGCAGAACGCGACGTACAGCGGCACGCCCGCGGCCTCGCAGGTGTCGATCATGCGCTGCCCCTGCGGGTGGTCCATCGACAGGGGCTTCTCGCAGAGGATCGGCAAACCGCGGGCGGCGGCGGCGTTGACGTTCGCCTCGTGGAACGGCGCGGGCGAGCAGATCGCCACGGCGTCGAGGTCGGCGGCGAAGAAGTCGTCTTCGTTGTCGCAGGCGTGCGGGACGTCGAAGCGCTGCGGGCTCGCGAGGTCGCGGACCTGCCCGGTGTTGGGGTCGAACAGGGCGTGGAGGTCCAGGCCGTCGGTGTCGCGGATCGCGGGCAGGTGGCCGTAGGTCGCGACGTTGCCGCAGCCCATCACGCCGATTTTGTGTGCCATGGTGGGGTGTGGGGGTTGGGTTCTGGGGTTTGGGGGTTTAGAACAACCGGCCGTATTCATCGGCCGGCGTCTTCGTTCTCGCCATCGTAATCGACCCCGCCGCCCCTATTCGGTCATGACCGATAGGTCGACCGCTTCCCACTCGTGCACCGTCGAGCGGATCGGGTGGACGACGACCTCGAGGAACTCGGTCGGGAAGGTCAACCCCTCGACCTCGGCGAACCCGTCGAGCAGCACGTCGGCCGTCGCCCCGCGGGTCTTGCGGAACCCGTCGAGCGAGAACCGCACCCGACGCACCAGCCGGTCGTCTTGCCCGATGGACACGAGTACCCGGTCGGCCTCCGACGTGCCGAGGCCGGGCCGCAGCTCGACCAGCACCTGGTCACACATCACCCCGGCCACTTTGGCCGGCTCCGCGGAGACCGCCGTCAACCCGTCGCCGGCCCCGCCGCCGCCCCGCCGCTGCGTGAAATAGAACGGCCCGGTCAAAAACATCCGGTACGCCTCGGCCACCATCGCCGCCGCCTCCTCGACCCGCACCCGCTCCTCCGGGTCGGGCACCCACTCGCCGTCGTAACGCACCGACGCCCCGCCGGCGATCGTCTCGGCGTCCGGCCGCGCCGCCGGCCACCGCACCGTCTTGACCCCGCCCGGCCCGCGGTGGACCTGCGCGACCACCGGCCAGCCGTCGCCGAACGCAATCGTCTCTTCGCTCGACTGCCGGTAGTCGTAATCCACCAGCATCGGCTGCACCCGCCAGATGTTGTTCAGCCACTGCCCGTCGTACGACACGTCGATCCGCGTCACCCGGGCGAACCGCTCGTCGCCGCCGTGCGCCTCGGCCGAGGCTTCCAACAACGCCACCGCCGCGGGATCGGACTTCCCCGCCCCGACCTCACTCGGAAGCGGGTTGATGCAGCCGTATAGGCAGAGGGTCAGAGCGACAACCAGGGACGAATGGAAGGTGTGTTGCATGCGGGAGCTTAGGAGCCGCTGGACGGCAGGCTTCGACGGCTATCGCCCGTCGCCCACCTCCACCCCGTACCGCTCCGCCAGCACGCCCTTGGCCCGCTCCATCTCCGCGATCGACACCATGTAGTTCGCCAGCGCCTGCGCTTCCTGAAACTCCGCGTCGGCGAGGCGCTCCTGGGCGTTGAGCTTCAGGTCGAGGATGAACTCGACGTTGAGCGCGACGCCGACGTCTTCCTGCACATTGATCGACCGCAGGCTGTCGGCCGCGGCCCACCGCGCCGCCCGCGTCGCGCCGACCAGCTCGTAGTTCGTCAGCACGCCCCGCAGCGCGTCCTTCACCTCTAGGACCACGTCCTGCGCGTCGCGGCGGTAGGCGAGCAGCGACTGGCTGCGCTCGAGCCGGCGCTGCTCGGCCAGGGCCTCGGGGCCGCGGTTGCCGATCGGCCGCTCGAAGCTCAGCCCCAGGATGAAGTCGATGAAGTCGGCGTCGGTCAGCTCGTCGAAGGCGTCGCCCGCTTCGTCCTCGTCGATGCCGTTGAGCCCGACCGCGGCGGTCAGGTCCAGCCGGGGCAGCACGGCGTTGTCCGCCACACGCTGCCGGACCTCGGCGTCGTCGATCGCCAGCAGCGCCCGCTCCAACTCGGGCCGCCGCTCGAGGGCCGTCGTCACCGCGTCGAGCAGGCTGAACGCGATCGGGCTGTCCACCGGCGCGTCGCGGGGCAGCACCAGCGTCTCGTCCGCCAGCGGCAGGTCGTCGGAGTTGATCAGCCGCTTGAGGTTGTCCGAGGCGTTGCGCGTCGCCGCCCGCACCCGGATCAAATCCGACCGCCGCAGCTCGACCCGGCTGTTGGCCTCGGTGATCCGCACCGGGCTCACATCGAACTCCGCCCGCTCCTGCAGCCGGTCCCGCTCGGCCACGGTGCGGTCCAGCAGCCGTTGCTGGATCAGCACCTGCCGCCGGGAGAGGTCCAGGTTCCAGTACGCCTCCTCGACCGCGAGCACCAGGTCGTTGAGGGCCTGGGCGAGCTGCGCCTCGGCGTCGGCCTCGGCGTTGCGGGCCAGCACGACCTGGGCCGTCGTCACGTCCGACCCGAAGCCGCGCAGCAGAGGCTGGGTGATCGACGCCAGCACGTCCGCGTCGTAGAACGAGTCGACGGCGAAGAACGACGGCTCCTGCTCGTTGCGGGCGATGCTCGTTTCCAGCTGCACCGTCCCGCCGGTGGTCAGCAGCCGCCGCACGCCGGTGGTCAGCGTGAAGTTCTCGCTCTGCGTGTCGTTGGCCAGCCCCACCACCGTTCCGGGCGGCTGCGGCGTGTCGAGCTTCTGCCAGTCCAGGTCCGCGAACAGCACCGCGTCGAAGTCGCTCTCCGCCTGCTCGAGTTGTTGCGCCGCGATCTTCGGCAAGACCCGCGCCACCTCCAGGTCCAGGTTCCCCGCCACGGCCAGCCCCACCGCCTCGGACCGCGACAGGTTCACCACCCGCGGCGCGGTCATCCCCGCCAGGTCCACGCCCGGCTCGACGTCCACGCCTTCGTACGCCGCCGACCCGCTGATCTCGTTGAGCTCCGCCAGCCGCTCGTCGCTCAGCCGCGCCTCCACGTCGCTCCGCGGCCGATCGACCTCGATCACGATCGGCCGACCCTCGGCGTCCTGCAGGCCCGTGAGGTGCCGGCGGTGCTCGACGACCACCGCGTTGCGCAACGCCGCGTCCGCCCCGCCGCCCTCCACCCCGTCGGCGTCGAACGGCGACTTGCAGCCCGCGACCGCCAGCGCCGCGGCCAGCAGCCCCGCCCCGCCCCGCACCCCTTTCGCACGTCGATCCGCCGGGCCCGCGTCAGAATTCATCGTCACAAGATACCCGGCCGATCCGCGGGCTGCCTCTCGTCCCTGGACGCGTCGACGGCGTCAACGGCGGACCTTGGGCTATACTCTCTATCCTTAGCGGACCACCCCCGGCCGAAAAGCCGTGGAGCGGAACATGTCATGCCCCGACCGATGACCATCACCGAGAAGATCTTCGCGGCCCACGCGGTTCCGGGCAGCGAAGCACGCGAGCGGGGCTACGTCACCCCGGGCGAGAACATCTGGGTCGATGTCGACGTCCTGATGACCCACGACGTCTGCGGCCCCGGCACGATCGGTATCTTCAAGGAAGAGTTTGGCCCCGACGCCAAGGTCTGGGACACCTCCCGCATCCCGATCATCCCCGACCACTACATCTTCACCGCCGACGGCAAGTGCCACCGCAACATCCAGATCCTGCGGGACTTCGTCAAAGAACAGAAGATCAAGTACTACTACGACCCCGACTTCCTCGACACCGACGAGGCCAGCGGGATGCCCAACCCCTATCGCGACCCCCGGAAGACCTCGTACAAGGGGGTGTGCCACAAAGCGCTGCCGGAAGAAGGGCACTGTCGGCCCGGCGAGATCTTGCTGGGCACCGACTCGCACACCTGCACCGCGGGGGCCTTCGGGCAGTTCGCCTCCGGGGTGGGCAACACCGACGCGGCGTTCGTCGTGGGCACAGGCAAGACCTGGCTCAAGGTGCCGCCCACGATGAAGTTCACCTTCCACGGCGAGATCCCGCCGTACCTCACCGCCAAGGACCTGATCCTCGCGGTCATCGGCGAGATCGGCGTGGCCGGCGCGACCTACCGCACCATGTACTTCGCCGGCGAGGGCATCGGCTCGCTCACGCTCGAAGACCGCATGACGCTGACGAACATGGCCATCGAGGCCGGCGGCAAGAACGGCGTCTGCGACGTGGACCGGAAGACACTCGACTACGTCAACGCGCGGAGCAACCGCCCCGCCACCGCGAGCCCCCGGCACCCCGCGATCCCGTACCTGGATGCTTCCGGGGGCTGGGAGGTCTATCGCGACGACCCCGGGGCCGAGTACTTCTACGAGCACGAGTGGGACCTGGGCATCATGGAGCCCATGGTCGCCAAGCCCCACAGCCCGGACAACAAAGACACCGCCCGCAACTGCAGCGACGTCGAGCTGGATCAGGCGTACCTCGGCAGCTGCACCGGCGGCAAGATCACCGACATGATCATGGCCGCCAACATCGTCCGCGGCCAACAGGTCAAGATCCCGATGTTCGTCGTCCCCGGCAGCACCGAGGTCCACGCCGACATGCTCCGGCTGGGCCTCGACGGCGAGCCGGTCCGCGACGGCGAGCCGTCGGTCTACGCCGCCCTCGAAGACGCCGGCTGCACCATGGGCCCGTCGGGCTGCTCCGCCTGCCTCGGCGGCCCGCAGGACACCTTCGGCCGACTCAACGAGCCCAAGGCGTGCATCAGCAGCACGAACCGCAACTTCCCCGGCCGGATGGGCCACAAACAGGCCGGCGTCTACCTCGCCTCCCCCCTGACCGTCGCCGCCTCGGCCCTGACCGGCAAGGTCACCGACCCCCGCGAGTTCGTCGACGCCCCGATCCTCACCGGCTCGGCGGGGGTGGTGTAAAGCCCGAGGACACACCGCATGCCGGCCGATCCCCTCGCTTACGACCCGACGCTCGTCGAATCGTTTTGCCGGCGCTGGGGCGTCCGGGAGCTCGCGCTGTTCGGGTCGGTGCTCCGTAAGGATTTCCGTCCCGAAAGCGACGTCGATGTGCTGGTTTCCTTTGCCGAAGACAGCGACTGGGATTACTGGAACTGGCCCGACATGCTCGACGAGTTACGCCGGGTGTTCGGACGTGACGTCGATCTTGTCGTCAAAGAGTCGCTGTCCAACCCTTTTCGGCGTCGGCGGATCCTGCACGAAAGCCGTGTGATTCATGCTGCCTGAGCCCGGGGACGACGCCGCGTATCTGGCCGACATGCTGCGGTATGCCCGCCAGATCGCTGCACGTATCGAGCGTGTCGGCCTCGCCGAGTTCCTCGCCAAAGACGATCTACGCCTCGCCACCGAACGCCGTATCGAAATCATCGGCGAAGCGGCCCGCGGCGTGTCGACCGCCTGCCGGGACGCCAACCCGTAAGTCCCCTGGCGGGCCATCATCGCCCAACGTCACATCCTCGCTCACGAATACGGCGACGTGGTCCCCGAGAAAATCTGGCGGGTCGCCTCGGTCCACATCCCCGCGTTGATCGAGGTCATCGCGCCGCTGGTGCCGCCGACACCGGGTCAGGGCTGACCGCTCTCCTCGTTCCCCACCCCGTACTTCTCCTTCGCCGCCGGCGTCGGCTCGGGCAGGTCGACACCGGTGGGCGGGCGTTCGTTGACGATGTCGACGACCTGGGTGCCGAAGTCGCTGAAGGTCGCCACGTCGAGGAAGACCAGCCGCCAGCCGCCCCGCGCCGGCGTGGCCGGCGTCGTGGCGGGGTCGAAGCGTTCGGCGATCGCGCGGACCGTGCCCGTGCCCGCCGGGCCCCGCAGCCGCATCGTCAGCTCGGCCTCGTCCTTCGCCTCGTCGATGAACCCCGCCGCGAAGAACCCTGCCTCGACGGGCCGGCCCAACGCCGACTGCACCGCGGGGTGGCCCGCCGCCGTCGCCAACGCGAGTTGAAACGGGTCGCTCTGCTTCAGCCGGCCCAGCGTCGTGTAGGCGACGACCGAGAACACCACCGCCCCGAACGCCAGGAACCCCAGGATCGTCAGCAGCAGCGACCGCATCGGGTGCGCGACGTACCACGGGACCTTCGCGGCGGGTGGGTTCGGTGGGTCGACCATGTGCAGATTCTATCGCGGCGCGGCGGTCGATTACGATGACGAGAACGAGCCAAAGCCGCCGAGCCGACCTCAGACCCCAGACCCCGCCACCCCATCCCCCCATGGCCCAGAACCACCTCCGCAACGTCGCCGTCATCGCCCACGTCGACCACGGCAAGACGACGCTGACCGATCAGCTGCTGTACCAGTCCGGCATGTTCCGGGCCGAGGACCTCGACAAGCTCGCCGGCGGGCAGCACAACCTCGTCATGGACACCGGCGACCTCGAACGCGAGCGCGGCATCACCATCACCGCCAAGAACTGCGCGGTTAACTACCGCCACACCGACGGGGCCGACTACAAGATCAACCTCATCGACACGCCGGGCCACGCCGACTTCGGCGGCGAGGTCGAACGCGTGCTCAACATGGCCGACGGCTGCCTCCTCGTCGTCGACGCCTTCGAGGGGCCCATGCCCCAGACCCGGTTCGTGCTGCAGAAAGCGTTAGCGATCGGGCTCAAGCCCGTCGTCGTCGTCAACAAGATCGATAAGCCCAACGCCCGGCCCGACGACGTGATCAACGAGGTCTTCGACCTGCTCGGCGAGCTCGACGCCCCCGACGACGCGCTGGACTTCCCCGTGGTCTACAGCAGCGCGAAAAACGGCTGGGCCACCTCCGACCCCCGGAAGTTGGGGGACGATCACCCCGATAACCTTCTCGACCTCTACGCGGCGATCCTGGACCACGTCCCCGCGCCTTACGCCGAGGGCTCGTCCCGCGGCGCGGCCGCCGGCTTCGCCTCCGGGGTCGACGCCCTCGCCGCGCCGCTCCAGATGATGGTCACCACCATCCAGTACTCCGACTACGTCGGCCGGATCGCCGTCGGCCGCGTCACCGCCGGGCGGATCAACGCCGGCCAGCAGGTCACCGTCATCAACCGCGCCGGCGAAGGCAAACAACAAAAAATCCTCAAGCTCAACGCCTTCGACGGCCTCAAGCAAAAGGAAGTCCCCCAGGTCATCGCCGGCGACATCTGCGCCGTCGTCGGCCTCGACCCGATCGACATCGGCGACACCATCGCCTGCCCCGACCGCCCCGAGGCCCTGCCCGCCGTCGAGATCGACGAACCCACGCTGACCATGACCTTCCGCGTCAACGACTCGCCCTTCGCCGGCCGCGAGGGCGAGTACGTCACGTCCCGCCAGGTCTGGGACCGGCTGCAGAAAGAACTGCAGTCCAACGTCGCGCTCAAAGTCGAACGCGGCGACGGCGGCGACGAGTTCAAGGTGTCGGGCCGGGGCCTGATGCATCTCGGCGTGCTGCTCGAAACCATGCGCCGCGAGGGCTACGAGCTGCAGGTCGGCAAGCCCGAAGTGATTTTGAAAAGGCCGGAGGACGGCGACCACGCCGGCAAGCTCTGCGAACCCATCGAACAACTCGTCGTCGACTGCCCGGCCGAGTGTCAGAACGACGTGATGAGCCTGGTCACGAACCGCAAGGCCGAGATCGTGCGGATGGACCCCAAGGCCGGCGCCGGCGACTACATCCACATGGAGTTCACCATCCCCGCCCGCGGCCTCATCGGCTTGCGGACCCGCATGCTCACCGCGACCCAGGGCCGGGCCGTCATGCACCACAACCTGCTGCGCTACGAGCCGATGCGCGGCGACGTGCCGAAACGCGCCGCCGGCGTCCTCATCGCCTCCGAAACGGGGCAGGTCACGCCGTACGCGTTGCACGGTTTGTACGACCGCGGGTTCTTTTTCGTAACCCCCGGAAGTCAGGTCTACGAAGGGCAAGTGATTGGGGAACACTGCAAGGACAACGACATCATCGCCAACCCGATCAAGTCCAAACAGCTCACTGCCGTCCGCACCCGCGGCGGCAAAGACGACAACATGCAGATCAAGCCGGCGCGGGAGATGTCTCTCGAGGCCTGCCTGGAATACATCACCGAGGACGAGCTGGTCGAAGTCACCCCAGGCAGTATCCGGCTACGCAAAAAGATCCTGCAAGAGTCGATGCGCCGGCGCGAGGCGCGGTCGGCGAAGGACAAGGTGATGACCGGGCGGGCGTAGCCCGCCGGCTATTGGGGGGGTTCGAGGACGCGGCGGGTGGCGGCGGTGGTGGCGCGGAGGCGGTCGGCTCCGGGGATGTCTGGGGTGTAGTCCTCGAGGATCAGCGGGGCGGCGGGGTGAAGATCGCGGAAGAGGGCGAGCCAGGTCGGGGGGTGCAGGTCGTTGTCTTCGAGGCGGCACATGCGGCCGCCGGAGAGGGCGAAGCCGGCATCGTCGCGTTGGGCGGCGGGGTGGTGTTGGTGGGTGAAGCCGCCGACGTGGGCGTGGTCGAGGTAGGGGCCGGCGGCGGAGACGGTGAGGCCGGCGTGGCGGATGCCTTCACGGGAGAGGTTGGGCAGGTCGAAGATCAGGCCGAGGCGGTCGGGGTCGGAGCCGTCGCAGAGCTGGCGGGCGGCGGCGGCGTCGACGGCGGGGCTGCCGGCGTGCATCTCGATGACGAGCTTCAGCGGGTAAGCGGCGGCGAGCTCGAGCATGCGGGCGAGCCGGTCGCGGGTGTCGTCGAGGTAGGCGGCCCAGTCGAAGACGCCTTGGGGCAGCGGCGGCAGGGCGACGCGGACGTTGCGGCAGCGGGCGGCGGCCGCGCCGTCGAGGTGCAGGCGGAAGCGGTCGGGGTCTCGGCCGTCGGCGTCGCGCGGCACGGTGCCGAAGGGCACGAGGCCCGCCGCTTCGAGCCGGTCGGCGAGAGTCGAGCCCTCGTCGGCGAGCCGGCGGGGTGTGAGGTCGAAGGCGTGGTTGCCCCAGTTGCTGTACGGCTCGCCGCGGCGAGCGTCGGGGATCTCGCGGGGGCGGAAGACGTAGTGCGTGAGCCCGAGCTCGACGCAGAGTTGGACCTGTTGGTCGAAGTCGAGCTCGGGCAGCATCACGGCGGTGACGCCGAGGGGCGGGGAGTCGGGCATCGGTTCAACATACCCGCGGCGGGCGTCACGTTTTCCGCGGCCCCTGCAGGACCCGGCGGCGGAGGTCTTCGACGAGGCGGGACGGGGTGACGGGTTCGGGGTAGCCGGCGACCATGAGCGGGGCGTCGTCTTCGATCTGCTTGGCGAAGCGTTTCCCGGCGGTGACGACGGTGGAGTGGGACGACTTACCGAGGGCGGCGGCGATCTCGGGGTAGCTGAGGCCGGCCATCTGGTAGGCGAGGTGGACGACGACGGCGCGGGCGAGGACGACCTGGCGGCGGCGGGACGAGCCGGCGACGGACGCGGTGGGGACGCTTAGGGCGTCGCAGACGTTGTCGCGGATCGTGTCGAAGGGCACGGGGCGGTCGGGCTGGAGTCGGCGTTGGCCGTCGAAGAGCCGCTCGACCAGCACGCGGTTGACCAGACGGGTTGGGCCCTTCGGCTGGGCGAGGGCGGCGAGGGCGTGGAGGTGGGTGACCATGCCCTCGAGGTCGCGGACGCTGCGGCCGGCGTGGGCGGCGAGGCGTCCGTCGAGGCCGGGCGACAGCACGAGCCCGCGGCGCTTGGCGAGGCGGTGGACGAGGGCGAGCCGGGTCGGGGCGTCGGGGGCGTGGACGCGGACGACCAGCCCGTGGACGCAGCGGCTGACCAACGCTTCGCGGAACGAGCGGATCTGGGAGGGGTGGCAGTCGCTGGCGAGCACGAGGCGGGCGCCGGCGAGCTCGACGTGGTCGAAGCAGTGCAGGAACTCCTGCTGCGTCTTTTCCTTGCCGGCGAAGAATGCGATGTCGTCGACGGCGAGCAGGTCGAGGCGGCGGACCCGTTTGCGGAAGGCGTCGAGCTTGTTGCCCTTGACCGCGGCGATGAAGTCGTTGGTGAAGGACTCGGCGGTGGTGTAGAGGATTTTGGCGTGGGGCCGGCGTTGCTGGACGCGTTGGCAGACGGCCTGAAGGAGGTGGGTCTTGCCGAGGCCGCAGTCGCCGTAGATGACCAGGGGCCCGGGGGCCGGGGCGTCTGCGTGTTCCGGATCGTCGGGGTCGTGGTCGGCGAGGGCGAGGGCGGCGGCGTACGCGAGCTCGTTGCTGGGGCCGACGACGAAGTCTTCGAAGCGGTGGCGGTAGCGGACGGGGCGGTCGGGCGGCGTGGGGTCGGCGGGGTGTCGGTGGGGTTTCACCGGGGCGGCGGGCGGCGCGTCCGCGTCGGCGGCGGGCGGCGTGTCGAACTTTGCGGGCTCGATGCGGACGTCGAGGGTCGGCTCGTCGTCGCCGGTGAGGTCCGCCTCGGCGGCGGCGGCGCGGCGCAGCGCGTCGGCGAAGTCGCTGCGGACCTTGTCGGCCACGAAGCGGTTGGGCACATGGACCCGCAGCGTGCGGTCATCGCCACGGTAAGACAGACGGACCGACGGTCGGATCCACAACTCGTATCGCCGGGGCCCGAGGTCCCGGGCGAGGCGTTGGGCGATGCGGGTGTCGAGGGCGTCGGGTATGTCGGATCGTTCGGGCATGGGGCAGCTCCGATCGGCGGCGTCCGGACAGCGTGTTGTCCGTCAGCGGTGGGTCAACGCGCCCCAGAGATCGCGCCGGCGGCAGCACCGCGGGTGCTTCCGGAGGGTCCCTGAGTCGTTCGACGGGTCGGGTTGGATTGGGTCCTTCCGGAACGGTCACGCCCGCCGAAGACGGGAATCCCAAGGGACGGTTGACGGTCTGCCGTCGACCGGGCCGAGCGGGCGTGCGACGCTGATCCTTCAGCGACGGGCCAACATAAAAGCCGCGGTCCGCCGCTTCAAGCCGCTGCCCCGCACGTCGCGGCCGGCGGAGGGGGGTTGACATTTCCAGCGCCCGTCAAATCAATCGCTTAGCGTCGCGCAAGTTTTTTCTGCACACTTGCCGCCGGCGTTTGACGGCAAGCCGTGGATAAACCTGAACGTTCTGCACACGGTTTTTTAATGTGTCGTTCACCGATTGCTTATGGGTTGGGCGTGTGGATCAGGGCGGTCTTGCGGTGGCTGACGCGGAAGCCGAGCCCGCCGTAGAGCCTTAGCGCGGGCGCGTTGGCGTCGTCGACCGCGAGGAACAGCTCGGCGTAGGCCCCGAGGTCGGCGGTGACGTCGAGGGCCCGCCGCATGAGCGGGCGCGACAGGCCCCGGCCGCGGGCGTGGGGGCAGACGCCGAGGTACACCAGCTCGTAGCCGCGGGCGGCGGCGGACTCGTTGAGCAGCACCACCGCAACGGGCCGGCCGTCATCGGGGTCGGACCAGACGGTCCAGCGGCGGGGGTCGAACCGGCCCGTGGCCATGTGCCCGGCGATGACGTCGTCTATGTCACGCAATCCCAGCAGCCCGGGGCAGTCGAGCGTGGACTCGTAGCTGGATTCGATGGCGTCGGCGAAGCGCGGACGCTCGGCCTCGGACCAGGTGACGGCTTGCAGCGGCCGGCCGTCGAGCTTCGGCGGCGGCAGCGGGCCGACGGCCTGGCCCCGGCGGTGCATATACGCCAGCTCGGCGAGGTGACGCATCCCGCCGGCTTCCAACGCCCGGCGTTGCAGGTCCTGCCCCGGCTCGAGCAGGGCCTGCACCAACGCGAACCGCCCCGCTTCGACGTGGGCCAGCGCGTGGCCCACCAGCCGACCCGTCAGCTCGGCCCGGGCGTTGGACACCGCCGGCGAGGCGAAGAGCATCGCCGTCCGCCCCACCCCCGGCACGACCAGCGCCGTCGCCAGCAGCCGCCGGCCCTCGAAGCCCAGCCACAGGTCGGTCAGGTCCAACCCGTGCTCGGCCGCGAAGTCCAGGAACGGCCGGACCGCCGCGTCCGACGCCTCCCGCCGGCCGGTGAGCAGCATCGCGATCGCCTCGGGCCTCTCCACGGGGGTCGCCCGGCGGAACGACGCGTCGTACGACGGGGTCGCTCCCGCAGCGGGCGGCGGGGCGGGCGGGTTGGTGGGCAGTCGGACCATGACGGCAAGACAACGGATGGCACGGACCACAACGATTGAACCGCCGCGGGGCGGGGCTTACACTGGCCGCTTCGGGGCGGGATAGCCGAGGGCTAAACCGATCACCGACCAACGATTGTATCTCCCGAAAGCCCCCGCATGAATGCGAATTGCCCGCCCCTTCGTTTCGCGTTTTGCCTGCCCGTCCTGGCCGCCGCCGCGCTGCTGACCGCCGTGCCGCCGGCCTACTCCCAGGAGGACGATACGCCCGGCAGCTTCGCCGAGCCGTCGATCGTCAACCCGAGCTGGGCGTTCGAACTTGATGTCCGGACGCCGCAGGCCATCGCCGTCCCCGACGACCGCGGCGCGATGCGGTGGTACTGGTACGCCCCTTACACCGTCACGAACAACACCGGCCGGGACCGGCTGTTCATCCCGCAGGTCGTCGTGCTCGACAACCTGGGCCGCATCGTCACCGCCGGCCGGCAGATCCCGCCCAACGTCTTCCCCGCCATCGCCGAGCGCCTGGGCAACGACCTGCTGGAGCGGCCCGACGACGTCATCGGCCGGCTGCTGCAGGGCGAGGACTTCGCCCGGGACAGCGTCGCGATCTGGCCCGCCTCGAGCCGCGACGTGGATGAGTTCACGCTCTTCTTCGCCGGCGCCGACGGCGAGACCCAGCCCCTGATCGACCCCATCACCGGCGAGCCGATCACCCAGGCCGCCACCGACCCGATCACCGGCGCGGCCGTGCTCGACGAGGCCGGCAACCCCGTGCAACAGACCGTCATGGTCCGCCGCAACCGCGCCTTCACCTACGCCACCCCCGGCACCCTCGGCCGCGGCGCGAACCTCCGCGAGCAGCCCGTCACGCTGCTCGAAGAGTTCGTGGTGATGCGCTGAGTGTTCTCACCCGCTGAGCCGCCAGCGGCTTTCGACGTTCCGCCTTCGACTTTCAACCTTGAGCAACGACCCCCCCGCCCCACTCGTCGGCCTGGTCATGGGCAGCAAGTCCGACTGGCCGACGATGAAACTGGCCGCCGAGTTGTTCGACGCGTTCGGCGTGGCTCACGAGGCGAAAGTCACCTCGGCCCACCGCACGCCGCAGCTGATGTTCGACTACGCGGCCACCGCCGAGTCGCGCGGCCTGCGCGTCGTCATCGCCGGCGCCGGCGGCGCGGCCCATCTGCCCGGCATGATCGCCAGCCGCACCGTGCTGCCCGTCCTCGGCGTGCCGGTCCAGTCGCGCGCCCTCTCGGGCCTCGACTCGCTGCTCTCGATCGTCCAGATGCCCGGCGGCGTCCCGGTCGGCACGCTCGCCATCGGCGAGGCCGGCGCGAAGAACGCGGCCCTGCTGGCCGTCGCGATCCTCGCCACCACCGACGACACGCTGCGGGCCAAGCTCCACGCCTACCGCAAGCAACAAGCCGACGACGCCGCGGCTTCGGTTCTGGAGTAGACCCCTTTACTCCCTCTCCCCACGGGAGAGGGCCGGGGTGAGGGCGACGTAACAGAAACCTTGATTTCGCGTCGTATGCCCCCGCGGCACGATCGCCCTCACCCTGACCCTCTCCCAGGGGGAGAGGGAAAAACCCCAATCCGCACAACCCGCACACCCGCTGCGACCCGCGAGCCTTGCCGCGGCGGGCGGTGAAGTCGTGGCGTGTCGGTCCCGATCAAACGGTTAGCCAAGCTGGGCAAGCCACGGCCGCGCGTGCGGTCTGGATCGACCGCCCGATGAGTTGGAACGCTCGGCCGAACCAGGGAACGACCCGCCATGGCCCCTCCCCCCGTCAACGGTACACAAGGCCCGGAAAAGCCCGACGCCAAAGCCAAGTCGCTGTTCGACAAGCAGGTCTACACCACCGGCGAGGCCGCCGAGGTCTGCAAGGTCTCCCAGCAGACCATCATCCGCTGCTTCGACGCCGGCCGGCTCCAGGGCTTCCGCGTCCCCGGCTCCCGCTTCCGCCGCATCCCCCGCGAC
>JBCCRT010000054.1:0-17620 GCA_039201235.1 Planctomycetota bacterium
CGGGCGAGAGCCCCATCGAGCGCAGCGATCGCTCGTCCGGTTTGTACGCGACCTTCGTCGCCGGGCAGAGTCGACGGAACACGCGGCCCGCGACGACGAGCTTCAGCGAACCGAGGCTCCCGCCGAGCCGCCGAAGTTTCTCCGACATGCGGCTCGGCGGGAGCCTCGCCCTCCCGCGGTGTCGGTCAGCGAAAAAAGAAGTACATCACCGCGGCACCGGCCGCGGCCCCCAGCGCAAACGCGGCCGGCAGCAGGAACCGCCGACGCACCCGGGCGACGACGTCGGCCCAGGTGAAGTCGTACGCCTCGACCTCCCGCGGGTTGTCGTCGCGGAACGCCTGCAGGTCATCGACCAAGTCGGGGACGTTTTGGTAACGGTCGCCGGGGTGCTTGGCGAGGCACTTGAGGCAGATCGCTTCGAGCTCGTCGGGGATGTCGCGTTTGGGCGCGACGGCGGAGGGCCGTGGGGTCGGGCGTTCGAGGACCTGGTGCAGCACGTCGTCGAGGTTGTTGCCGAAGACCAGGGGTTGGCCGGTGAGGACCTCGTAGAGGACGATGCCCAGGGCGTGGACGTCGGTGCGGGCGTCGGTGTCGTCGCCGCGGGCCTGCTCGGGGGCCATGTAGAGCGGGGTGCCGAAGCGTCGGCCCGGCTGGGTCAGGTGCAACGCGACGCCGGACTTGCCGGCCGGGGGCATCGCCTCGTCCGGCGTGATCTCGCCGACGACCTTTGCCAGGCCCCAGTCCAACACGGTGACCTCGCCGAACTCGCCGACGAGGATGTTGGCGGGCTTGAGGTCGCGGTGGACGACGCCCTGGGCGTGGGCGTAGGCGACGGTCTGCGCGGCGCTGATCAGCACGTCGATCAACCGTTCGAGCGGGTAGAGCTCCTGCGTGCGGTGGTTGCGTTGCAGCAGGTCGGTGAGGATCGACCGCAGGTCCCGGCCCTCGAGCTTCTTCATGGTGAAGTACGGATGGCCCATCCGGTCGCGGCCCAGCTCGTAGAGCGGCACCGTGCCGGGGTGGGGGATCATGGCGGTCACGCGGGCCTCGCGGACGAACCGCGCCGCCTCGGTCTCGTCGTCCGCGAGGTGCGGGTGCAGCGACTTGTAGACGACGGTGCGGTTGAGGTTCTTGTCCAGGCAGGTCTGGATCGCGCAGGTCCCGCCCTCGGTCAGCGGGGCGAAGTCGTCGTACTTCAGCGAGCCGGACTTCCAGTACTTCGGGAAGTCGGCGTCGGTCAGCCGCAGCCGGATGGGGTGGTCGGGCGGCCGCTCGTCGGGCGGCGGCGGGGTTACCGGGTTTTCCGGGCGGTCGGGGGGCTGAGTGGTCATCGCAAGTCCCGGCAGGGCGGAATGTTGCTCCGTATCTGTCCGATTGTAACGCTGCCCGCCGGGTCCCCGACCCTTGACAACCGCGTCGCGTCGGGCTAGTTTCTGTGGCTCGGCCGAGAGGCCGGATGACATCCCGTGTTGCGTGCACTTATCCAGAGTGGCTGAGGGTCGGGCCCGTCGAAGCCACCGCAACCGTCCCCCCGGAAGTTTCGGTACGAAACTGCGAGAGGGGGGAAAGGTGCGAACTCCCTCCCCCGCCTCGGCCGACGCCGAGCGGGGGGAAGATAAGAGGCGGCGTGGTCCCCGCGTGGTGCGGGCGGTTCAGCCCTTCTTGTCCGAGAGTGACGCGAAGGGCTGTTTGTTTTGGAACACCCGCCGCCTACCCGAAACTCGCCATGAGCTACGTCAAGTCACTCCGCGGCAAAGAGTCCGGCATCGACTACCCGATCGAGCCGCGCACCATCTGCGACGCCGACTTCGGCCCGGTCGAGATCACCTACGACTACGACGCGATGCGGGACAAGGTCACCCGCGAATCCATCGAGGCCGGGCCGCGCAGCCTCTGGCGGTACCGCGACCTGCTGCCGATCGCCGGCGAGCCGCGGGCCGGGCTCCACTCGGGCTGGACCCCGCTGGTCAGAGCCGACCGCCTCGCCAAGCACCTCGGTGTCGACGAACTGTACATCAAGGACGACTCGGCCAACTACCCGAGCTTCTCGTACAAGGACCGCGTCGTCGCCGTGGCGGTCACCAAGGCGGTCGAGTTCGGCTTCGACACCGTCGGCTGCGCCAGCACCGGCAACCTCGCGCACTCGGTCTCGGCCCACGCCGCCGCCGCGGGGCTCGACGCCTGCGTCATGGTGCCCCACGACCTCGAGGCCGGCAAGATGGTCGGCATGAACGTCTTCGGCCCGCGCGTCGTCCGCATCGCCGGCAACTACGACGACGTCAACCGCCTGTGCTCGCAGATCGCGGACAAGTACAACTGGGCGATCGTCAACGTCAACCTCCGGCCGTTCTACACCGAGGGCGCGAAAACCCACGGCTTCGAGATCGCCGAGCAACTCGGCTGGCAACTACCCAAACACACCGTCGTCCCCGTCGCCGGCGGCACGATCCTGCCCAAGATCTGGAAGGCCTACCGGGAGTTCATCACCCTGGGTTTGGTGGAAGACAACCGGCCCGCGATGTACGGCGCCCAGGCCGCGGGCTGCGACCCGATCGTCACCGCGCTCGAAGAGGGTGAAGACCTCTTCCGCCCGCAGAAGCCCGACACGATCGCCAAGTCGATCGCCATCGGCAACCCTGCCGACGGCTACTACGTCCTGCAGAACATCCGCACGTCCGGCGGCCACGGCGCCTCGGCGACCGACCCCGAGATCCTCGCCGCCATCGAGCTGCTGGCCGAGCACGAGGGAATCTTCACCGAGCCGGCCGGGGGCACGACGCTCGCCTGCGCGATCAAGCTGATCCAGTCAGGCCGGATCCCGAGGGACGAGCCGATCTGCGTCTGCATCACCGGCAACGGCCTGAAGACCCTCGAAGCGATGGACGGCCGGTTCACCGAAAACAACGCCATCCCCGCGAAAATCGCCGATTTCGACCGGCTGATCCAAGCCGGCAACGCCGATTCATCGGCGTTGACTCCACCCGCTGAATCCCCCGTATCCGAGCCCGCCCATGCCTGAATCCTCCACCCAACCGACCGTCTCCGTCGAGATCCCCACCGCGCTGCGGCCGCAGGTCAGCGACCGGGCGTCGATCAACGTCGCCGGCGCGACCGTCGGCGAGGTCCTCGGCAAGCTCCGCGACGACCACCCCGAGTTCGGTACCAAGCTCTACAAAACCAAGACCGACCTCAACCGGTTCATCAATATCTACCTGAACGACGAAGACATCCGCTTCCTCGAGAACCTCGACACGCCGGTGAAGGCCGGGGATCACCTCGCCATCGTCCCCGCCATCGCGGGAGGCTAAGCCGCAAGCGGCCTGGGACTTTCACACCTTCGACTTTCGACCCACACCCATGCCCGAAACCACCCGTAGATGCTGGCTCACCTTCGAGGGCGGCTGCCAAGACCGGCCCTGCATCTGGGAACTCTCCCAAGAGTTTCCGGCGGTGAAGTTTGATATCCGTCAGGCGTCGGTCAGCGAGAAGATCGGCATCATGGCTCTGCAGTTTACCGCACCCGACGCGGCGACGCTCGAAGCGGCGGTCGCGTTCCTGCAAGACAAGGGCGTGCGGGTCGATCCGGTCGAGGGCGGTTCGCTGGTCGTCGGATAAAACCTCCGCAGCCTTCAACACAGATTGTGCAGATGACACAGATTTTAAAGCCAGGTTGAGTTTTTTATTCTCTACGGAATCTGCGCAATCTGTGTAAAAGGATGTTTGTCTTGGACCTCGAACGCTACCACCGTCAGATGTTGCTCCCCGGCTTCGGAGAGCAGGGGCAGAAGAAACTGCTCGGCAGCACGGCCTTGATTGTGGGCTGCGGCGCGCTGGGCACGGTGATCGCCAACATGCTCGCCCGGGCGGGGGTCGGGCACCTGGTGATCGTCGACCGCGACTTCATCGAGATCACGAACCTGCAACGGCAGGTGCTGTTTGACGAGGCCGACGTCGAGAACGCGATCCCCAAGGCCATCGCGGCGAAGAACAAGATCGCGGCGATCAACTCACAGGTGAAGGTCACGGCCGTGGTCGAGGACGTGAACCACACGAACATCGAGCGGCTGGCCGGGATCGGCAACGCGGACTACGGCAAGGTCGACGTGATCGTCGACGGCGTCGACAACTTCGAGACGCGGTACCTGGCCAACGACGTGTCGGTGAAGCACGCGATCCCGTACGTCTACGGCGGGGCGGTCGGTACGGTCGGCGCGGCCTACGCCATCCTGCCGCACACCCCCGGAAGTGACACGCCGTGGGAACGAGCCGGGATCGCGACGCCTTGTCTGCGTTGTATTTTTGAGCAGGCGCCGCCGCCGGGGCTGAACCCGACCTGCGACACGGCCGGGGTGATCGGGCCCGCGGTGTCGATCGTCTCGAACTACCAGGTGGCCGAGACGCTGAAGGTTCTGACGGGCAACCTCGACCGCGTGAGCCCGACGATGATGAACTTCGACCTGTGGTCGAACACGTTCCGTCAGTTCAAGGTCGCGCGGGCCTACGACGTGGGGAACTGTGTGTGCTGTAAGCAGCGGAAGTTCGAGTACCTCGACGGGGCGTTCGGCAGCAGCACGACGACGCTGTGCGGCCGCAACGCGGTGCAGCTGACGCAGAAGCAGAGCGGCTCAAAGTTGGACTTCGGCGAGATCGCCAAACGGCTCGAGCCGCACGGCAGCGTGAAGGCGAATAAGTTCATGCTGCGGGCGGACATCCGGGACAACGGCGAGCCGTACGAGCTGACTCTGTTTACGGACGGCCGGGCGATCGTCAAGGGCACGAAAGAGGCGAACGTCGCGAAAGGCGTCTACGCCAAGTACGTCGGGGCGTAAGTCGGGAAGTTACCCATGAGCATTGATCCGCAGTTGACGATCTACCGGTTCCTGCGTGGCTACGGCGACGGGCTGCTGGCGGACATCGACGCCGGCGACGCGTTCCGCCCCGTGGCGGAGGGCGGCCACCACCCGGCGTGGATCGTCGGGCACCTGGCCACGATCGGCGGCCGGGGGATCGCGATGCTGGGTGGGGACTCTCCGGTGGATGACAACGATTGGGGCCCGCGGTTCGGGATCGCCAGCGAGCCGTCGGTCGGGCAAGCCGACGGGCCCGGGTGGGAGGAATTGGTCGGGGCTTGGCATACAGTCCACGAGGTGACCGAGGCACTCGTCGGCCACATCGCGGACGAGCGGCTGGACGCACCGAACCCGATCGAACGGCGGCGTGACGTGTTGCCGACGGTGCGGGACATGGCGGGGTTCGTGTTCACTGCGCACGAGTCGCTGCACCTGGGCCAACTCTCGGCGTGGCGTCGGGTGCAGGGTCGGCCGCGGCTGTTTTGACTGCTAAGCCGCAAGCGGCTGAATGAAGAAACGCGACCGATGATTTACTTGGATAACGCGGCGACGAGTTTCCCGAAGGCGCCCGGTGTGGGCGCGGCGGCGGCGGCGTTTATCGCGTCGGACGCGGCGAACCCGGGGCGGGCGGGGCACCGGATGGCGGTCGCGGCCGAGGCGATGCTCGACGGGGTGCGGCTGAAGCTGGCGCGGATGATCGGCGCGGCGGAGCCGGAGCGGGTCGTGTTCACGATGAACGGGACCGACGCGCTGAACATCGCGATCAAGGGCGTGGTGGCGTCGGCGGCGGGGAGCGGCGGGGTGCCGCACGTCGTGACCACCGTGTTGGAGCACAACTCGGTGAGCCGGCCGTTGCAGGCGTTGGCGGACGCGGGGGCGATCATGCTGACGCGGCTGGACTGCGACGACGCGGGGTTGATCCCCCCGGAAGGTTTCAAGAAGGCTCTGACCCCGCAGACGGTGTTGTTCGTGCTGACCCACGCGAGCAACGTGACGGGCACGATCCAGGACGCGGCGGCGGTCGGGGCGGTGGCGCGGGAGGCGGGGGTGCTGTTCCTGCTCGACGCGGCGCAGACGCTGGGGGTGGTGCCGATCGACGTGGGGGCGATGCACGTGGACCTGCTCGCGGCACCCGGGCACAAGTCGCTGCTGGGGCCGACGGGCACGGGGCTGCTGTGGGTCGGCGACCGCTGCCCGCCCCCGGAAGAGGACCCGCGGAAGTCGGCAAGGTTTATGCCTTACCGGGAGGGGGGCACGGGCGGCGACTCGGCGACGCCGACACAGCCGGCGTTGTACCCGTACTACCTCGAGGGCGGCACGCCGAACACCGTGGGGATCGCCGGGCTCTCGGCGGGGATCGACCACGTGCTGGGCCGGCCCATGGAAGACGTGCTCGGGCACGAGCAGGCGTTGTGCGGCCGGCTGATCGAGTTCGTGGAGAGCGATGAGCGTTTCACGCTGCTGGGCGGCGACGACCCTTCGGCGCGGGTGGGCACGGTGTCGCTGACCGTCGAGGGCCTGGACGCGCCGGACGTCGGGTCGATCCTCGACGACAGCTTCGACGTCGCGGTCCGCCCCGGTCTGCACTGCTCGCCCTACGCCCACCGGCGGTTCGGCACGTTCCCCGACGGCGCGGTGCGGGTCAGCCCCGGGCCGTTCTCGACCGGGGAAGACATGGACACACTGATCGGCGCACTCGGCGAGATCGCCGGCTGACCGGCCCTGACGATCCCGGGCGGCCCGGCGCTCGTAGCAACCCGTGCGTCACCTATCGGACTCGCGAGAGGCTTGACGCCCGGCGGTTTCAAGGGTTTAATTGGAATGGTGAGTTTGATGTCTCACTTGCTGCGTCCGCCGAATTTTTATCCCTCCTCCTGGCGGCCGGCCCGATACCAAGCACAAACCGTACCGCGCGACTCCGTAGAGGTTTTCTGCCCGCGGGGTCTTTTCGGGAAGCCGGGTGACGCCCGGTGGTCGGCCGTGTCTGCCGACGAACGCCGAGCGGGTCTGATGTAGAATTTTTTGCTTGAGGTAACGCCGACGACCTGACCGGAGACTGAGCAGATGGCCAACAGAAACGAGGCCTGGGGCATCGACGTCGGCGCTAACGCCGTCAAGGCCGTGAAGCTGACGCGTAGCGGCGACGGGGCCCGGGTCGAGGACTTCGACGTGCTGCCGTTCAAGCAGGTGCTGACCACGCCGGACCTGGACGTGGACCGGGCGATCCAGGTGCAGCTCGACGCGTTGATCCAGAAGCACGAACTGGAGAAGACGCCGGTGGTGGTATCGGTGCCGGGGAACATGGCGTTCGCGCGGTTCGCGAAGCTGCCGCCGGTGGACCCGAAGAAGATCCCGGACATCGTGAAGTTCGAGGCCCAGCAGCAGATCCCGTTCCCGATCGAGCAGGTCGAGTGGGACTACCAGGTGTTCCAGCAGGAGGACTCGCCCGACGTCGAGGTCGGCATCTTCGCGATCACCAAAGAGCGGGTGATGAAGTACCTGGCCAACTACCGGGCGGTGGACCTGAAGGTCGACGCGCTGACGCTCTCGCCGCTGGCGGTCTACAACACGTTCAAGCACGACCAGCCCGAGGGCGGGGGCGCGATCTACATGGACATCGGCACGGTGTCCACGGACGTGATCATCGTCGAGGACGGCGGCATCTGGCTGCGGACCCTGCCGATCGGCGGCAACAACTTCACCGAGGCGTTGGTCAAGCAGTTCAAGATCAGCTTCCCCAAGGCCGAGAAGCTCAAGCGCGAGGCCGCGACGAGCAAGTACGCCAAGCAGATCTTCCAGGCGATGCGGGCGGTCTTCGCCGACCTGGTTCAGGAGGTCCAACGGTCGCTGGGCTACTACCAGTCGCTGAACCGCGACTCGAACCTCACGAAGCTGGTGGGCGTCGGCTCGACGTTCCGCCTGCCGGGGCTGCAGAAATTCCTGAAGCAGCAGCTGCAGCTGCAGGTGATCCGGCCCGACGGGTTCGAGCGGCTGGCCGTGGCCGACGGCAAGCGGGACGCCGAGTTCGCCAAGCACGCGCTGAACATGGCGACGGCCTGCGGCCTGGCGCTGCAGGGGCTGGGGCTGGAGACGGTGTCGGCGAACATCCTGCCGGGGCACGTACTCGCCTCACGGATGTGGAAGGCCAAGCAGCCGTGGGTCGCCGCGAGCGCCGCGTGCTTCGTCGTCGCCGCCGGGCTGGTGGGCGCCAAGCACTACACCGACCGGGCCACAATCAACGCGAACCTCGATGAGCTGCGGTCGGTGGTCCGGCCCGTGCTGAGCCGGGCCGACGAACAGGCGGGCCGCTGGCAGGACATCCAGCAGACCTCCGACCCGCGGCAGTTCATCCGCAACCTGCGGCAGACGCTGGACCACCGCGACGTGTGGCCCCGGCTGCTCGAAGACGTCAACGCCGCGGCGCTGGCGATGGGCCCCCAGCCGGCGCTGCTGGGCAACGACTACGAGGCCTACGCCGCGATCCCCCGGGCGCAGCGGCGGCGGGTCTACGTCGAGTCGCTCACCGCGCGGTACGACGGCTCGACCCTGGCCGACGGCTCGGACGCACCGGGCGACCTCGGGTCGCTCGCCGAGGAGCGCTACACCGCCGACAACTTCTTCGGCGAAGACCGGGCCCCGCGGTTCGTCGTCACGCTCACCGGCACCACGCCGCTGGCCACCGCGGACATGGACCTCAACGCCAAGCTCGTGCAGTGGCTGCGCGACAACGCCGACCGACCCGACCGGCCGTACCGCTTCACCTTCGTCGAGGGCCAGAACCCCGTGCGCTCACTCAGCCAGGTCGGCGGCGGGGGCGGGGCCACGCCGACGCCGGCCGGCGGCGGCTTCGGCCAACCGGGCGGCGGCTTCGGCAACCCCGGCGGCTTCGGCGGTGGGTTCGGCGGCGGCTTCGGGAACAACACCAACGCCGGCGGCCGCAAGACGGGCACCAGCCTCGCCGCGCTGACGCCCGAGCGGCCGCTCGCCGACGAAGACCGCAGCGGGGATAAGCGGTTCGAGATCGAGTGGATCGTTGAGCTCAAGAGCCCCGCCGACGCCCGGCCCCGTGTCGATTTCACGCCCTCCCGCCCGCCGCAGGCGTCGCCCGACGACACGCCCGACACGCCCTCGGCCGAAGCCCGACCCGCCGACGGTACGCTCGCCCGCCTCAACGCCAACCCGGACGCCGACCCCTCCGCCTTCGACCGGGAGGTGGCCCGATGAACAAGGCCCTCGCCTGGATCAAGGCCAACCCGATCTCCGTCGTCTCGTTCGCGCTGATGTTCGCGTCGCTCGGCGCGATCGGGTACTTCATATTCTTCGCCAACCCGGCCCTACGCGCCAGCGCCGCCGAGCAGCCCGGCCGCGACCTCAACCAGTTGGACCGCTACCTCCGGCAGTCGCTCGAGGTGCCGCCCGCCAACGCCGACGACCCGCCCGAGACGCTGCGCAATGTCACCATCAACGCCGCGACGGTCGAGGTCCTCGACGGGATCTACGGCGACCTGACCCGCGAGTCGAAGGACATCTTCGACGCCGCGCTGCGGGTCAACCGCGCCGGCAAGCAGCCGATGATCGACGCGCTGTTCCCCGACACCCCGTCGGGGTTGGGCTTCTCGGCCCGCAACCGTTACCTGGAGTTGCTCGCCGCGTTGGCCGGCGACGCGGACCGCGCCGCCGGCGCCGCGCAGCGGGCCGGCCTGCCGGGCTGGCCCTACCTAAACGCCGGCCGGCCGATGACGGCCGAGGAACTTCAGCGCGAGCTCGATGTCCAACGCGCCTCGCTGAACGCCGGCACCAGCCAGACCGACCTCAACGACGCGCAGCGTCAGCAGCAGTTCGCCGAGCAGCAGCGCGAGCTGGTCAATCAGCTCCTGCGTCACGCCGCCGGCCTCAACGTGTACGCCGACCCGGACCTCGGCAACCCGCCGCGGCAGATCAACCCCGACTTCCCGCTGCAGGTCGCGTCGCTGGGGCGGTCCACGGCCTCGCCCACGCCGAGCCAGCTCTGGGAGGCCCAGCTCGAGCTCTGGGTCCTGCAGGACCTGATCGCCGCGATCGCGCTGGCCAACGACGTGCCGGACCAGCGGGAGCACCGCAACGTCAACGGCCAGCCCGTGCCGTCGAGCGTGCTCAACGCGCCGGTCAAGCGGCTGATCCGCGCCGAGGTCCTGCCGGGCTATGTCGGGCTGCACAACGCCGGCGGGGTCAACGCCCTCGGCGGCGGCCCCCGGGTCGGCGACGCTTCCTACGGCCCGCCGGCGGGCGGCATGACCGACCGGGCCCGCGAAGAGCCGCTGTCCGAAAACTTCGTGTTCTCGCCCACCGGCCGGTCCTCCAACAGCCTCTACGACGTCCGCCACGCCCGCCTGCTGCTGCACGCCGATTACCAGCGGCTGCCCGAGCTGTTCAACGCCCTGGGCAGTGTCAACCTCATGACCGTGCTCAACGCCCGGGTCACCGCCCTCGACGAGTATGAGCTGCTCGGGCAGCGTTATATGTACGGCCAGGGCGACGTGGTCGAGCTCGAGCTGATTATCGAGACCCTCTGGCTGCGCGAGTGGACCGCGCCGCTGATGCCCGAGGCCGTGAAGGTCGACGTCGGCCTCGCCGAGCCGTCGGAGGGCGTGGCGCCCGGCGGCGGTTTCGGCGGCGGTGGCGGGGGTTGGCAGCCCGGCGTGAACGACTCCCGGTACAACCCCGGCGATCCGCGGCGGCGTTGATCCCGTCACGCCCGTCGACCGCACTTTTCCCTGGACCCGATTGGTTTGTGAAAGGCCCGCGATGAACAACAAAGACTTCGGCCTGCTGCAGCGGCACGTCGAGAAACTCGTGCTCGGCGTCGGCGTCCTCGTGCTGCTGGGGGTGGGGGCGACGCAGTTCCTGCTCGGCGAGCCCAACGCCGTCGAGCTCGACAACCAAACGGTCGCGCCCGGCGACATCGCCGACGTCGTCGAGGCCAAGGCCGAGCGGCTCGACGCCCGGCTAGGCGGGGCGTCCAACGTCGAGCCGCGGGTCATCCCCGGCTACGCCCGGGTCTTCGTCGACACCTACCGCCTGCCCGTCGCCACCGATCAGCGGCTGAGCCCGATCGACTCGGGCCCGCTGGCCGACGCGGTCACCCTCGAGGTCAGCCCCGAGTACCCCGAGGTCGTCCTGCCCACGCCGCCCGTGCCCACCGACTTGCTCGTGAAGCAGGGCCACGGCGTGCTGGCGGACACCGGCGACCGCCGCGCCGCCCAGATCCTGGAGATGGTCGGCAACCCCGCGCCGGCGGACTTCCAGTACGTCACCGTCCGGGCGACCTTCTCGTTCGAAGAGCTGCAACGCCGCTACGAGTCGCCGGACGTCCCGGAGGCCAACCGCCCCAACCGCGGGCTCTGGGCCGACCGCCTCGCGGTCACGTCGGTCCGGCTGATCCGCGAAGAACAGGACCCGCTCACCGGACGCTGGGGCAACCGCGTGACGATCGACCCGCTGCCGGGGCAGGCCGCCTTCGTGCCCGAGTCCCGCCCCGATATGGACTTCGAGCAGTCGCAGAAACTCGAGGGCTTCGTCCGCGGCGCCCAGGCCGAGATCCGCCGCCCGCCGTTCCCCGCGATCGAGAACGGGCCCTGGACCCCGCCGAGCACCGAGGATCGCGTGTTCACCGCTGAAGAACTGCAGCGGCAGAATGAGTTGAAAAGCCGTATCGACCGCCTCGAACGCCAGCTCCGCCGCTTCGGCGGCGAAGACGGCCGGGACACCCTACGCCGTGGCCGCAACAACGCGCCGGACTTCGAAGACGAATTCGGCGAGCGCCGCGGCGGCAACCGCCCCCAGCGTGAGACGAGCCGACAGAGCCCGGAAGAACGCCGCATCGCCGGCATCCGGGAACAACTCCAAAGCCTCCGCGCCGAACTCAACGAGCTGCTCGGCGTCGAAGAAGACCGCGACACCGCCGGCGACCCGCGACGTGACGAGAGCTTCGGCGGCCCCGAATTTTTCGACGGCCCGGCGCCCGGCCAAGGCAACTTCGGCCGGCCCGGAAACTTCGGCCAAGGCTTCACCAACCCCGCCGCCGAGCCCGACGTCCAGAACCCCGGCGACGTCAAGGTCTGGGCCCACGACCTCACCGCCGAGCCCGGCAAGACCTACCGCTACAAGGTGGAGGTCGGCGTGCTCAACCCGCTCTACCGCTTCACCCGCCTGCCCCCCAAGCAGAAGCAGGAAAACGCCAACCGCCCGTCTCTCGGCCCGGACCCCGAAGAACTTGAGGCCGCCGAGTGGTCCGCCCCCATCGAGCTCGACCCCGAGTTCTTCTACTTCGTCATCGGCGGCAACAAGGACCAGAAACGCGCCAAAATAGAAGTCTGGCGGGTCTACGACGGCGTCTGGCGGTCGCAGGAGTTCACCGAGCTGCCCGGCAACGAGGTCGGCGGCGTCGCCGAGATCGAGGGCTTGGCTCGGGTCTCCATGAACGTCGGGACGCTGATGCTCGACGTCGATTCGGTCACCGCCGGCGGCCAGCCCGCGGTCCGCGTCCTGCTGCTCGAGCCCGAAACCGGCCGGATCGTCCCCCGGCTCGTCAACCAGGACAAGGACAGCGAAGACCGCCTCCGTGTCCAGCTCGACGCCAGCCTCCAACGCCAGACCCGCGCCGACCGCCTCAGCGTCGGGCCCTGACCGGCGCCCGTTCACACCCCTCGCACACCGTACAAGCCCACCGCGCACCACGCGTTGCCGACCCGGTCGGTGATGCCGAAGCCGCGGACCACCGGCGGCCCGACGGGGTAGCCCTTCTCGACGCACCGGCCGTGCCACGCCACCAGGTCGTGGCTCGCCGTCGCCTCGTCCGCGGTGAACAGCACCAGCAGCAGCCCGCCGTGGCGGATAACCCCGTCCGACCAGACCTTCTTGACGTCTTTCGTAACCGGCTGCAGCAGCTCGGCCGAGTACCGGCGGAACGGGCCCTCGGCCTCGAACTGCGCCACCGTCTTGACCTCGAGCCAGTACGCCGCCTCGGCGTCCGTCGCCGGCGTGCCGCCGAAGAGCGTGTCCCGCACGTCCGGGTCGCGCAACGGCAGGCCGCCCGGCGTCAGCACCAGGTCGCACCGCCGCCCCTCGCTGCGCTTCTTCTTCGCCCACGCCCCGGGGTACCGCTGCTCGGGCCAGACGCCGTAGCCCGCGTTGCGTAGCGTCGCGTGGATCAGCGGGTGCAGCCCCAGCTCGTCGAGGCCGTCGAAGCCGTAGACCGATTGCGCCGCGTCGTCCTCGGCCGCGCGCCGCCGCAGGCCCGCCGCGACCGCGTCCGCCAGATCGGGCAGGCACCACCGCGTCACCAACTCGCCAGCTCCCCGGTGATCGGCTCGACGAGGTCTTTCACCGTCACCACCCCAACGGGTCGGCCGTTGTCGTCGGTCACGACGGCCAGCGCCAGCTTCTCGCGCTGGAACCGCGCCAACGCCGGCCGCAGCGGCATGTCGGCCGGTAGCGTCGCCGCCGGCCGCATCAGCTCCCGCGCCGGCGGGCAGGCGTCGCGCTCGTGGATCAACGCGTCGAAGCAGTCCAGCACCCCGACCACCGCCCCCGCCTCGTCCACCACCGGGAACCGCGACCGCCCGCTGCGGTCGGCCCGCGCCCAGACCGCCGCGCCGTCCGCGTCCGCCGGCACGGTCACCGCCTCGGCCCAGGGCACCATCTCCTGACGGACCCGCCGGCCGCCCAGTCGCAGCACCCGGTCCGCGATCGCCGATTGCTCGTCGCTCAGCAGCCCCGTGCCCACCCCCTCGCGCACCAGCATCTCGACCCGCTTCCGCGGCGCGAACACCGCCTCGCCGCCTGGCTGGCCCAGCAGCCGCAGCACCCCGGTGCTGAACAGCCGCACCACCGGCACCAGCCCGACCCAGGTGAAGAGCTTCTGCGACACGACCAGCACGTTCGTGAGCGGCGGCATCAAGCGGTCGCTGTGCGCCGCCATCGTGTCCTTCGGCAGGGTCTCGCCGAAGACGAACAGCAGCGGCGTGACGATCAGCGTGTTGAGCAGGATCGACTGCCAATCGGACAGCGCCATCGACTCGAGGATGACCGCCAGCCCGAACGTGCCCAGGTAGTTCGCCAGGTTGTTGCCGATCAGCAGCGTAGCGAGCAGCGTCGCGGGCCGGTCGACCAGGCGACGCAGCGCGACCGCCGCCCGCTGCCCGCCGTCGGCCAGAACCTGCAGCCGGACGCGGTTGATCGTGTACGCCCCGGTCTCCATGCCGGAGTACAACGCCGAGCCCAGGAAGCCCGCGAGCATCAGCCCGACCCAGAAGGCCCACTGCCCGCCGCTCACGCCGCACCCCCCGCCGGTTCGGGGTCTTTATCTTTGTCTTTGTCTTTCATCTCGATCAGCACCCGCTCGACGCGGTGCCCCGACATGCGATCGACCGTCAGCCGGAGGTTCCCCAGCCGGACGCGGTCGCCCACCGCGGGGACCCGGCCCAGCTCGGCCATCACCAGCCCGCCCACGGTGTTCGCCGACGCCAACGTCCGCGCCGCCTCGAAGTGCCGGTGCCGGCCGAAGACGTCGGGCCAGTCGTGAACCGACAGGTCTGCGTCCACGCGCCACCGCCGCGGCGCGGCACCGGCGTCCAATGCTTCGACCTCGGGCTCGACCTCGGCCTCGTACGCCCCCGGGATATCGCCGACCAAATGCTCGACCAAATCTTCCAGCGTGACGAACCCGGCCGTGCCGCCGTACTCGTCGACCGCGACGCTGAAGGTCGTCCCGCTCTTGCGCAGGTCGATCAGCGCGCGGTCGGCCCGCTGCAGCTCGGGCACGAACCGCACCTGCCGGACCAACGCCTCAACGTCCTCGGCGGTCTGCGGCCGGGCGAGCAGCGCCTGCTTGGTGTGGATCGCACCCACGACGTTGTCGAGGTCCCCCCGGAAGGCGGGCAGGTGCCGCAGCCGGGTCTCGCGGATCAGCGTCATCAAGACTTCCGGGGGGTCGTCGAGGTCGAAGGCGACCACGTCGACCCGGGGCACCATGAGCTGGCGGACCTGCAGCCGGCTGAGCTCGAGGACCTGTTCGAGGACGCGCTGCTCGGAGTGGTCGATCACGCCGTGGTGCCGGGAGAGCTGGAGCATGGTCTCCAGCTCCTCGGGCGAGAGCTCGGGCGGCGGCGTGGGCGGCGCGAGCAGGCGGGACAGAGGGGTGATGACTGCCACGGCCGCACCGATGCGCAGCGGGGCGATGAGTCGGTGTACGCCGAGCATCGGCAGCGCGATCACCCGGGCGAACGATTCGGGCAGCCGGGCGGCGACTTGCTTGGGCAGCACCTCGCCCAGCAGGATGATCGCCAGCAGCGGCGCAACGGTCAGGACCGCGACGACGGGGCCCGGTAGCGCCCCCGACTCGCCGAGGCGGATCAGCAGCACCGAGCTGACCACGAAGTACAGCACGTTGATCGTCATGTTGCCCATCAGCAGCGTGATGAGCAGCCCGCGGGTTTCGCTGAGCAGGGTCAGCGTCGCCCGCCCCGCGACGCCGGGGCTGCGGGCGAGGCGGGCGCGCTGGTGCCGGGTGAGGCTGAACAGCGCGGTCTCGCTGCCGCTGAAGAACCCGCTGGCGACCAGCAGGCCGGCGAGCAAAAGAAGCATGAGCAGGGCGGAGAGGGGCATAAGGGATTTTTGATTTTCGAGTGAGGATTTTAGATTTTGGTCCGTGAATGCGGGCGGTGACCGGACACCGGTTTACATCCAGAAGCGAGTCTTGCGGTGGTCCAAATCAAAAATCAAAAATCCTCAATCAAAAATCTCACAACCTCGCCTCCCCCAGCCCCTCCCAGCGGTGGGCCGCCATCGCCGCGGCGATGTGCTCGGCGGCGTCGATCGCGGCGCAGCCCTGCGCCGCGGTGACCACCGGCTCGCCCCCGGAAGCGGCACAGTTCAGAAACGCCGACGCCTGCGCCGTGAGCGGATCGCGCTCGGCCGCGGGCAGGTCCATGTCCAGCTCGTCGAGGTTCACCAGGTCCGTGAAGTCCAGCCCCGAGAGGTCCGCTCCCGCCGCGAGCTGCCGCCGCAGGTCCGCCAGCGCGTCGTCGTTGCCCGACTTCTCGATCACCAGCCCGCTCTGCTTGGCGTAATCCAGGCTCACGTAGCTCGTCTCGCTGAACAGCCGCAGCTTCCGCTCGGTCTTCATCGCCAGCCGGCTGCCGGTGAGCGTCGCCACGCAGCCGTTCTCGAACGTCAGCCGGGCGTCGCAGACGTCCTCGTATTCGCCCAGCACGCTGACGCCCACCGCGTCGACCTTCGCGATCGGGCTGCGGGCCAGCGTCAGCAGGATGTCCAGGTCGTGGATCATCATGTCCATGACCACGCCGACGTCGAGCGAGCGGAACGTCATCGGGCTCACCCGGTCGACCTCCATGAACCGCGGGCTCAGTTGCTTGGCGACCAGCGCCCGCACGGCCGGGTTGAACCGCTCGGTGTGGCCGACCTGCAAGACCGCGCCGTGTTGCTCGGCCAGTTCTTTTAACGAAACCGCGTCGGCCAGCGTCGGGGCCAGCGGCTTCTCGATCAGGCACGCCACCCCATGCTCCAGCAGCGGGGTCGCCGCGGCGACGTGAAACTCGGTCGGCACCGACACCGTCGCGCCGGTCAGGCCGGGGAACTTCTCCAGCAGCGTCGCAACATCCGGCAGCGCGACGCCGCCGTATTCCTCGACCGCTTCCTCGGCCCGCTCGGTGTCGCGATCGATGACGGCGACGAGCTCGACGTTCGGCATCGCCGCGTAGGTCCGCGCGTGGTGCCGGCCCATCCGCCCAGCGCCGACCACGGCCGCCTTGAAACGCTCGCGCTCACTCATCGTCGGGCGCATTCTACTGCGGCACCGACGGTCAGCCCGGGCCACGGGTAAAATCACGCGATGGCCCAGCGATCCGACAACCCGCCCGCGCCGCTGCGGCGCAAGCCCGTGATCGGGATCACGATGGGCGAGCCCGGCGGGGTCGGGGCCGAGGTCATCGTCAAGGCGCTGGCCGACCCGGCCGTGCGCAAGCTCGCCCGCTTCGTGGTCTACGGCATGAACGAGCTCATGGCCTACGCCGCCGACCTCGCCGAGCTCGACCCGTACTGGCACCGGCTGCAGCACGACTCGCCGCGGGCCGAATTCGGGCTGGTCCACGACGTCGTCGTGCTCGACTACGACGAGTACTCCCAGCTGACCTCCCGCGACAACGGCCCGAGCAAACTCGGCGGTCAGGCGTCCATGCGGTTCCTCACCGACGCGATCGCCGCGGCCCACCGGCCCATCGACGACGCCGGCATCGATGCCCTCGTCACCGCGCCGATCTGCAAGGCGTCCTGGCGGCTCGCCGGCTTCCGCTACCCCGGCCACACCGAGCTGCTCCAGCACCGCTGCAAAGCCCGCCGCGTCGCCATGCTCTTCCATTCCCCCGGAAGTTCCCCCGGCACGGACGGCAGCCTCGGTGTGGGGGATCAAGGCGGCGGTAAACCCCTGAACGTCGCGTTGGCGACGATCCACCTGCCGCTGATGGATGTGCGTAACGTGCTGACCATCGGCCGGGTGTTCGACCCGATCGACCTCGGGCACCAGGCGTTGGTCCGCATGGGCACCAAAAACCCGAAGGTCGCGGTCTGTGGTCTGAACCCGCACGCCGGCGAGGGCGGGCTGTTCGGCGACGAGGAGACCCGGGTGATCGAGCCCGCCATCCAGATGGCGCAGCAGGCGGGCATCGACGCCCGCGGCCCGTTCCCCGCCGACACGATCTTCACGCCCCGGCTGC